>DASXIJ010000074.1:0-4783 GCA_036498045.1 Solirubrobacteraceae bacterium
AAGAAGGAGGAGGGTGGACGCCACACCCCGTTCTTCACCGGCTACCGGCCGCAGTTCTACTTCCGCACCACCGACGTCACCGGCGTGGCCAAGCTGCCCGAGGGCGTCGAGATGGTCATGCCCGGAGACAACGTCCAGATGGAGATCGAGCTGATCCAGCCGATCGCGATGGACCAGGGGCTGCGCTTCGCCATCAGGGAGGGCGGTCGCACGGTCGGCTCAGGCGTGGTCACCGAGATCATTCAGTAGCACCCGCCGCTCCTTCGGGGCGGCGTCATTCGCAGTCCGATACGACGAAACGAAGCCCCCGGCGGGGGTTTGGCCGCCGCCGGGGTCGCCGGTCAGCGCGACAGGCGTCCGCACCGAGCAGCCCGCAGCAGAGATCGAAACCGAAACCGAAACAGAGCAGACAGAGACCACATGGCATCGGCCACGCAGAACAAGATCCGGATCCGCCTGAAGGCGTATGACACGTCGGCGATCGAGTCCGCGGCGAAGGAGATCGTCGAGACGGCGACGCGCACCGGCGCGAGCGTGTCCGGCCCCGTGCCGCTGCCGACCGAGAAGAACGTCTACTGCGTGATCCGCTCGCCGTTCAAGGACAAGGACTCGCGCGAGCACTTCGAGATCCGCACGCACAAGCGACTGATCGACATCCACCAGCCGACGCCGAAGACGGTCGACTCGCTGCAGCGGCTCGACCACCTGCCGGCCGGCGTGGACATCGAGATCCGTCTCGCCACCTGAAAACCAGACCCGGCTTCCTCCGCTTGCTATGTCCGCCATCCTCGCAAAGAAGCTCGGCATGACCCAGGTGTTCCAGGACGACGGCAGCGTCGCGCGCGTGACCGTCCTGCAGGCCGGCCCGTGCCCGGTGACGGCGGTTCGTACGTTCGAGCGCGACGGCTATGAAGCCGTGCAGCTCGCGTTCGGCCAGGCGCGCGAGAAGCACCTCTCAAAAGCCGAGCTCGGCCACCTGCGCAAGGCAGACGCTCCGCCGCTGCGCCACGTCGTCGAGTTCCGCGACGAGGCCGGCGAGCTGCAGTTGGGCGAGAGCGTCACCGTGCAGGCGTTCGAGGTGGGCGCGCGCGTGAAGATCTCGGGCACCTCCAAGGGCAAGGGCTTTCAGGGGACGATCAAGCGCCACAACTTCGCCAGCGGGCCGAAGTCGCACGGGTCGCACAACGTCCGCGCTCCCGGCTCGATCGGCGCGTCGGCGACTCCCGCGCGTGTGATGAAGGGGATCCGCGGTCCCGGCCAGATGGGCAACAAGCGAGTCACGCAGAAGGGACTGGAGATCGTCTCGATCGACGAGCAGCAGAACCTGCTGCTCGTGCGCGGCTCGGTCCCCGGCCCGCGCGGCGGCGTCGTGGAGGTGCGCACCGATGCCTGACGCCCCGCTGCTCGGCCAGAGCAAGAAGGTGAAACTCGACGACGGCGCGTTCGGCGCGCGCTTCAGCGGTCCGCTAGTGCACCAGAGCGTGCGCGCCGAGCAGGCCGCTCGACGTCGCGGCACGGCCGCGACCAAAACGCGCGGGATGGTCTCAGGCGGCGGCGCCAAGCCGTGGCGCCAGAAGGGCACCGGCCGCGCGCGTGCGGGGTCGAGCCGCTCGCCGATCTGGACCGGCGGTGGCACCGTGTTCGGCCCGCAACCGCGCTCGTACACGTTCAAGGTCAACCGCAAGGAGCAGCGCGCGGCACTGCGCAGCGCGCTCTCGCTGCACGCCGGGCGCGGCTCGCTCGCCGTGCTCGACGCGGGCGTGTTCGACGCGCCGAAGACGAGCCAGGCGCTCGACCTCCTCGACGACTGGGGCCAGGACTCGCCGACGCTCGTCGTGCTCGGCGCCGACGAGTCGACAGCCGCGCTCTCCTTCCGCAACCTCTCGCGCGTCGCAGTGCTGACGGCCGCCGGCGTCGGCGTGACCGACCTGCTCGGCGCCGCGTCGCTGCTCGTCTCCCAGAGCGCGCTCGACGAGCTGACCGCCCGCGCCGCACAGCCAAGCGCTCGCGACGAGAAAGCACCCGAGGCGGCGTGATGGACCACTCGCAGGTGATCATCCGCCCGGTCGTCTCGGAGAAGAGCTACATCCTCTCGGGGCTTCACCGCTATACGTTCCGCGTGCACCACGAAGCGCACAAGACTCAGATCCGGCAGGCCGTCGAGGCGCTGTTCGATGTTCACGTCGTCGAGGTCCGCACCGCGAGCGTCAAGTCAAAGCCCAAGCGCCGCGGCACCACCAGCGGGCGCACGCGCAAGTGGAAGAAGGCGATCGTCCAGGTGCGCGAGGGCGAGACGATCCCGATCTTCCAAGGTCTCGCCGCGCTGGACAGCTGACATGCCGATTCGCAAGCCAAAGCCCACCAGCCCCGGACGTCGCTTCGTCTCCTACGCCGACTTCGCCGAGGTGACGAAGTCAAAGCCCGAGAAGACGCTCGTCGAAGGGCTGAAGAAGAGCGGCGGGCGAAACGCCCACGGGCGCAAGACCGCCCGTCACCGCGGCGGCGGCGCCAAGCGCGCGTATCGCCGGGTCGACTTCAAGCGCCGCAAGGATGGGATCCCTGCGAAGGTCGCAGCGATCGAGTACGACCCCAACCGCTCTGCGTACATCGCGCTGCTGCACTACGTCGACGGCGAGAAGCGCTACATCCTCGCGCCGCAACGCCTGACCGTCGGGATGATGGTCGCCTCGGGCGAGGGCGCCGACATCGCCGTCGGCAACTGCATCGAGCTTGCGCGCATGCCCGTCGGCACGGTCGTCCACAACGTCGAGCTGCAGCCTGGCCGCGGCGGCCAGATGGCCCGCTCCGCAGGCGCGTCGGTCCAGCTGATGGCCAAGGACGGCGACATGGCCACGCTGCGCCTGCCGTCCGGCGAGATGCGGATGGTCCGCGCCGAGTGCCGCGCGACGGTAGGCACGCTCGGCAACACAGATCACCAGAACGTCAAGGTCGGAAAGGCCGGGCGCAAGCGCCATATGGGCGTGCGCCCGCAGACGCGCGGGACCGCGATGAACCCCGTCGACCACCCGCACGGAGGCGGCGAGGGCTCGACGACCGCCGGCCGCCACCCGGTCACGCCGTGGGGCGTGCCGACGCTCGGCTACCGCACGCGCAAGAAGAACAAGGGCTCGGACAAGTACATCGTGCGCGGTCGACGCCGAGGGAAGGGCAGGGGCCGATGAGCCGCCATGGCCACGTATGCCGGCGCCGGATCGGCGTCCTCGGTCGCTCGCCTGCTGGCCGATCGGCGATCCCGTCGATCGACGATCGGCAGGCCACGCTCCCTGCGTCCTTGCCCGGCTTGGCCTACGTGTCCATGGATTGTGAGGTGTATCGATGAGCCGCTCCAGCAAGAAGGGCCCGTGGGTCGAAGAGCGCCTGATGAACCGCATCGAGGCGCTCAACGCGGCCAACAACAAGAAAATGCTGCGCACATGGTCACGCGCATCGACGATCTTCCCCGAGATGGTCGGCCACACGATCGCCGTGCACGACGGCAAGAAACACGTCCCCGTGTTCATCAGCGAGTCGATGGTCGGGCACAAGCTCGGCGAGTTCGCGCCGACGCGCATGTTCCGCGGGCACGCCGGCTCAGGACGAGTCAGATGAGCGCCGACGACGAGCGCGACGACGTGACCGCCGAGGAGCAGCCGGCCCCGAGCAAACGGTCGGTGAGAAAACCGCGCGTCAAAAAACCCGGCAAAGCGGCCAAAGGCGCAGAGGCGAAAGCGACCGACGAGTCGGCCAAAGGCGCAGAGGCGAAAGCGACCGACGAGAAAGCGACCGACGCGAAACCCGCCGACGCGAAAGCGAGCGCGAAAGCCGGCGACGGCGAGGCCGGGAAGGCCGCCAAGCCGCCGGCGACCAAAGCCGCCAAGAAACCCGCTGCCAAAAAAGCGCCGGCCGCCAAAGCGCCAGCCGCCGATGGCCGGAAGGCTCGCGCGAAAGCGTCTGACAAACCGCGCCGTCGCGTCGTGCGCGCGCGGGCGCGCTACGTGCGCACATCGGCGCGCAAGGCGCGCATGATTTGCGGACACCTGCGGGGCAAGTCGGTGCAGGAGGCACGCGCTATCCTCGCGTTCACGCCTCGTGAGGTGGCGCGCGACTGGAGCAAGCTACTCGAGTCCGCGGTCGCAAACGCCGAGAGCAACCACGAGCTGCTCGAGGACGACCTGATCGTCGGCGAGGCGTATGCCGACGAGGGACCGACGATCAAGCGCTTCAGGCCGCGCGCGATGGGCCGTGCGACGCCGATTCGCAAGCGCACGAGCCACCTGACGATCGCATTGACCACCGATACCGCCCGCCGCACGACCAAGAGAAACCGCTAGAGAGACAGAGAATGGGACAGAAGGTTCATCCAGAGGCGATGCGCGTGGGCTACATCCACGACTGGAAGTCGAACTGGTTCAACGAACGCCACTTCGCCGAGTACCTCGCCGAGGACGTCAAGATCCGCGAGCACATCACGACCAAGCTCGCGCACGCCGGCCTGTCGAGCATCACGATCCGCAAGGACTCAAACGAACTCGAGGTCAACATCCATACGGCGCGTCCGGGGATCGTGATCGGCAAGTCCGGCAGCGAAGTGGACGCGCTGCGCCGCGACCTGCACAAACTCACGAACAAGCAGATCAAGGTCAACATCCTCGAGATCAAGCGCCCCGAGCTCGACGCTTCGCTCGTCGCGCAGTCGATCGCCGAGCAGCTGCAGAACCGCGTCGCGTTCCGCCGAGCGATGAAGCGCGCGTTGACGAGCGCGATGCGCTCGGGCGCCAAGGGG
>DASXIJ010000075.1:0-18407 GCA_036498045.1 Solirubrobacteraceae bacterium
GCGGGATCGCGCTGAGCGAGCGCGTTCGCCTAGACTTGCCCGGCTTTTGCCCGACCCTGTCCCGATGCCGACCCTGGAGCCGACCGTCGCGAACATGACCGAGTACTCAGACAACGAATTCCTGTTCACCTCCGAGTCCGTGACCGAGGGGCACCCCGACAAGATCGCCGACCAGATCTCAGACGGCGTGCTCGACGCCGTGCTGGCCGACGAACCGTATGGCCGCGTGGCGTGCGAGACGCTTGTCAACACCGGCCTGATCGTCGTGTCGGGCGAGATCTCGACCGAGACGTACGTCGACATCCAGGAGATCGCGCGCGAGACGGTGCGAAAGATCGGCTACACCGACGCGGACCTTGGCTTCTCGGCCGACTCGTGCGCTGTGCTCAACGCGATCGACAAGCAGTCTCCGGACATCGCCCAGGGCGTCGACAAGGCCTACGAGGCGCGCACCGACGCCAGCGACGACGACGAGCTCGACGTCGCTGGCGCGGGAGACCAGGGGATGATGTTCGGCTACGCGACCAACGAGACGGACGCGCTGATGCCGTTGCCGATCTCGCTCGCGCACCGGCTGGCCGAACGCCTGGCCGCCGTGCGCAAGGCGGGGACGCTGACCTACCTGCGTCCTGACGGCAAGACGCAGGTCAGCGTCCGCTACCGCGATGGCCGCCCGGTGGAGATCGAGAAGCTGCTGATCTCCACGCAACACGGAGAGGGCGCCGAGTCGTTGATCCCGGATGACCTGTGGGAGCACGTCGTCGAGCCGATCCTGCCGCGCGAGCTCTACGACTCGACCAAGCTGCGCAAGAACTTCCTCGTCAACCCGACCGGCCGGTTCGTGATCGGCGGCCCCGTCGGCGACGCCGGGCTCACCGGGCGCAAGATCATCGTCGACACCTACGGCGGGATGGCGCGCCACGGCGGTGGCGCGTTCTCGGGCAAGGACCCGTCGAAGGTCGACCGCTCCGCGGCGTACGCGGCGCGGTGGGTGGCGAAGAACATCGTCGCCGCCGGGCTCGCCGACCGGGCCGAGGTGCAGGTCGCCTACGCGATCGGCGTCGCGCACCCCGTCTCGGTGATGGTCGAGACGTTCGGCACCGAGACGATCGGGCGCGCGCAGATCGCAAGAGCGGTCGACGAGGTCTTCGACCTGCGTCCCGGGTCGTTTCGCGAGGAGCTCAAACTGCACCGCCCGATCTATCAGAAGACGGCCGCCTACGGTCACTTCGGCCGCGACGACCATGACTTCACCTGGGAGCGCACGGACAAGGCGGCGGCGCTGAAGGCGGCCGCGGGGGCGTAGTCCGGCACCGGCTCTAGGGTCCGGGCGATGCCTTCGATCGCCCAGGTCGAGCCGATGACGACCACCCGTGCGCTGCGCGGGCCGTTCGACTACCGGCTTCCCGAGGAGCTGCGCGGCGGCGCCGTCGACGTCGGCTCGATGCTCGTCGTCCCGTTCGGCCGCCGCGAGGTGCTCGGGGTCGTCGTCGGCCTGGCCGACTCCAGCGACGTGGCCGCCGGCAAGCTGCTCGCGCCGTTGCGGGCGCTCGAGCTCGGCGTCCCGGCCGAGATGGTCGCGCTCGCCGGCTGGATCGCCGAGGAGTACTGCTCGACGCTCGCGCGCGCGCTTTCGCTCGTGCTGCCGCCGGGAGCCGCACGCCGCCTGAGCGGGCGACGCCGCCGCGACGTCGTGCCCGCGCGCCAGCTGCCCGTCGGCGCTCGCGCGCCGAAGCCGCATGCGCTGAACGCCGAGCAGGACGCGGCGCTGGCGTCAGTGGCCACGGCGCTCGCAACCGGAGAGGCGGACGCGCGGCTGCTGCACGGCGTCACCGGATCGGGCAAGACCGAGGTCTACCTGCGTGCGGCCGAGGCGGCGCTGTCGCATGGACGCGGGGTGATCGTGCTCGTCCCGGAGATCGCGCTGACCCCGCAGACGGTCGGTCGCTTCGTCGAACGCTTTGGTGACACGGTGGCGGTGCTGCACTCGCAGCTGCGCGGGGCAGCGCGCTACGCCGAATGGCGGAGGCTGCGCGAGGGGCGGGCGCGGATCTGCGTCGGGCCGCGCTCAGCCGTGTTCGCGCCGATCGAGAATCTCGGGCTAATCGTGGTCGACGAGGAGCACGAGTCCTCCTACAAGCACGAAGGCGACCCGCGCTACGACGCGCGCGACGTCGCCGCCGAGCGCGCTCGTCGCAGCGCTGCCGTGTTGCTGATCGGCAGCGCGACGCCGCGCGCCGAGAGCGCCCGCCTGCCCGCTTCGAGGCTGCCGCGACGCGTCGACGGACGGCCGCTTCCGCCCGTCGACGTGTTGGACATGCGCGACGAGAATCACGGCCTGCACCCGCGGACGGCGCAGGCGCTCGCCGACGTCCGCGACGCGCGCGGCAAGGCGATCGTGCTCCTCAACCGCCGTGGCTGGTCGAACTTCCTGTCGTGTCGCTCGTGCGGGCTGGTGTGGAGCTGCCCGCACTGCGACGTCGCGCTGGTGCTGCACCGTGGCGGCGGTTTCGTCGCGTGTCACCACTGCGGCCATCGCGAGGCGGCGCCCGAGCGCTGTCGCGAGTGCGGCTCGATCTCGGTCGCGCGCCACGGCGTCGGCACCGAGCGTTTGCAGCACGAGCTGACGAGCGTGCTCGACGGTGGCGACTTCCCGATCTTCCGTCTCGACGCCGACGTGACGGCGACCGCCGTCGCCGGCGCCGGCCACCGCCAGGGGCGCGGCGGCGGTCCGACGGGGGCGAGCGACGCCGACGGGGCCGCGGGTGCGCTGCTGCGGGCGTTCGAGGGGGCAGAGTCCGGCGTCCTGATCGGGACGCAGATGGTGGCCAAGGGCCATGACTTCCCGGATGTCACGCTCGGCGTCGTGCTCGACGCCGACGCGACGCTTCGGTTCCCCGACTTCCGGGCCGAGGAGCGGACGTTCTCGCTGATAGCTCAGCTCGCCGGGCGCGTCGGGCGCGGTCGCGACGGTCACGTGCTCGTGCAAACGATCGCGCCGCAGGCGCGCGCGATCGTGCATGCCGCTCGACACGACAGCGATGGCTTTCTCGCCGGTGAGCTCGACCGCCGCCGCGCGCTGGACTATCCGCCGTTCTCGCATCTGATCAGGGTCGTCTGCTCGGCCGAGGAGTCCGCCCGCGCACGTGAGGCGGCAACGGCTGTCCGCGGGCTGCTCGGGCTCGCGCCGCCCGCGGACGGCCCGCGCTCGGTGCTCGGCCCGGCGTCGCTGTTCCGTCTCCGCGGGCGCGAGCGCGAGTCGCTCGTGGTCAAGGCCGCGCAGCGCCGCCCCGCTGTCCGCGCGGTCGGGGAGGCAGTGAGCCAAGTCGCCGCCGCACGCGAGCACCAGGGGGTCCACTTCAGCGTCGACGTCGATCCGCAATAGGTCCACGCCGGCGCGCGTCGCGTTTCGGTCCTCGGCGCCGATCTCGATAACCGGGGTGCGCTGTATGGTTGATCGAGGGACTTCTTCTTCATCGGGCCGCTTGATCGGGGGAGCTTTGAGATCGCTGGCCGCGAATGGCGTCGCAACCGTCTGTGCGCTCGGCGCGCTCGTCGCGCTCGGCATCGGCGCGGCGCCGGCGGCCGCGGTGGTCGCGAACCTCGGCGGCCACGGCTACGGGATCACCCCGATCACTGGAGTGCAAGAAACACAGCTCGTCTCGGCATATGAGGCGCGACGCCAATCATCGCTCTCGACTGCACCATTGGCGTCGCCCTACGACGTGGGACCGCTCGGCGGCACCCAACTGGTGAACTTCGAAAACGGGCCGGTCATGCACGGCGTGACGACGCACGTGATCTATTGGGATCCGAACAAAGAATTCACAGAAGCGACCAAGGCGATCGTGGACGAATTCTTCGGCGACGTCGCGCACGACAGCGGGCTGCCGAGCAACGTCTTCGCAGTCGCAGCGCAGTACACGGACGGTACGGGCAACGCCACCTACGCCTCGACGGCGGCGACTCCGCAAGTTGACACGGACGCGTTTCCGCCGGACGAATGCGCTGCTGCGCCGGGTGGCGACCCAGGACCGCCCTATACCAAGTGTCTGCTCGACGCCGGCGTGCAGGAAGAGCTGTCGAGGTTCATCACCGCCAGGCAACTTCCGGTCGGCCCGACACAGCTCTACCTGCTCCTCCTCCCGCACAGGATCGCGACGTGCCTCGAAGAAGAAGCGGAAATCACGCTCGGCGTCGTCGAACAGGTCTGTTCGAACAACTTCTTCTGCGCCTACCACAGCTACATCGAACCCGGCACGTCCGGCGAGATCATCTACGCGACGATCCCGTTCTCGCTGTTGGATGGCGTCGCCGACACGAAGGGGTGCCAAGACGATGGGCACACGGCGATTCAGCAGCCGAACCCCGACAACGCAAATGGCAAAGGAAGCGAAACGCGTTTTGCCGACGTAGCGCTGAAGTACATCAGCCACGAGTACATCGAGGCCGTAACCGATCCGCTCGTCGGCGTCGAGACGGCGTGGGTCGACGCGCGTGGACTCGAGATCGGCGACAAGTGCAACGGCGTGGACGGGCCGCCCAGCGGGGAGGGCAGAGACCCGAACTCGTTTCTGCCGGTGCTCGGCGGCCTCGCAGCGGAAGGAACGCTTTTCAACCAGGCGATCAACACCGGCCACTACTACCTCCAAAGCGAGTGGGACAACGCCGCCAGGGCGTGTCGCATGCAGCCGCTCTCGCTCGGCGCCGGTTCGTTCGTGGCGCCGTCAGGCACAATCGCCGGGGTCCCCGCGTCGTTCACTGCGAGCGCGGCCGACGCCTATGGGGCGATTCAACCGACGTGGAGCTTCGGCGACGGGGCCAGCGCCGCGGGCGTGTCGGTTCAGCACACGTACGCGACGGCCGGCGAATTCACCGTGACGATGACGCCGAGGGACCGACTGACGAACACGACCGGTCCCGCCGCGAGCCACACGATCGTGGTCGGCGCTGCGCCCGCGCCGACGCCGGTTGCCGTCGCGCCGCCGCCGGCGGCACCATCGGCGGTGGCGAGCGTGACGCGCCGCAGCACGTTCGCGGCAGCGACCGCGGTCGTCGACCAGAAGACCGGAATGGTGACGCTGACCACGTCGGTACTCGACGCGGGCACGTTCAGCTTCCGCGCGACCTTCCCGAACGGCCGGTTCGGCGCGTTCGCGTCGAGCGTGTGCCGCAAGCCGCGGATCAGGCTCGCGGGCAGGTGCCTGCCAGCGACGATCGTCTACGCGAGCGGCTCCAAGGCGTTCGCCGCGGGAAGAGTGCGAGTGACGCTGAGGCCGAGCGCGTCGGGGCTGAAAGCGCTGAGGCGAGCCCTGCGCCAACGCCGCGGAGTTCCGGTGACGCTCGTCCTGACCTTCCAGTCCGCGCGCGGCGGCGTCGCGTTCTCGCGCTCGCAGTCGCTGATCGTCAGGCCGCGGCGTTAGTCGCCCGACGGCCTCGTCCGCCGCGCGCGGCTCTCATAGACTGGCCTGGTGGACCCAGACGACGAAGCACCCGACGCGCCGGGACTGCAAGAGCTGCCGACGCCGGCGTCCGAGGACGCCGACGTCGAGGTCGAGCGCGAGGAGGACGCGCCAGAGCCGGAGGAGCTCGACGCCGAGACGCGCGAACGCCGCGATCACGCGCTGCGGTTCGTGCGCAAGCTCGGCGATCCGGTCCTGCGAGCCAAGGCGCTCCCGATCGAGCGCTTCGACGAGGCGCTGCGGCGCGAGGTCGAGCGGATGGGCGAGCTGATGCACGACGCGCTCGGCGTGGGGCTGGCGGCGACCCAGCTGGGCGTGCTGCACCGGGTGCTCGTTTACCGCGCGTATCCCGAAGACCCGCTGACGGCGCTCGTCAACCCTGTGATCGAGTGGCGCAGCGAGGAGCTCGAGATCGCCGAAGAGGGATGCCTCAGCCTTCCGGGCGTGCACGTCGAGGTGGAGCGCGCAGCGCGCGTGCGCGTCCGGGCGCAGGATCCCGACGGTGATGCGCTGGAGGTCGAGGCCGACGGTCTCACGGCGCGCGTGATCCAGCACGAGGTCGATCACCTCGACGGCGTCCTGATCCTCGATCGCATCTCGCGCGAGGCGCGCAAGGAGGCGATGCGCGCGATGCGCGAGGCGCAGGAGGCGGCCGCGGCCTAGCGGCGCGGCGCGCGTCTTGGGCGTCGTCTTTCTCGGCACCACGGAGTTCGCCGCGGCGATTCTCGAGCGCCTGGCGCAGAGCGAGCGCCACCGGCCGATCTTCGTGCTGACCCGCCCTGACCGTCCGCGCGGGCGGGGCCGCCAGCTCGCGTCGCCGCCCGTCGCCGAGGCCGCGCGCGCGCTCGGCCTGACGCTCGCCCAACCGTCGAGCGTCAACGATGCGCAGACCGTGGCGGCGATCGACGCCGTCCGCCCCGATGCGGTTGTCGTGTGCGCGTTCGGAGCGCTGATCAAGGAGCCGCTGCTGTCGTCGCACGAGCTGCTCAACGTCCACCCGTCGCTGCTGCCGCGCTGGCGCGGCGCTGCGCCGATCGAGCGCGCGATCATGGCCGGCGACGAGCTGACGGGCGTGTCGATCCTGCGGCTGACCGCCGGCCTGGACAGCGGTCCTGTCTGTCTCGCCGCCGAGGAGCCGATCCACCCCGACGACACCTACGGCTCGCTCGCCCCGCGGCTGAGCGAGCTGGGTGCGGACCTGCTGCTGCGGGCGCTGGATGCGAAAGCACAAGGGACGCCGTTGGCGTTCGTCGAGCAGGACGAGCGCGCGGCGACCTACGCCGAGAAGATCGACGCCGCCGATCGAACGCTCGATCCGCAGCTTCCGGCGGTCGTCCTCGAGCGCGTCGTCCGCGCTCTGCATCCCCATATCGGCGCGCGGGTCGCGCTCGCGAACGGCACTCTGATCGGGGTACACGAGGCTGCCCTTGCGCCAGAGGACGAGACCGAGCTCGGTGCGCGCGGTGTGATCGTCGCCGACGGACGCCTACTGCTCGCGTGCGCCGAGGGCGCGCTCGAGCTGCGAGTCGTGCAGCCGCCCGGTGGCCGGCCGATGACCGGCGAGGCGTATCTGCGCGGTCACGGTCTCGAGACGCGCTCGTAGCGCAGCACCGAAGCCGGCACCGGGAGGTCGCGATCCATTCGCGGATCGGTCTGGGGCGCGCCTGGCTCGCTCGTGAGCGGGACCACGCCGGCCCAGACGGACAGCGCGTAGTCGTCCTCATCGTCGATCGGCGGTCCGCTGCGAACCTTCGCGGAAGCCTCGTCGATCGGCAGCTCGAGCACCGAGGTCGCCTTCAGCTCCTTGTCTGTCGGGTGGCGCACCTCGCTCCAGCGCCCGGGCACGATGTGCTCGACGATCGCCTCCAGCGCGGCAAGCTTGTTGGCTGGCGAGTCGACCGGCCGGGCCGTACCGAGCAGCATCGCCGAGCGGTAGTTGGCCGAGTGGTGCATCGCCGCTCGCGCCAGCACGAGGCCGTCGAGCAGCGAGACGGTCAGGCAGACCTGGGCGCCGTCGCGCAGGGCGCGGAGCGTGCGGCTAGCACTTGACCCGTGCAGGTAGACGACATCGCCGTTGCGCGCGTGCAGCGTGGGGAGGACGAACGGCTGGCCGGCGTCGTCGACGAACCCGATGTGCGCGATCAGCCCCTCGTCGAGGATCGCGTCGATCGTGTCGCGGTCGTGGCGTCCGCGCTCGCGCTTTCGCCTCAGCCGAACACGGTCGGAGAAAGCCGGCGCGGCGGTCCGCTCCATCGTGTCCCTCCTGTCTGTAATAGTACAGATCGATGTCTGCTCTGAAACAGTACCGGATCACATCCGGCGGAGGCGCCGCGGCGCTCGTCGAGTGCATCGAGCGAGCGGTGTCGAGTGGCGAGCTGTCGCCCGGCGAGCGCCTGCCGTCGGTGCGGCGGCTGGCGGCAGAGGTCGCGCTCAGCCCGGTGACGGTAGCGGCAGCGCTGGGCGAGCTGCGCCGGCGCGGCGTCGTCATCAGCGAGCCACGCCGCGGCACGCGCGTCGGCGAACGGCCGCCGATCGGCTCGATGCGCGCGCCCCTGCCGGTGCCGGCCGGGGCGCGCGACCTCTCGCAGGGCAATCCCGATCCGGCGCTGCTGCCCGACCTCAAGCGCGCGCTCGCCGGCACCAACCTGCCGGCGCGCCTTTACGGCGAGCCTGCGGCGCTGGGAGAGCTCGCGCAACTTGCGCGCGAGCGCTTCGCCGCCGACGGGATCGAAGGAGACGCGCCGTGCGTCGTCAGCGGCGCGCTCGACGGGATCGAGCGGGCGCTCGACGCACACGTGCGGCCGGGCGACCGCGTCGCCGTCGAGAACCCGGGCTACGTGGCGTTGTTCGACCTGCTGCGGGCCCGCGGGCTGGCGCTCGACCCTGTCGCGGTCGACGAGCACGGGATGCGCCCGCAGCAGCTCGCCGCCGCGCTGGCGCGGGGGGCGAGCGCGGTGGTGCTGACGCCGCGCGGACAGAACCCGACCGGCGCGGCGCTCGACGCGTCACGCGCGCAGCAGTTGCGCGAGGCGCTCGCGATCGCGCCGAACGCGCTGGTGATCGAGGACGACCATCTCGGAGACGTCGCCGGGTGCGAGCTGCACACGACGCTCGCCGGGCGCGAGCGCTGGGCGGCAACGCGCTCGGTCGCCAAGGCGCTCGGGCCGGACCTGCGACTGGCGCTGCTCGCCGCCGACCCGCAGACGCTCGCACGCGTACAGGGGCGCCAGCAGTGTGGGCCGGGCTGGGTCAGCCACATCCTCCAGCGCCTCGTGCTCGGGCTGTGGCGCGACCCACATGTCCTCGAGCTGGTCGAGCGCGCAAGCGCGACGTACGCCGCGCGCCGCACGGGCCTGCTGCGCGCGCTGAGCGGGCGTGGTGTCGCGGCGACCGGGAGCTCGGGGCTGAACGTGTGGGTGACCGTGGCCGACGAGACCGGCGTCGTCGGCGCGCTCGCGGCGCGCGGCTGGGTCGTCGCGCCCGGCGCGCCATACCGCCTGGCGGCCAGCCCGCCGGCGATTCGGATCACGATCTCGACGCTGTCCGAGCAGGAGTCCGGGCGGCTCGCCGACGATCTCGCCGACGTGCTCGCGCCCGCTCGCGCGGTTCGCGCGGGCTAGCGCGATCGTCGATCATGACCTCCGTGGCGAGCAGCCCCAGCAGAGCGATCGCGCCCGCGCGCCGCTGTGCCTTCGCCGTCGTGCGCCGCGTGTTCGAGCGAGGCGCGTACGCCGACCTCGCCCTGCACGCTGAGGCGGCGTCGCTCGACCGCCGCGACCGCGCGCTCGCGATGCGACTCGCCTATGGCGCGGTGCAGCGCAAGGGGACGCTCGACCACCTGATCGAGCGGCTCGCCGGGCGTCCGGTCGGCCGGCTCGACGCGCCGGTGCTCGCGGCGCTGAGGCTCGGCCTCTATGAGTTGCTCTATCTCTCCGGCGCGCCCGACCGTGCCGTGGTCGGCGACGCCGTCGAGCTTGCCAAGGCGGGCGGTGGCCGCGGGCACGGACTCGTCAACGCCGTGCTGCGCCGGGCGGCCCGCGAAGGCGCTGCGAAGCTGCTGGGCGAGCTCGCCGACGCCACGCCTGAGCAGGCAGCGGTGATGCACTCGCACCCGGAGTGGATCGCGCGCCTGTGGTGGGAGCTCCTGGGCGCCGAGGATGCGCGCGCGCTGATGGCCTACGACAACGTTGCCGGTGAGGTCGCGCTGCGCGTCAACACGCTCGTCACCGACGCTGCGACGCTCGCGAGCGAGCTGCGCGACGAGTCGGTGCGCACGCACCTCAGCGCCTCGCTCGATGAGGCGATCGTGCTCGACGGCCCGTTCGACGCGTATGCGTCACCGCTGTGGCGCACAGGAGCGTTCGTCTCGCAGTCGCGCGCGGCGATGCTCGTCTCGCGGGCGCTCGCGCCGCTGCCCGGCGAGCGGGTGCTCGACCTGTGCGCGGCGCCCGGCGGCAAGACGACGCACCTCGCGGCGCTGATGGAGGGCCGCGGCGAGGTGCTCGCCGTCGAGGCCAACGCCCGTCGCGCCGACGAGCTGCGCGAGAGCGCGCGACGCCTGCGCGCGGACAACGTGAACGTCGAGGTGGGCGATGCAGCGCGGGCACGGCCGGAGGGCGCCGTCTTCGACCGGGTGCTCGTCGACCCGCCGTGCTCGGGCCTCGGCACGCTGCAGGCGCGTGCAGATCTGCGCTGGCGCGCCTCGCCCGAGGCGATCGAGCAGATGGCCCAGACGCAGCGCGCGATTCTCGCGGCCGGCGCCGAGGCGCTTCGTCCGGGGGGCGTGCTTGTCTACTCTACGTGCACGATCTCACCGACCGAGAACGAGCACGCGATCGCGGATTTCCTGAACTCTCACCCCGACTTCGGCCTCGACGATCTCGCGGCTGACCGGTCAGACGTCGGGAGCTTCGTTGCCGCGATCGCGTCGGCGACGCGAGCCCGGTCGGCCTCGCGGCGCGACGGTCTGGTAGGCACGGTGTTGACGCTGCCCCACCGCGATCACACCGCCGGCTTCTTCATCGCGCGGATGCGCCGGAGCTGAGCCGTGGCCGAGGAGCGCAACGCAACCTCCAAGCAGGCCGTCGAGCTCGGCCCGAAGTGCCCCAACTGCGGTGAGCCGTGGCTGCGTCCGACGAACCTGCCCGGCCGCTATCGCTGTGTCTACTGCCTGCATCGGTTCGAGCTGACCTCCGTCTGCCCGAACTGCGGCGAGCACTCGACGATCGTGCGGATGTCATCGACCGCGATCCTCAAGTGCAATCACTGCGGCGATTCCATGCTGCAGCCCATATGACCGCAGGTCGACCGTCGGCGACGTGGCGATGAGCGAGCTCGCGCGCGAGCTGTTGGGCGGCGTGCGCGTGGCGCCGTCGATCCTGTCGGCCGACTTCGGGCGGCTGCGCGAGCAGGTCGGCGACGTGCTCGCCGCGGGCGCGCGTGTGATCCACGTGGACGTGATGGACGGCCATTTCGTCCCGCCGATCACGGTCGGGCCGCTCGTCGTCGAGGGGATCGCCGGACAGGCGCGCGAGGCGGGGGCGATGCTCGACGTCCATCTGATGATCGAGCGACCCGAGCGCCACGTCGGCGACTTCGTCGCGGCCGGAGCCGACTCGGTCACGATCCATGCCGAGGCGACGCCGCATGTCGCCTACGCGGCGAGCGTGGTGCGCGACAGCGGCGCGAGCGTCGGCGTGGCGATCAACCCGGGGACCGAGGTCGGCGCGCTGGCCGAGATCGTCGACGCGATCGACATGGCGCTGTGCATGACGGTCAACCCGGGCTGGGGCGGACAGGCGTTCATCTCACACTCGCTGGACAAGCTGCCGCGCGTGCGCGCGATCGTCGGCGAACGCGTCGCCGTGCAGGTCGACGGCGGCGTCGATCCGCAGACCGCGCCGGCGTGCCGGCAGGCCGGGGCGAACGTGTTCGTCGCCGGCTCGGCGATCTTCGGCGCCGACGACCCGGGCGAGGCCTACCGCGCGATCGCCGCGGCGGCCGGCGCGAGCTGACGTCCGACGCGGGCGATCCGACCGCCCGAGGCGGGGCGAAGGTGTCTCAGACCGCCGCTCGCTGCTCGATCCGCCGCGTCCCGCGCCGGTAGAGGAGGGTGAGCGCGAGCGCGAGCAGTGCGGTCGCGCCCGCGTAGCCGACCTCGGCGCGCAGCAGCTGTTCGGAGACCGCTGGCAGCAGCATCCAGCCGACGAAAGCTGCGGCAGCCAGCAGCCAGCAGCCGGCGGCGGCGCGGGCGCGATCGCGCGCGAGCGCTGCCTGGTTGAGCGCGCCGGACGTCAGATGCAGGCCCATGCCGATCCCGATCAGCGCGAGACCGGTGCCTTTGTAGTGGAAGTCCTGCCCGAAGAACACATGGCGCAGCGCGAACGGCCCGACGAGCAGCAGCCCGAGCGCGACGACCACGGCGAAGGCGAGGATCGCGAGCACGGTCGTGCGGATCGCGCGTGCGAACGCCTCGTGGCCGGCGGTCGCCTCCAGGCCGGTCAGGTGGGGCAGCAGCGACGTCTGGATCGCCTGGAACAGCTGCAGCGGAGCGCGCGCGATCAGCAGAACGTTGAACACGATCCCGGCGAGCGCGCGGTCGGGCGAGGTCGCGTCGACGGTCAGCACCGCGGCATTGAGCAGCGTCTGCTCGGACAGCATGATCCCCGACACCCAGACGGCGAACCCGCCGCCGCGGCGCAGCGAGAGGTCGTCGTGGGCCGCAGTCTCCTGGACGCCCTCGGTGCCCGGCCCCGCAAGCGCGGCGTCGGCCTCGTCGACGGTGATCGCCGCGTCGAATCTCCCGCCGGCGCGGTCGCCTGGCGAGCCCGCGCCGAACAGCCCGCGCCGATTCGCGTGGAGCCGCCCGCCCGCCCGCGAGCCGCCCCTGCGCGGGGCGCCGGTGCGTGCGAACGCGAGCGGGACGACGACGAGCGAGACGAACGGCGCCGCGGCGATTCCGAGGGCGACGGCGGTCTGGCCTTCGGCGATGCCGATCGCGACGGCCAGTGCGAAGCAGACGCGCGAGACAGACTCCATCAAGACGAGCCCGCCGAACAGCCCGAAGCGCTCGTGTCCGGCGAGCCAGCCGCGCGCGAAGTAACTGGCGCCGTATGCGAGCGTGCCGACGACGAGCACGATGTACAGCGCTTCCTGGTGTTCGAAGACGTTGTCGACGAGCTCGTCGTGCAGCGCGAGCGCGACTACGAGGAAGACGAGCGCGAACGTGGCCTGGATCACCATCGGCACGCGCAGGCTGTGCTGCGCGTGTCCGCGCGCTCGCCGTTCGGCGATCGTGCGTGAGAGCAGCTGTTCGATCGGCCGGTAGATCACGGAGATGATCACGAACATGACCGACCACAGCAGGTCGATCCGCTTGGCCGGCTGTTCGCCGAGGACGTGGCTTGCGATCGAGAAGTACGCGAACGTCAGCAGCCCGGTCGACGCGATGCCGAGCGATAGGATCCGCGCCCCGCGGCCGTATGAGCGCTGCCTCCCGCCGCCCCGCGTGGGCGCATTCACGGAGGTGCTAGAGGCGGACAAGCAACATCGTCCAGGGGAACGGCGAGCGCAGCTCGACGATCTGCCCGTGGCGCGAAAGCATCCGTGCGAACGAGCGCTTGGACCAGTGGTTGAGGTGGCCCGGCGTGTTGCCGAGCTGGCCGATGTACGCGCCGCGCGCAAGGTTCACCGCGCGCCACAGCGGCTCGCGCGGGACCGAGACGAGCAGGTGGCGCTCGGCGCAGCGCGCCATCTCGGCGAGCGTCCGTTCGGGGTCGGGCACGTGCTCGAGGACCTCGATCGCCGTCGCGAGATCGAACTCGCCGGTCGCGAACGCCAGGTCGTCGGCTGGCATCGCGCGGTACTCGAGATTCGCCGCCTGGCGCTCGGCCCAGCCGGCCTGGATCGACTCCTCCTCGAGGTCGATGCCGACGACACGCCGGTCGGGCATCGCCAGCGCCCAGCGATGGACGAGCACGCCCTCGCCGCAGCCGACGTCGAGCAGCGAGCGCGGCGACGCGCGTGTGAGCAGCTCATCGAGCGTGCGCTCGAACCCAGCCATCAGCCGCCGCACGACGGGGTTGCTCGATCCGTACTTGTCGTAGGTGTTGCCGGTGACGATTCCGTCGTCAGAGACGGTCACGCCGCCGCTCACGGGCGCACCGTCACAGGGGCAGCGCCTCCTCGCGCGCGGGCGCCTGACCGGTTGCCTCGCCCGCGCCGGGAGCGGAGGCGCGTTCGGATGCTCCGGAGGCGGCCTGCAGAGCCGACGCGCGCTCGGCGGCGGTCGCACTGTCGCCCGGTTCGTAGTGCGAAGGCGCGACTCCGAGCTCGAGCTCGATCCGCCGCACGCGCTCGAACGTCTTCTGGGTCATCACGCGCTGCGCCGCGAGCAGGTCGCCGATCACGCCGAGCGCCCACAGGACGACGGCCGCGATGAACAGGACGGCGCCGAGGATCAGCGACTGCACGTGTCCCTTGCCGTTGCCTTCGGCGTATGCGACCGCGAAGCGCACCCACACGGCGAACGCGCCGAGGCCGATCACCAGCGCGAGGCTCCAGAACACCCGAAGCGGCTCGTACTGGGCGTAGATCCGGAAGATCGACACAGCGTTGCGGCGGACGTATGCGCCCATCGACGGGAACAGCCGCGACTCGCGCGTCTTCGGGTTGGTGCGGATCGGGACGTGGTCGACCGCGACGAGCAGCTTGCCAGCCTGGATGATCGTCTCCAGCGTGTAGGTGAACTTCGAGACGACGAGCATCTGGATCGCCGCCTCGCGGTTGTACGCGCGAAAGCCGCTCGTCGTGTCGGGCACAGACGTCGATGACGCTTGGCGCACGACCCACGATCCAAGGCGCTGCAGCGTCTTCTTCAGCGGCGAGAAGTGGTCGATCCCGGTCACCTCGCGGTCGCCGACGACCATGTCGGCGCGACCTTCGAGGATCGGCTGCACGAGCCGGGGGATGTCGCCGCCGCAGTACTGGTTGTCCGCATCGGTGTTGACGATCACGTCGGCGCCGAGCTTCAGCGCGGTGTCGATGCCGGCCTGGAAGCCCGCCGCTAGGCCCTTGTTGTTGGTCAGGCGCACGAGATGATCGACGCCGTGCGCGCGCGCGACGGCGACCGTGTCGTCGGTCGAGCCGTCGTCGATCACGAGCACCTCCACCCGATCGAAGCCGGCGACCTCGCGCGGCAGGTCGGCGAGCGTCTGTGGGAGCTGCTCGGCCTCGTTGAAGCAGGGGATCTGAATGATGAGCTTCATCGGCGCGATTGCCTAGACTTGGCTCCCGGCAGTATCCCAAAGCGCGGCGGCGGTTCCGACACCCGCAGCGCGGGCTTCGCCGGCGCCGGCTGAGAGTCCGGCCGAGTCTCGATGGAAAGCGCGACGCTCACCCGGCGGCGACCGGGCTCGATCCGGTTGGGGCGGCTTCGCTCGGCACGGGCGTGGCCGTGGGCTCCGATCGCGCTAGCGGCGATGTGCGTCGTCGCGTTGATCGGCTACTTCGTCTACCCGACGTACCCGACCTACGACTCGTTCTACGCGCTGCTGTGGGGGCGCGACCTGCTGCACGCGCACCTCCCCGACTTCCGCGTCTATCGAGGTCCGACCGAGCACCCGCTGGCGATCGCGTTCGGCGCCTTCTGCTCGATCTTCGGCGACGGCGGCGCGCGCCTGATGGTGCTCGGCTCGATCGGCTCGTTCGTCGCGCTGGTCGCCGGGCTGTATCGGCTCGGGCGGATCTGCTTCGGCCCGGTCGTCGGCGTCGTCGCGGCGCTGCTCGTGCTCAGCCGCTTCTTCTTGGAGAACCTCGCGGCGCAGGGCTATCTCGACATCTCATACGTCGCGCTGATCGTGTGGGCTGTCGTGCTCGAGGTGCAACGGCCGCGGCGGGGCACGGCTGTGCTGGTCCTGCTCGCGGCCGCCGGGCTGCTGCGTCCCGACGCGTGGCTGCTCGCGGGCGTCTACTGGCTGTGGTGCGTCTGGCCGATCTGGCGCCGGCGCGGGGACGCGTCGCCGCGCGAGTTCGTGCGCACGCCGCTGAAGTACGTCGCGATCGCGGCGATCGGCCCGATCGTCTGGATCGTCGTCGACCTAGTTGTGACGGGCAAGCCGTTCTACTCGCTGAACTCGACCGCCGGGCTCGCGCAGGAACTGGGACGGACGCAGGGGATCGCCAGCGTGGTCGGCTCGGTCTGGACGTTCGCCGTTCGGATCGACAAGCTACCGGTGATCGTCGGCGCGCTCGCGGGGATCGGCCTGGCGATCTGGCTGACGCCACGCCGCGTGCGCACGCCGCTTGTCGCGCTCGGGCTGCTGCTGGGCGTCTTCGTGCTCGAGGGCGCGGCAGGGGCGTCGGTGATCGATCGCTACCTGCTCGGCGCGTCGGTGATGCTGCTGCTGTTCTGCGCAGTCGCGGTCGGGGGCTGGGCGATGCTCGAGCCGGGAACGCTGATGCGTCGCGTGTGGATGGCGGGTGCGGCGCTGCTCGTGGCCTACGGGGTCGCGTCGGCGGCGACGACGCTCAGCCTGTCGAGCCTGCGCAACACGCTCGCCTATCACGAGGACTTCCACAAGGGCCTGGCCGTCGCGCTGCACGACCCGGCCGTTCGCCGCGAACTGCATCGCTGTCCGCTCGTGACGCTCCCCAACAACAAGCTGATCCCCGACGCGCGATGGATCCTGAACTCGACCAACCAGCGCGAGATCGTGGCGCGCAGCCAGGCGCGCGCCGACGTCGCCAAGGGGTCGCACGCGCTCGAGCGCAGGATCGAACGCGGCAGCGTTGCCGTGTTCCCGCTCGGCAGCGCCGTGTTCTACGAGGCGATCGTCGACATCGGCGACGACCCGCGCGACCAGATCCCGCAGGACGGCTACCATCGGATCTTCACGAGCCGCTACTACGCGGTCTATGGCAACTGCTGAACCGGCCGCTGCTGAGCGCGCGCGAGCGCCGGACGCGCGAGCGCAGCCCGCGTCGCTGTCGCGCCGCTGGGCGTGGCCTGCACTCGGCGTCGTGCTGGTGGTCGGCCTCGGGCTGCGGTTGTGGGGCATCGAACAGGGGCTGCCGTACGCGTACAACGCCGACGAGGCCGACCACTTCGTGCCGCGCGCGGTCGCGATGTTCGGCCACGGCCTCAACCCGCACTACTTCGCCAACCCGCCGGCGTTCACCTACGTCCTTCACTACCTGTTCGCGATCGCCTACGGCGGCGGGCACGGCGCGCGCGTAGCGCTCGCGCTTCACCCGGCCGAGGTTTACACGCTCGCCCGCGTCGCCGCCGCCGTGCTCGGCGTTGCGGCTCTCTGGCTGCTGTATGCGACGGGAGCGCGCCTGTTCGGGCGAGCGGTCGGCCTGCTCGCGGCGGCGATCGAGGCGGTCGCGTTCCTGCCGGCGTTCTACTCGCACCTGGCGCTCAACGACGTGCCGACGCTCGCGCCGCTGACGCTGTCGCTGCTCGGCACCGCCGGCGTCGTGCGCAAGGGCCGCGCGCGCGACTACGCGCTCGCCGGCGTCGGGCTGGGTCTCGCGTGCGCGACGAAGTACACGGCCGGGATCGCGCTCGTCCCGCTTGTCGCGGCCGTCGCCGTTCGCCTGGTCGATGACGAACGCGCCAAGACAGCGGCGCTGGGCCTGGCGCTGGCCGCAGCGCTCGCCGTGGTGGCGTTCTTCGTGGCCAACCCGTACTCGCTGCTGGACTACTCGAGCTTTCACTCCGGACTGATCAAGCAGTCGGCCCAGTCGGCGCAGGCCCAGGGCAAGCTCGGCGCGCCGCGCGACGGCGGCTTTACCTACTACCTGTGGTCGCTCACGTGGGGCCTGGGCTGGGCGCCGGCGATCGCGGCGCTCGGTGGCGCGATCGCGATCTGGCGCCGGCGACCGGTGCTCGGCTGGGTGCTCGTGCCCGCGCCGGTCGCGTTCCTCGTGTTCATGGGCCTTCAAGGGCGCTACTTCGGGCGCTGGCTGCTGCCGATCTTCCCGCTGCTGTGCCTGCTCGCGGCGTTCTTCGTCGTCGAGCTCGCGGGCGCGCTGAGCGGGCGGCTGGTCGGGCGCCGTTACTCCGGCGGTACCGCGCCCGGCCGCGCGGGAGGCGGCCGTGGCCGAGCCGGTCGCCGCGGCGCGATCGCGGCCGCCGCGCTCAGCGGGCTGCTCGTCGCGGTCGTGCTCGCGCAGGGCACGGTGTTCAGCGTGCACTCGGGCCTCGTGCTGGCGCGCGCGGACACGCGCAACATCGTGCGCCGGTGGCTCGTCGCGAACGTGCCGAGCGGGTCGAAGATCGTCGCCGAGCCGGTCTCGCCCGATGTCTGGGCGCGCGAGCGCGCCGGCAGCCCGCCGGGCGAATCGAACCCGTATCGCTGGCACAAGTACCCGTCGCTGCTGTCTCGGATCGCGCCCGACGGGTCGCTGCTGCAGAGCGGCCTGCACGTCGTCGGGATCGAGGACTACGAGCGCACGCTCGCGCCGGCGCTGCTGGGCTACTACGAGAGCCACGGCTACTGCACGGTGATCAGCGGCTCGACCGAGTCCGGCCGGGCGTTCGCCGACCGGTGGGCCGTGCCGCTGGCGGTCGCCTACTACCACGCCCTGCAGCGCGACGGCGAAGTCGTCTTCCGCGCGTCGCCGTACGCGCGCGGCGCCGGCGCGGTCGCGTTCGGCTTTGACTGGAGCTTTGACTACTACCCGCTCGCGTACGCGCGCCCGGGGCCGAGCATGACCGTGTATCGCCTGCGCGGCGGGCGGTGCGCGCGCTGAGCGAGGATATCCTGGATGCGCATGGCGATCAGGGCAGACACCGACAACACGCACCTGGAGCGCGCGATCGAGCTCGCGGGCAACGGCGCGGGATCGGTCAAGCCCAACCCCGTCGTCGGCGCGGTCGTCGCGCGCGCAGAGCAGGTCCTCGGCGAGGGCTGGCACGAGGAGTTCGGCGCGGCGCACGCG
>DASXIJ010000076.1:0-15593 GCA_036498045.1 Solirubrobacteraceae bacterium
TGGACCGCGCGCGCCAGGCGCTCGCGCGGCTGGGCCGCGGCGGCGGCGTCGTGTCGCTGCTATTCGTCGACCTCGACCGCTTCAAGGCGGTCAACGACAACTTCGGCCACGACGTCGGCGACCGGCTGCTGGTCGCCATCGCCGAGCGACTCGCGGAGATGATGCGCGACAGCGACACGGTCGCGCGGCTCGGCGGCGACGAGTTCGTGATCCTCGGCGACGAGATCGAGGGCGAGGGCGAAGCGCTCGCCCTCGCCGAGCGCGTCGTGCGGACGCTCAGCGACCCGTTCGATATCGGCCACACGGAGGTGTCGATGCCAGCGAGCATCGGCGTCGCGATGACCGGCGACGCCGACGCCGACCCGGAGGATCTGCTTCGCGAGGCCGACGTCGCGATGTACCGTGCCAAGGGCGCCGGCGGCGGGCGCTATGAGGTGTTCGACGAGGGCCTTCGCGCCGAGCTGACGGCGCACGTGCAGATCGAAGAACGGCTGCTGCGCGCGTTGCCGCAGAACGAGCTGCTGCTGAGCTACCAGCCGATCATGCCGCTTGCCGGCGGCCGCGCGGTCGGGTGCGAGGCGCTCGTGCGCTGGCACCCCGATGGCGAGGAGGAATCGCGGGTCGACGACCTGCTGCCGTCCAAGTTCCTGCCACGCGCGGAGGAGAGCGAGCTGATCGTCCAGATCGGCGAGTGGGTCCTTCACACGGCGTGCGCGCAGGCGGCGACGTGGCGGCGTCACAACTTCTCAATGCCGATCTCCGTGAACGTGTCCGCCCGCGAGCTCTCAGAGCGCGACCTCGCCGACCGCGTGCAACGCGAGCTCGAGCGCTTCCAGCTGCCCGGACGGGCGCTGTGCGTGGAGGTGTCCGAGGAGGCAGTCCTGCGCGACCCCGACCGCGCGCGGGCGACGCTCGCGCAGGTGCGCAGCCTCGGCGTGGGCATCGCGCTGGACAACGTCGGCGCGCGCGACTCGTCGATCAAGCTGCCGCGCAACCTGCCGCTGGACATGCTCAAGCTCGACGCCCGGCTCGTCCAGACGTTCGAGCGCGACCGCGAGACGCGAGCGATGGTCGCGGCGATGATCGCGCTGTCGCACAAGGCCGGCTTCAAGGCCGTCGCCGTGGGGATCGAGAACGAGCGCCAGCTCGCGCTCGCGCGCGAGCTCGACTGCACGTACGGCCAGGGCTTTCTGCTGCACCGCCCCGAGTCGCCTGAGCGCCTGAGCCTCGTCGGCGGTGCCGGGACGGTAACGTCCGCGCCGTGGCGTCCCCGCGTGCGACTGGGCCAGAGCAGCCGCCGCCCCTGAGCGACGCGGACGCGATCGCGCGCCACAAGCGCGCGGCCGCGCGCGCGGCGGCCGAGGAGGTCCGCGACGGCATGCGCGTCGGCCTCGGCACGGGCACGACGGTCGCTTACCTGCTGGACGCGCTCGGCGAGCGGCGCGCCGCCGGCGAGCTCGCGGACGTCCGCTGCGCGGCGACGTCGCCGGCGACCGAGCGCGCGGCGCGCGCCTTCGGCCTCACGATCGTCGGCCTCGACGAGCTCGGCGAGCTCGACGTCGCGATCGACGGCGCCGACCAGGTCGACGCGGACGGCTGGCTGGTCAAGGGCGGCGGCGGGGCGCACACGCGCGAGAAGATCGTCGCGACGGCCGCGCGCCGGTTCGTCGTGATCGTGTCTGACGACAAGCTCGTCCAGCGGCTGCATCCGCCGGTCCCGCTCGAGCTCGTGCCGTTCGCCGTGCAGACGACGCTCGCGCGCCTCGGGCCGGCCCAGCTTCGCGACGTGCCGCGCAGCCCCGACGGGGGTGTGATCGCCGACTACGTCGGACCGGTCGCCGACCCGCGAGAGCTCGCCGACTGGCTCAGCCAGACGCCGGGGGTCGTCGATCATGGGCTGTTCGAGCCCGAGCTGGTCAGCAGCATCGTGATCGCCGGCGAGCGCGGGGTCGAGCGCCGCCCGGGCGCCAAGCGCTGAGCGCACCCGCCGGAACCTGCCGGGGGTCGCGCTTTCCTACGCGACTTCGGCGAGCGGTCGCAGCTCCTCAGACGGAGCGATCGTATGACGCACGAGCACGCCGTGCTCGTCGATCGAGTAGGCGCCCATCCGCGCGAGCGGCGGCGAGTAGACGTGCAGGCTGACCGCCGGGTCCACCCCACTGTGGTGGACGCGATGGATGTCGGCGGCGGTGAAGTAAAAGGCGTCGCCGACGCCGAACGTGCGCGTGCTCGGCTTGCGGCCGATCGCCAGGCGCTCCTCGCAGACGCGCCCGCCGACGACGGCGACGGCGCCGGCCGAGGTGTCGTGATCGTGAAAGCCGGTGTCCTGCTCGTCGATCCAGCAGATCAGCCACGCGGTGAGGTGCGCGTCGCTGATCAGCTCCTCGTAGACGCGCTGGGTCGGATCGTGGCGGACGCGGTCGATCCACAGCTCCGGCTGGTCGGCGAGCTCGCGGACGAACGCCTCGAGCTCGACCGGTGACAGGTCGCGCCCGCGCGGGCGCCTCAGCGCCGCGATCGCGTGCTCGCGGTCAGCGAGACCGCGGTCGCTGCCGACGGCAGGCGGGCGGCCGCGCTCATCGCGCGAGCGCTCCCTCGCGGCCCGGCGCCGCGATGTCGAGTGCGCGCGGGGCGCGCGTGCCGGCGGCGGGCGCCCAGTCCAACCGCGCGCAATCGCCGAGCACGCGGCGCGTGGCATCGGCGACGGCGCTCCAGTCGAGGGCGTCGGCGATACCGTGCTCGGCCGGGTCGACCACCGGCCGATCGGAGCCGTAGAGGATCTGCCCGGAGCCGACGATCTCGCCGACCCGCCCGACGGAGTCGCGACCGTAGGACGAGGTCTCGTAGAAGGTCAGCGGGTCGTGCCCCAGCGCCGTGGGGCCGCCGCGCGAGGAGAGTCGCTCGGCGTGCAGCGGTGCGAGTCCGGCGAGCATCGTGAAGATCGCGCGCAGGCGAGGGTGCTCGGCGCGTCCGGCGCTGACGAACGTCAGCCACGCAGCGTGCATCTGCGAGACGTAGCGCGTCAGCGCCGACCACCACAGCGGGTCTGTCAGCGAGGGCTCCGCACCGATACCCGATCGTGTGGGCGATCTGGCGGGGCCCGGGCCGGGATGGACGAGCAGCGGCGCGCCGACGTCCTCGAGGCGGCACAACAGCGGGCGCAGCGACGCGAGCGCGTCGAGCCCGGCGAGCGCGCCGGCCGGCAGCGAGATGCCGACGCAGCCGCGCGCCAGCGCGCGCTCGACGTCGCCGGGGTCGAGCCGGTCGAGGGCGAGCGAGCCCCATACGCCGAACGGCTCGCCGAGCGCCAGCGCGCCGTCGTGATAGGCGTCGAGCAGCGGCACGGCGTCCTCGCGTGCCAGGCGCTCGACCCCCAGCGGGCTCGACATGCAGATCAGCGCGCGGTCGAGCCCGTCGCGCGCGAGCAGCTCGGCGCGCGGCAGGGCGGCCTCGCCGCCGACGTCGATCACGTACGGGCGCTCGCCGGCGATGAACAGGACGGTCAGGCCGTGCTCGCGGCGGATGAACGGGAGCTCCTCGCGCGCGGCAAGCGCGTCGACGAACGGCTCGGTCCAGAGGTGCTGGTGCACGTCGATCCGCATCTCAGCGGGCGCCTCCCCGGCTATTGCAAGTTTGTCGATCATCTTTATGTAGATTAGCAGATGACAGCCTGACTCACCGCTGGCTGACGACGGCGCTCGAGTCGCAGACGCCCGACGCGCAGCGGTGCGTTTCGCGCGCTCGACGAAGCGTCACGGGCGAACGCGCAGGTCGAGCTAGACGTTGGTGCAGTGCTGCAGGACGTTTGTGCAGTGGCGCCGGCCCGCGCGGGCGACGAGCATTCGAGGGCGATGCGACGCGGTGCACGAGCGGTTCTCGAACAGGCCGATGGCCGCGCGACAGACGCGACCGAGACCTCTCGCGGCGACTCGGGCTGGGAACGCACGCCGAGCACGATCGTCATCGGGCTGACGCGCCTGGCCGACGAGCGGCTCGCTCGCGCGGTCGCCAACGGCGATGAGCGCGCGTTCGCGACGATCTACGAGCGCTATCACCAGGAGCTCTACCGCTACTGCTACTGGATCGTGCGCAACTGCGACGACGCGTATGACGCGCTGCAGTCGACGCTTCTGCGGTCGCTGTCGGCGCTGCAACGCCGCCAGCGCGACGCGCCGCTGCGCCCATGGCTGTTCCGGATCGCCCACAACGAGTCGATCTCGGTGATTCGGCGCCGCGACACTGCGAACGCACCGCTCCCCGTGAGCGATCGCAGCGCGCCGTCGGCAGAGGAGAGCGCTAGCGACCGAGCCCATTTGGCACTGCTAGTGAGCGACCTGCACGAGCTTCCAGAGCGCCAGCGCAGCGCGCTCTTGCTGCGCGAGCTGAGCGGGCTCTCCCATCGCGAGATCGCCGTTGCGCTGAAGATCTCGATGCATACGGTCAAGCACGCGATCGCCGACGGACGCCGCTCGCTGGCAGAGCAGCAGGCGGGGCGAACGATGCGCTGCCAGAGCGTCCGCCAGTCGATCGCCTACCACGACAAGCGCGTGCTCAAATCGTTGCGAGTGCGCGCGCACCTGCGCGACTGTCCGTCGTGTGCCGAGCTCGCAGCAACGAATGGCGCGCGCGAAGCGGACCTCAGGCTCCTCGTCCCACCGCTCGCACCGCTCGTCGCGGCCGGACTGTTCGCACAAGTGCACCACGCGGCCGGAGCGCCGCCTGCGACCAGCACGGGCGTCGGCCTGTTCGCGGGCGCATCCGGCAAGTCGCTTGGCGCCGCGTTGGCGACAAAGACGCTCGCGGCGGCGGCGATCGTCGTGACGACCGCAGCGAGCGCAACCGCGAGCGCGAAGCTCCTGACCGGCGGCGCGGAGGCGCGGCAGTCGGCGCACGTCGCGCCGGGGGCCCTCCACGCGGCGGCCGCCGCGCATTGGGCGTGGCCCGACCCTCACCCGGGGTCACGCCACCACCACGGTTCGACCAGGGCCGTCCCGGATGTCGCAATGGCCCTGACCGCCGCTCCAGTGCCACTCGCCGCCCCCGCCCCGCCCGCGGCGACCGGCAGCGGAGCGATAGCCGAGCTCCAGGTCGGACAGGCCGACGCCCAGCAGGCCAGCGCGACGCCCGACGCGATGCTCGGTGCGACCGTGAACGACCAGCCCGCGCCGCCGAACGACGTGCCACTGATGCCGCCGAACACGTCAACGGTCGAAGAAGCGAACACCGCGACACCACCGGCCGGGACGGGGCAGACGGGCGAAGCACCCCCCGGCGAAGGCCACGGCGAGAACGGGCATTCCGGGGAAGGGCACACCGGAGGGGGGCACGGCGGCGAACCGCATGGCGGGAACGGCCAGTCCGCTGAAGGGCACTCCAGCGAAGGGCATGGCGGCGAAGGGCATTCCGGAGAAGGGCACGCCGGCGAACCGCACGCCAGCGCGGGCCAAGTCGGCGAAGGGCATCCGCGCGGCATGCCCATGAACCCGGGCACGGCGCACTCGCACGCGCCGGGGCCGGAGAGTGTCCCGGGCAGCGAAGCTGACGGCCACGGCCGTTCACAGGAAGGCGCCGAACACGCGCGCGATCGAGGCCCTTGGGCCGGCGCAGCAGCGCACGGCGAACCGGGGCCGCAGCACGCAGGCTCGATCTCCTCCGGTCCGCCCGAATCGCATGTGCGCGAAAAGCTCGCGACTCCGGCCTCACAGGGCCTCGACGAACAGCCGGTCGGCCCGGACCCGGAAGGCCATCCAGCTGGCGCGGATCCGACTGCCCGCCCAGCTGGCCCGGACTTGGAAGGCCATCCAGCCGTCCCGGAGCCGGAAGGCCATCGAGCGTGCGCATGCCCGCAAGGCAACCCAGCCGGCGGCGAGCCGTCCGGCGCACCCAGCGAATCGGCACGGCAGCGAGCAGACGGCACCGGTGCCCACGCAACGCCGGCATCTGCGAGCGCGGCGCCCGGTGGCCCGGCCGTCGCGCACGGCGCCCGGTTGAGTGCGCCGGCGGGCTAGTCTGCGCACCGATGGCCGAGCCGCCTGCAGCAGACGGCGTCACGGTCTGCGACGACGGTGTGAAGCGTTGCTCGTGGGCCTGCTCGACGCCCGACTACCTGGGTTATCACGACCTCGAATGGGGCTTTCCGGTGTCGGACGACGTGCGGCTGTTCGAGAAGCTGAGCCTGGAGGGCTTCCAGGCGGGGCTTTCGTGGCTGACGATCCTTCGCAAGCGCGACGCATTCCGTGCGGCCTTCGCAGGCTTCGACTACGAGCGCGTCGCGCGCTTTGACTCACGAGACGTAGATCGCCTCCTCGGCGACGCTGGGATCGTCCGTCATCGCGGCAAGATCGAGGCGGTGATCAACAACGCGAAGCGGGCCGTCGAGCTCGTCGATGCCGAGGGGTCGATCGCTCGCTATGTCTGGGGGTTCGAGCCCGCCTCCCTCGACCGCACGCCCGACGGCCTCGGGCAGCTGCCCGCGAGCACGCCGGAGTCGGTGGCACTCGCGAAGGACCTCAAGCGGCGTGGATGGCGGTTCGTCGGCCCGACCACGATCTACGCGTTCATGCAGGCGATGGGGCTGGTCAACGACCACCGCCCGGGCTGCGACTCTCGCGCCGCCGCTGCGGCGGCGCTCAAGCGCTTCGAGCGCCCGTAGCCTGACGCGCGCCCGAGGAGTCCAGGCCGGCGCCGGCGGCGGTCGGTCGCCGCGTCCAGCGCAATCGCGCGGATCCAGAACGGCGACTGAGCGGGGGACCGAGGAGTCGAACCTCGCGTTGCGGTTTTGGAGACCACCGTGTTACCGATACACCAGTCCCCCGGGGAGTGCGGATTGTAGGTGCTGGCGGGGCGCGTGCGGACGGCCGGGCGGCCGTGAACCGTGCGCCGAACCGCCTGCGCACAGCTAAAGCATGCGCCGCATCAGGCCGAAACGAGTCCTAGACACAACGTGTCGAGATCTTGGTGCACATCTTCGCGCGCAGCGCGCCCCGAGGACGCCCGTCGGCGCGGAATCCGCCTGCGCGGTAACGACGGCTTCACGCTGTTCGAGACGCTGATCGCCTCGGTCGTCCTGATCGTCGGTCTGACGAGCCTGTTCGGGCTGCTCGACGTCTCGGTCAAGGCGGCCGCAGCGACACGCGCTCGAGAAGGCGCCACGAACCTCACGCGCGAGATCCTCGAGGACGCGCGAACGCTCGCCTACGCGCAGATCTCGCCGACCTCGATCGTCGGCGAGCTGCAGGCGATGAACGGCCTGAAAAACACGTCCGGCGGCGCGACCTGGCAGATCACGCGGCGCGGGGTGACCTACACCGTCGCGGTCAAGGAGTGTGCGATCGACGACCCGAAGGACGGCTTTGGGCTGCACATCGTCGGCGGCGAAAACGTGTTCTGCAAAGACCCGGGCGAAGTCGAAGCAAATCCCCCCGTCGACAACGCCCCCGAAGACTTCAAGCGGATAACGGCCGAAGTCACGTGGCCTGCAAAAGGTCGCAAACCATCCGTCAAGCAGGTCGAGACGCTCACCGCGGCGGGCGAGGCCCCCGGGCTCAGCGCGAGCCAGTTGAAGCTGATCGTGCCCACGGTCGGTGCACCGACCGCACCGGTCATCACCAAACAGCCGACCGAAAACAAGCTCACGTTCTCGGTCCAGTCGCCGGTCGGCACAAAAGCGATGGAGTGGGCGCTCGACGGCGTCCGTCAGACCAACGAACCGACGTTGGTCAAAGGCACCGAATGGCAGTTCTCGTGGTTGATCCCGCTCAGCGAAGTCTCGGACGGCGCCTACCAGGTCTCGGTACAGGCGGTCGACACCACCGGCGTTTATGGGCCTCCCGTCTCGATCACGGTCACCCTGATCCGAAGCGTCCCGGCGGCGCCGAAACTCGTCTACGCGGGGTTCAACGAAATCTACGTCTCCGGTGCGAAAAAACAGGTCGTCGAGCTGCAGTGGCAGCCGAACACCGAACGCAACGTGATCGGCTATCGCGTCTACGACCCCGAAAAAGAGCTCGTCTGTCCCGCAAGCGAATCGACGCTCAGCTTGGAACCGTCGTGCATCGACTTCCTCTCGTCGCCGAAATCGCCCAAACTCACCGACGCAAACCTCACCTACTCCGTCGTCGCCCTCTACCGGCCCGCAGCCGGTGAACTCCTGAGCGGGACAACTGTCGCTCAGAGCCCGGCAAGCACCATATCGCTCTCGAAAACGCCTCTCATGCCCCTGACGATCGGGGTGATCAACGCCGAAAAGACGCCCGAAGGCGCCACCAAGCTCGAATGGACCGAGGCCGAAGGCGCGCCCCCGGTCGCGTTCTACCGGATCTATCGCGACTCCAAGAACTACACGGGCCGCTACGCGACCGTGTCGCCGGCCACGAAGACCTTCACCGACACGCACGCCGAAACCGAACACGAATATTGGGTCACGGCGGTCAGCGAAACGATGACCGAGACCCCACTGCTCCTGTCGGTGAAGAAGTGAGCCGCCTCCAGCAAGAGAACGGCTTCACCCTGGTCGAGCTGCTCGTCACGATGGTGATCACGACGATCGTGTTCGGGGCGACGCTCAGCGTGCTTGACGTGTTTCAGCGCAACAACGTCGTTGACCAGAAGCGCAGCGAAGTGCAGGACAACGCACGAAATGCGATCGACCGAATCGCGCGGCAGCTTCGCAACGTCGCGGCGCCGAGCGCGGGGTCTCCCGGAGCCCTGCTCACGACCAAGAACTACTCGATCATCTTCGACACGATCGGCACTGCGAGCGAATATGCGTGGAACGAAAACACGAGCCACACGATGATGGTCCGCTACTGCCTCAACAATTCGAACTCGGAAAACGAGGTCCTGTGGATGCAGAGCTTGCGCTGGTCGAAACCGCCAGAACCGACGCTTCCGTCTCCGACTGCGTGCCCCGACCTGAGCGGATTCTGGGAAAGCAGCACTCAGATCGCCCAGCACGTGACCAACCGGATCAGCGAAAAAAAACGACCGGTGTTCACATACTCCGCCGCGACGGCACCGCAGACCGCGTCGGTCGAAGTCGACATGTTCCTCAACTTCACCCCGAAACAACTCCACCCTGCCGAGACCGAGCTCACGACGGGCGTCGGACTGCGCAATGCGAACCGTCCGCCGATCGCCGCCTTCACGCTTACGCGGATCGGCAAATTCGTCCGGCTCGACGCGTCGGCTTCAAACGACCCTGACGGCCTCGCGCTCACCTACAAGTGGACGATCGACGGAACGCAGATCGCGAGCACGGCTCAGGTAGCCGAAGTCGAAGAGTCCGTGGCCAGCCACACCTACCAGCTGGAAGTGGTCGACCCGGGCAACCTCGGCGAAAAAATGACGCAAACGGTGAACCTCTGATGCGATCTGCACGCGACGAGCAGGGATTTGCGCTGGTCGCCGCGGTCGTGCTGCTCACGGTGATCTTGGGGCTGGGGCTCGGGCTGCTCCTGTTCGTGGACAACGAGCAGAAGGCTTCGGGCCGCGAGCAGGCCAGCGAGTCGGCCTTCAACGTCGCCGAAGCAGCGTTGAACTCGCAGATCTCGCAGATCTCGCGCTCGTGGCCTGCGACCGAAACCGCACAGCCCTACGAAAAAACGGGCTGCACGTCGGCCACCAGCACCGCTTCGAACGGCTGCCCGACCGCCGAAAGCATGAACGTCGGCTACCCGGCGGCCGGCACGAAAAGCTGCCCGCCGAGCATCAAAGACGCGTGGGGGTCGCCGACGGCCAACCAGTGGACGACGTACGTGCGCGACGACGAACCGGGGCGCAACGTTTCGTTCTTCAACTCGGCGGCCGAGCACGGCCCCACAGTGAAGGGCTACGACTTCAACGCAGACAACAAACTCTGGGTGCGCGCGGTGGGCGTCGTCCAGTGTCGCGTCGTCTCGCTGGCAGCGCTGGTCTCGCGGCAGGAAATCGCGCTCAACTTCCCCAAGGCCGTGATGAGCGCCAACTGGTTCACAACCGGCAACAACGGCAACGGTCACGAAGTCATCGTCGAAGGCCAGACTCCGGAATCCGGCGTGCCGGGAGAAGTCCGGATGCGCTGCGAAGGATTCGCCAAAGTCGAAGAATGCGAGCACTACCGCGCCGGACAGATCTCCAACGCGAAAGTGAACCCTCCTCCGGGAGCGCCGAGCCCGACGCTGTCAGCAACCCAGCTCGCCGCGTTCAGGCAGGGGGCGGAATCACAGCACACCTACTACGCCGCAGGAACCTGCCCGACCGGATTGCCGGCGGGGAAGCCCGTCTTCGTTCAAGGCCCGTGCGCAGTGAGCGGCCGGGGACAGGAAGTCGCCAACTCAAAAGAACATCCTGGCTTCATGATCATCGTCAACGGCACGCTCGAAATGGGCGGGGGGTCTGAATTCTGGGGCACCGTTTACATGGTCAACGAACAGGCGTCGAGCGGAGTGGTCGCCGAAGTCACCGGAAGCGCGAACCTCCGCGGAGAGATCATCGTCGACGGCAAGGGCGGGATCAAGGTCGGCGAGAACCACAACAGGAACCTCGAATACGACCCGCGCTCAGCCGCAGAAGAAAAGATCTACGCGGGCGCGACGCCGACGCGCAACTCGTTCCGGGTGCTGACCGCCAGCGAATGAGCCGAGGCGAGCAGGGGAGCGATGCCAGCGAGCAGGCGCAATGCGGGCGGAGGGACTCGAACCCCCAAGGGCTAGCGCCCACCGGCTCCTAAGGCCGGCGTGTCTACCAGTTCCACCACGCCCGCTCGCGCTGGCTGAGACGTGAGATTGTATGGTTGAGCGCTCGATGTCCAGCGTTGCCGCCAGCGATCCGCTCGAGCGTCCGCGTGGCGTGAGGGTCACCCATCCCAACCGCGACAAGCCCGTCGTGCAGGCGACGCGCGCGACAGTCGTGCTGCTGCTGCTCGCGAGCGCCGCGCTCGTGTTGATCGTGACCGTCGGCGGCTGGAGCGTGCTCGAGGCGGCCAAGCCGGTCGAGGTCGCCTACGTGGTGGTCTACCTCACGCTCGCGTTCTTCGCCCTTCGCTGGAACCGCGGCGTGCTCCCCGTGGCCGCTGTGCTCGCTGTGCTGCTGCTGATCTTCGCGCTCGTCGCCGGACCGGGGTGGTTCGCGCGCGACAAACACGGCTTCGCCCAGCCCGCGCTCGACGCCGGCCTGCTCGGCGTTCTGACGCTGCTGATCGTGCCGGTGCAGATGCTCCTCATTGCGTTTGCGATGCGCGGCTTTCAGCAGGGCTGGAACGTCGAGCTCGAGCGGCGCGACCCGTCGCTCGAGCCCGACGTCTTCCACGGCGCGCCGCCGCAGCCGGCCTAGTCAGCTGCCCTCGCACGCCTGGCTTACACTCGCTGCCACGTGCGGCGGTGGCGGAATGGTAGACGCGAGGCCCTCAAAAGGCCTTGTCCGCAAGGGCGTGTGGGTTCGACTCCCACCCGCCGCATGGTTTCACCAGCCGCCGTGCAGGCTCAGCGACCGCGCGTGCGCTCAAGGCCCGGCAACGAGCTCGAGCAGCGGCTCGGCCAGCGCGGGCGGCGCCGCGAGGATCCCCCACGGCAGGTTCTCGTGCTCGGGCAGCTCGCGGATCTGCAGCCCCGCGCCTTCGCAGATCAGCGCGCCGGCGGCGATGTCCCACTGCTTGACCGAGCGCTCGTAGTACACGTCGAAGCGCCCGGCCGCGGTCCACGCGAGGTCGAGCGCGGCGCTGCCGAAGCGGCGGATGTCGCGCACGCGCGGCACGAGGCGCTCGAGCACGCGCGCCTGCGCGCGGCGCACGTCGGCGTCGTAGGCGAGCCCGGTCGCGACCATCGCGCTCGCGAGGTCCTCGCCACCCGGTCCCGCGTCCTCCCCGGTGCGGCGCTCGTGGGAGACGTCGGCGCCGGCGCGGTGGGAGAGCTCGGTCGCCCCGCGCGCGCCGTCCATCCGCGCGGGCCCTTCGCGCGTCGCGTAGAACAGCTCGTCGCGGTTGGGATCGAACACCGCTCCTGCGATCGTGCCGGCGGCGTCGCCAACGGCGACGCTGACGCTCCACTGGGGGATCGCAAACAGGAAGTTGACCGTCCCGTCGAGCGGGTCGACGACCCAGCTGACCCCGCTGCTGCCGGTCTCTGACTCGCCCTCCTCCTCTCCGACGAAGCCGTCGTCGGGCCGGCGCTCGCGCACGAGCTCGCGGATCGCGCGCTGGGAGCTGACGTCGGCCTCGCTGACGAGGTCGGTCGGCGTGCTCTTGCTCGCGACCGCGCGCTCGAACCCGTGGCGCGCGCGCTCGGCAAGCAGCCCGCCCGCCATCCGCGCGGCCTCGATCGCCAGCGCCAGCAGCTCGTCGGTGTTGCTGCGCGGATCAGGCGCGCTCACGCGCGCTCCGCCGCGTCGACGCCCACCGCGCTCACGCCGACTCGGGCGGGCGCGTCTGCGCCCACGGCCGCTCGGCCTCGATCTGCGCCGCCAGCGACAGCAGCGTCGACTCGTCGTTCGCGCGGGCGACGATCTGCACCCCGCGCGGCAGGCCGTCCGCGCCGAACCCGGCCGGAACCGACGCCGCCGGCTGGCCGGTGACGTTCCAGACGCCGTTGTACGGCACCCACCCGGCGACCGCGTTGAGCGTCCACAGCGCGCCGCGCCCCTGCAGCTTGCCGATCCGCGGCGGCCCGGTTGCCGTGGCCGGCGTCAACACGACGTCGTGGTCGTCGAAGATCCGGTTCAGGCGCTCGGCGTACTCGCGCTCGCCGGCGACCGCCCGTTCGAACAGCGGCCGGCTTAGCGCGCCGAGCCGCGCCATCCCCTTGGTGCGCCGCTCGAGGCGCTCGGGGTGGGCCATCTCGCGGGCGTCTTCGTACACGCCATACGCGTAGCGCGGGATCAACCCGGTCGCCGTCCCGATCCCGTAGTCGGGGTCGTGCTCGGTCAGCTCGTGCCCGAGCGAGCGAAGCAGCTCGACCGTCTCGGTGAACGCCCGCTCGCCGTCGGCGTCGAGCTTGGCGAGGACACCCGGCGGGACCTTCGTCGAGCAGGCGATCCGCAGGCGGCCGGGCGGCGTCGCGGCGGCCTGCGCGAAAGGCGCCGGCGGCGGTGGCGCTCGGTCCTCGTCGACGTCGATCGCACCGGAGGCGACGTCGTGGAACAGCGCCGTGTCGGCGACGCGCCGCGTCAGCACGCCGAGCACCGACAGGCCGTTCCACGCGCGCCGCCGCGGCGCCAGCGAGACGCGCCCGCGCTGGGGCTTGAGCCCGAACAGCCCGCACCATGCGGCCGGGATCCGGATCGAGCCGGCGCCGTCGGAGCCGATCGCCGCGCCGACGAGCCCCGCCGCGACGGCCGCCCCGCTGCCGCCGCTCGAGCCGCCCGGCGCGCGCTGCGCGTCCCATGGGTTGCGCGTCACGCCGAACGTCGCGGTCTCGGTGAACGGCCACACGCACAGCTCGGGCACGTTCGTCTTGCCGATGATCACCGCTCCCGCCGCGCGTAGACGGCGGACGACCTCGGCGTCGGCAACAGCCGGATCGCCGTAGGCGTTGCTGCCGAGCGCGGTCACGTCGCCGGCGACGTCGGTGTCGTCCTTGACCGCGATCGGCACGCCCAGCAGCGGGCGATCGCCGCCGGCGCCGCGACGGGCGTCGGCTTGACCGGCCTCGAGCAGCGCGCGCTCGGCGAACACCGCGCGAAACGCGTTCAGGCGCGGCTGCGCGGCCTCGATCCGGCGCAGGCAGAGCTCGACGAGCTCGCGCGAGGACAGCTCGCCCGCCGCGATCAGCTCGGCCTGGCGTGCGATCCCGGCGAACGCGATATCCGATCCGTCCATCGATCGGCCAATCTATTGAAAAGCGAGGCGGGCCAGCCGATCGCCGACGTACGATCCGGTTTAAGCGTGCCGTTCGCAAACCGCGCAACAGGGGGTTTGTCCCGTGTCATATCCAGTCACGTTCGAGGTCGATTACAGCGAGCAGCGCAATCGTCTGACGGCGTTCTTCCGATTGCTGCTGGTGATCCCCGTCGCGATCGTGCTCTACGTGTTCGGGCTCGTCGCGAGCATCGCGATCGTGATCGCGTGGTTTGCGATCGTGATCACCGGCCGTTACCCGAAGGGGTTGTATGACTTCGTCGCCGACTTCAACCGCTTCGTCGCGCGTGTCACGGCGTACGCGTTGCTGCTGACGGACGCGTATCCGCCGTTCAGCGGATCCGACGACGCTTCCTACCCCGTGCGAATGCATTTCGCCGGCCCACTCGAGCAGTACAGCCGCGTTAAGACGTTCTTCCGGGTGATCCTGGCGATCCCGATCTTGATCCTCCGCTACGCGATCAACCTGCTCCTGGAGATCGGCGCGGTCGCGGCGTGGTTCGTGATCCTCGTGACCGGCAAGATGCCGCGCGGGCTGTTCGACCTGATGGTGCTCGCGAACTCCTACACCGCGCGCAGCGATGCGTACTGGTTCCTGCTCACCGAGACCTACCCGCCCTTCCAGGACGAGGTGACGCGCAGCGCCGGCACACCGGGACCGACGATGCCCGACGCCCCCTCGGCGATCTGACGACCCGCGCCCCCGGGCCCGGACGCCGCGCGCGGGCCCGCGCCCTAGACGGGCGTGACCGGGTTGTGCTTTTCGGGCCAGGAGCGCTGCTTGGTCGCGGCGTGCTCGAAACGGCGCACGAGCTCTGAGCGCAGGTCGTGCGGTTCGATCACGGCGTCGATCACGAGCTCTGACGCGAGATGCAGGATGTCGATGTCCTCGGCGTACTCGCGCCGCAGCTCCGCGGTGCGCCGCGCGCGCTCGTCCTCGTCGTCGATCGCCTGCAGCTGGTTGAAGTAGACGGCGTTGATCGCCGCTTGCGGGCCCATCACGGCGATCGACGCTGTCGGCAACGCCAGGCAGCAGTCGGGCTCGAACGCCGGCCCGGCCATCGCGTAGAGCCCGGCGCCGTAGGCCTTGCGCACGATCACCGAGATCTTCGGCACGGTCGCCTCGCTGACGGCGCTGATCATCTTCGCGCCGTGGCGGATGATCCCCTCGCGCTCGACCTGCGTGCCGATCATGAAGCCGGGGACGTCGGCGAGGAACAGCAGCGGCACGTTGAACGCGTTGCAGCACCAGATGAACCGCGCGGCCTTGTCGGCCGAGTCGCCGAACAGCACGCCGCCCTTGAACTTCGGCTGGTTGGCGACGATCCCGATCGACCGGCCATCCAGGCGCGCGAAGGCGACGACCAGCTCCTTGGCCCAGCGCGGGTGGATCTCCATCAACGACCCCGCGTCGACGAGGCCGTCGATCAGCGCCTTGATGTCAAACGGCTTGTTCTCATCGGCGGGGATCAGCTCGGCGACGGTCTCTTTATCAATTGGCTGCGCCGGCTGAGCCGGCTCCGCTCGCGGAGGCACGCCGCGCCAGCTGCTCGGCAGGTAGGAGAGATAGCGCCGCGCCGCCGCGATCCCCTCCTCGTCGGTCTTGACGAGCTGGTGCGCGACGCCGGAGACGCCGGTGTGCATCTTCGCGCCGCCCATCTCCTCGAGCGTGACCTTCTCGCCGATCACCATCTCGGCCATCCGCGGCGAGCCGAGGTACATCGACGCGTTGCCCTCGCGCATGATCACGACGTCGCAGAACGCG
>DASXIJ010000077.1:0-23876 GCA_036498045.1 Solirubrobacteraceae bacterium
CAACCTGATCGGCACGTTCAACGTGCTGCGCTTCGCGTCGTTCGCGATGATCGACAACGAGCCGTTCGCCGACGGCGAACGCGGCGTCTGCGTGAACACCGCGTCGATCGCCGCGTTCGACGGCCAGGTCGGACAGGTCGCCTACTCGGCGTCCAAGGGCGGCGTCGTCGGCATGACCCTCCCCACCGCGCGCGACCTTGCGCAGTACGGGATCCGCGTCAACACGATCGCCCCCGGCCTGTTCGACACGCCGCTGCTCGCCGCGCTGCCCGACGAGGCGCGCCAAGCCCTCGGCGCCGGGATTCCCTTCCCGCAGCGCCTGGGCACGCCGGCCGAGTACGCGCAGCTCGCGTGCCAGATCGTCGAGAACCGGATGCTCAACGGCGAGACGATCCGGCTCGACGGCGCGCTGCGGATGCCGCCGCGCTGAGGTCGGGCTGGCTTAGAATCCGCCCATGACCGCGGGCGTGGACGTACCGGCACCGGCCGATGCGCGCAAGTCGCGCGCGCCGGACTTCTTCATCGTCGGTCACCCCAAGAGCGGGACGTCGGCGCTCTACCAGATGCTTCGCGAGCACCCGCAGATCCACATGCCGCGCAAGGAGCCTGCGTTCTTCGTGCCCGAGCTGCGCAACATCAAACGCTACGACGGCGGGATCGCCGACTACCTGGCGCTGTTCGCCGGCGCCCGCCCCGAGCAGCTGATCGGCGAGGCGACGACCCTGTACCTGTTCTCGCACGACGCCGCCGCTCGGATCGCCGAGGCGCAACCGGACGCGCAGATCATCGCGATCCTGCGAGAGCCAGCGAGCTTCCTGCGCTCGCTGCACCTGCAGTTGCTTCAGTCGAACGTCGAGGAAGAGCCCGACCTGCGCAAGGCGATCGCGCTCGACGGCCCGCGCGCGGAAGGCCGCTCGATCCCCCGCAACTCGGCGCGGCCGCAATCGCTTGCCTACTCTGAGCACGTCCGGTACACCGAGCAGCTGCAGCGCTATCACGCGGCTTTCCCGCGCGAGCAGGTGCTCGTCCTGATCTATGAGGAGTTCCGCGCCGACAACGAGGGGACCGTGCGCGAGGTGCTGCGGTTCTTGGACCTCGACGATGCCGGACCGGTCGACGTGATCGAGGCGAATCCGACCGTCGGCCTTCGCTCTCCTCGGGCCTACCAGACAGTTCGCTCGCTCTACCTCGGGCGTTCGCCGGGGACGCGCGCGGTGAAGGGCGCGATCAAGGCGGTCACGCCGCAGCGCCTGCGCCGCCGCGCCATCGCGAGGACACAGACGGCTCATTGGGGCGCGCCGCCGCCCGCCGATCCGCAGCTGATTCGCGAGCTGCGCCACCGCTACAGGCCCGAGGTCGAAGCCGTCAGCGAGTACCTCGGCCGCGATCTCGTGACCTTCTGGGGCTATGACGAGCTCGCCTGAGACAGCCGCGCCGGCGCCCGCGCGCGCACGGCGGATGCCGGACTTCTTCATCGTCGGCCATCACAAGAGCGGGACGACCGCGCTGTACGAAATGCTTCGCAGCCACCCTCAGATCTACATGCCCGATCTGAAGGAGCCGCTGTTCTTCGCGCGCGAGCTGCACCCCGGGCTGCAGGCCGAGCACCCGCAGCCCGACACGCTCGACGAATATCTCGACCTGTTCGCGGCCGCGCAGCCCGGGCAGCTGACCGGCGAGGCGTCGCCGTCATACCTGCGGTCGCAGTCGGCCGCGGGACGGATCGCTGAGCTTGCTCCCGGCGCGCGGATCATCGCGATCCTGCGCGAGCCGGCGAGCTTCCTGCGCTCGATGCACCTCGAGCTGCTAAAGGACCACGAGGAGAGCGAGAAGGACTTCGCCAAGGCGATCGCGCGAGAGCGCCGCGAACGCGACAGCAAGCCCGTGCTCTGGTACTCGCCCGAGCGGGTTCGCTACACCGAGCAGCTCCGGCGCTATCACGACGCGTTCGGAGCCGATCAGGTGCTCGTCCTCATCTACGACGACTTCCGTGCCGACAACGACGCGACGATCCGTCGCGTGCTCCGCTTCCTGCAACTCGACGAGAGCCTCCCGACCGCACGCTCGGAAGCGAATCGAACCGTGCTCGTCCGCTCGCCTCGCGCCCAAGCATCGTTGCGCTCGCTGTATCTCGGCCACGGCCCCGCGGCGCGCGTGCTCAAGCCCGCGATCAAGGCGCTGACCTCGCAGCGGTTGCGCCGCCACGGGATCCACGCGGTCCGCCGCCGCGTGCTCTACGGCGAGCCGACCGAGCCCGACCACGAGCTGATGCTCGAGCTGCGCCGCTCGTTCAAGCCGGAGGTGCAAGCGCTCAGCGAGTACCTCGACCGGGACATGGTCGGCCTATGGGGCTATGACGAGGTCGACGGTTAGGACAGGCGCTCGACGAGCATCGCCATGCCCATCCCGCCGGCGGCGCACATCGACTCGATGCCGTAGGTCTTGTCGAGCGTCTCGAGGTCGTTCAGCAGGGTCGTCATGATCCGCGCGCCGGTCATCCCGAATGGGTGTCCCAGAGCGATCGCGCCGCCGAACGGGTTCAGCTTGTCGTCGTCGATCCCGAGCTCTTCCTTGCACGGCACGATCTGCGCGGCGAACGCCTCGTTGATCTCGACGACGTCGATGTCGCTCATCGTCATCTTCGTCGCCGCGAGCAGCTTCTCGATCGCCGGGATCGGGCCGAGCCCCATGATCTCCGGACGCAGGCCGGCGACGGATGAGGCGACGATCCGCGCGCGCGGCTTCATCTGAAGCTCCTTGGCGCGGTCGGCCGACATGATCAGCAGCGCCGCGGCGCCGTCGTTGAGCGGGCACGCGTTGCCGGCCGTTACCGTCCCGCCCTCCCTGAAGACCGGCTGCAGCGCCGACAGCTTCTCCATCGTCGTGCCCGGTCTCGGCCCGTCGTCCCTGCTGACGACCGTCTCCGGGACGTCGATCTCGTTGCCTTCCTTGTCGACGTCCTTGTGAGCGGGCACCGTGACCGCGACGATCTCTGAGTCGAAGTGGCCGCTCGTGACCGCCTCGACAGCGCGGTTCTGGGAGATCACCGCCCATTCGTCCTGGGACTCGCGGCTGACGCTGCAGCGTTCGGCGACGTTCTCCGCGGTCATGCCCATCGGGATGTACACGTCGTACGCGGCGCCCTCCGAGCCGTCGACGCCGTGGTTGAACTCGAACGGCGCGCCCCCGCCCGCGCGCGAGACGGCCTCGACGCCCGCCGCGATGTACGTGTCACCCTCGCCCGCAGTGATCGCATGGGCCGCCATCCGGGCGGTCTGCAGCGAGGACGCGCAGAAACGGTTGACGGTCGTCGCGGGAACGTGGTGGTCGATCCCCGAAAGCAGGCCGGCCACGCGGCCGATGTTGTAGCCCTGCTCGCCCTCGCAGAAGCCGCAGCCCATCATGATGTCGTCGATCGAGCTCGGGTCGAGCTCGGGGTTGCGCGCGATCAGCTCGCGCAACGGAATCGCCGCGAGGTCATCTGCGCGGACGCTCTTGAGCGAGCCCTTGCCGGCCCGCCCGATGGGCGTGCGGATGGCGTCGACGATCACTGCTTCAGGCATGCGGGTTCTCCTTGGTCGTGGCCGCTCGCGGCGGCGAGCGAGAATCTCAGCTTATGTCCTCGTAACCCCACAGCGCGACGAGGTCGCGATCGAGGCGCTCGCTGATCGCGACGACCTCCGGCTTGAACCGCCTGCGAAGCTCCACGATCAGCTCCTCGTCGGGCGGCCGCTGTGCTCTGTATGCGACCCGCCGAAACGCCTTCGCGATCGCGCGGCTGTCAAGTGGCTTCGGCGCGATCGCATCCACCGTGCGCACGAGCCGGCCGCGCTTGGCTGGGTTGAGACCAGCCTGGCGGATCGCCCGCCTGAGCCGATGAAGCCGCATCGACCGGATGTCCTCGAGCTTCCTGGTCTCTACCGGCTCCGCCTCGAAGCCCGCGTCGACGCCGAGGAACTCGAGCACGCGGGCGACGGTGGCGGCGTTGTCGCGACGAAAATCCTCGTAGATCAACACGAGCACCTGCTCGGCCGGGAAGGACTCGTGCAGCCGCTCCAGCTGTTCGGCGTAGCGGACGTGATCGGAGTACAGCAGCGTCTGCGGCGTGTTCGTCCGGGCCGGGACCCGCTCGCCGGCGCGCCTGCGCTGCTCGAGCGCGAGCGCCTTGGCGAAGTCCGGCTCGTCCTCGTCGTGCGTCACGACCATCTGCAGGTGCAGCGAGCGCAGGAACGCCGTCGGCTCGCGTAGGATCACGACGATTCGGGCGTCGTTTCGCAGCGCCGCGATTTCGCGCGCGGCCGACGCCGAGCGGATGTATTGCGGCGACGCCTCACCCGCGATCTGGCCCGGTTCCGCGTCGGCAAACAGCTCGAGGTAGTCATCGAGCGTGTTCGGACGGCTGCGATTGCTCGGTTTCGCGAAGCGCGAGCGGAGCTCGCGTCCGAAGTACCACGGCTCCTTGATGTCGGGCATGAAGATCTCCGGATGCTGGCTCAGCATCATGTACAGCGCCGTCGTCCCGCACTTCTGGTGCCCGATGATGAAGAAGTCAGGCGTCCGCGCCATCGCGGCAGCGGCGCCCGGAGGCGCGGCAGCGGCGCGCGCCCGCGGCGAGTCATCGATCTGCGACATCGCGCCAGCCCATCGCCGCGGTTACAGGTCTAGCCGGCTGACGCCAAGCTCATCGAAGCCGACATGGTGGGCCAGCTCGTGGCGCACCGTCCGCGTCACCTGGTCGCGTAGCAGGTCCGGGTCGTGTCCGAAGTCGCGACGCAGGGTGTCGCGGAAGATCACGATCCGGTCGTGCGTGTTGTCGCGCGTCGCGCCGTCGCCCTGGTACAGGCCATATGCGCCGCGACGGCGCCCGCCATCGGAGATCACGACGGCGACGTGCGCCAGCGCATTGCGCAGCAGGTCGGGCAGGTCGTCGAGGGCATCGCGGACGAGCTCCTCGAAGTCCTCGTCGTCGAGCGGGTCGAGCTCCATGAACTCGGCTTCATCGGGGTCGACCGCGAGGCCGTCGCGCGCGAGCGCCTCGGAGTGGCGGACGATCTCCTCGAACTCCGTCTCGGACTCCGGATCGCGCCAGCCGGCCAGGCGCACCGCGACGAACGCCGCGCCACCCATCAACACGGCCGCGACGATCACGCCGAGCGCGACGTCCTCGAGCGCGCGCACTGCGCCGACCGAGCTGAAGCCCTGGCCGACGACAAGCGTCACCAAGCCGAGCGACAGCGCGATCAGCGCGGCGACGCCGACGCGCCGCAGGCGCCCGGTGGAGGCTTCGGCTGACGGCCTCTGCGCTCGCATGGTCGTTATTTCAGCGTCCGCCCGATCACGAGCCGCTGGATCTCGTTGGTGCCCTCATAGATCTGGGTGATCTTCGCGTCGCGCATCATCCGCTCGACCGGATACTCCTTGACGTAACCGTAGCCGCCCAATACCTGAACCGCGTCGACGGTCACAGCCATCGCTGTGTCCGAGCAGAACACCTTCGCCATCGACGAGTACTTCGCTCGCTGCGGATGCCATTGATCGGCCATCGCGCACGCCTTGTACAGAAGCTCGCGTGCGGCGGCCGTGCGCGTTTCCATGTCGGCCAGCTTGAACTGGATTCCCTGGAACTCGTTGATCGGCTTGCCGAACTGCCGCCGCTCGCGCGCGTAGCCGACCGCGTAGTCGGTCGCCCCCTGCGCAATGCCCACCGCCTGTGCCGCCGCGCCCAACCGGGTGCGCTCGAGCGTCCCCAGCGCGACCGACAACCCCTTGCCGACCTCGCCGATCACGTTCTCCTGCGGAACGCGCACGTCGTCGAAGATCGGCTGGCCCGTCGGCGACGCGCGGATGCCGAGCTTGTGCTCGAGCTTGCCGACGCTGAACCCCGGCCGATCTGCCTCGACGACGAACGCCGTCAGGCGCCGCGTCTCGCGATCGCTGACGGCGAACACGATGTAGAAGTCGGCGATCCCCAGATTGGAGATCCAGTTCTTCGTACCGGTGATCACCCACTCCGAGCCGTCCTTGACCGCCCTGGTGATCATCCCCGCCGGGTCGGAGCCGGCCTCGGGCTCTGACAGCGCGAACGCCGGCGACCACTCGCCCGTCGCGCACTTCGGCAGGAAGCGATCCTTCAGCTCCTCAGAGCCGAACAGCTGGATCGGCAGCGTCCCGAGCTCCTGCACCATCAGGATCAGCGCGCACGACGCATCGACCTTGGCGATCTCCTCGACCGCCATGTTCAGCATCAGCGTGCCCGTGCCCGTCCCGCCGTACTCGGTTGCGAACGGCAGCCCGAGCACGTCCTGCTCGGCGAGCAGCCTGCGCACGTCCCACGGGTACTCCGCCTTCTCGTCGATCTCCGCCGAGCGCGGCGCGATCCGCTCGCGCGCCATCTGGCCGATCGTCTCGCAGAAGTCCACGTGCTCCTGCGGAATCGTGTAAACGTCGCCGACTGCCTCCATCGCTCTGATCCTAGTGATCGTGCGCTGCATGCGTGCTATTGCCGGACGCCCGTCGGCGCCGCGCTCGGGGTCACAACGACGCCGCCGTCGCCCGGCGCGGGCGGTGCTAGCTTGGGCTCGTGAACGCCGCGCAGACGTCCGACATCGCGATCGACCCGGCGCGCGTCGCCGAGTGGCTGCAGGACGACCCGACCCTGCAGCTGATCGACGTTCGTGAGCCATACGAGCGCGAGGCCGGCCACATCGCCGGCTCGCGCCACATCGAGCTCGCGAGGCTGCCGAGCGAGGCGGCGACGCTCGACCGCGAGCGACCGGTCGTCTTCTACTGCCGCGTCGGCTCGCGCTCGATGATGGCCGCGCAGGCGCTGCGGGCGTCCGGCATCGACGCCTACTCGATGGATGGCGGCCTCGTGCGCTGGGCCGCCGAGCAGCGCGCGCTCGAGCCCGACGGCGGCTACGTCGCCGATCACTGACCGGGCCGGCGGCGGGCTCGGCGGAAGACGTGTCTTCATCTTCGCGTCGCGTGCGCAATGGTTATACGGCTCGTCGCTCGCGAGATCCGTCTGCGTGACGGCGCGCGCGGAGCCGGCCGACGAGGCTGTCATCTGCCGATCATCATCAAAAACAGGAGGGGCACGTGGAGGCATCGACTGACTATCCAGGCGTGACCGAAGGAGACGGCTACGCGGTCGCCAGCCTTGACGACCTCGGCGAGGCGCCAGGCTTTCGCAAGGTGCGCAAGGGGCTGGGCGTGACGGCGTTCGGCGTCAATGCGATCGTCATGCCCCCGGGCATCGAAACCGGCTTCCACTACCACGACACGCAGGAGGAGCTGTACTTCGTCCACCGCGGGACCGTCGAGATCGAGTTCGGTGACGGGTCGGTGCACACCCTCTCCGAGGGTGGGCTCGCGCGCGTCGACGCGGCTACCGTGCGAAAGCTGCGAAACGCCGGCGACGTCGACGCCATCTACCTGTGCGCGGGCGGCAAGGACGGTTACGTCGGACGTGACGGGCGAGTGCCCGAGGGTGAGGAGCAGCGCGTGCGGGTGCTCCACGACCTCCCGCGCGACTCGGCGAAGTAGGCGCGAGGCGTCGTTTGAGCGACGAGCCGACCAGCCCGGCGGGGCTGCGCGTGAACGACCGGCTGACGATCCCGCTCGCAGAGGTGACCGTCCGCACGAGCCGTTCCTCGGGCCCCGGCGGCCAGCACGCGAACGTCACCGCCTCGCGCGTCGAGGCGAGCTTCGACGTCCACGCGTCCCCGACCCTCACCGAGGCGCAGCGAAGGCGCCTGCTCGCGCGCCGCGGACCTCGCGTGGTCGCCGTCGCGCAGGACGCGCGCTCGCAGGCCCGCAACCGCGAGCTCGCCGTGCAGCGGCTCGGCGAACGGATCGCCCAAGCGCTCGTCGTGCCCAAGCGCCGCCGAGCGACGCGCCCTACCGCCGCCTCGCGCGAGCGGCGGCTGACGAGCAAGCGCCGGGACGCGCAGCGCAAGCGCGAGCGACGGCCCCCCCACGACGGCGACTAGTTCAACAGCTCCTTGACGATCCGCTGGTGCTGGCGCCCGAGCGAGGTCTTCTCCGGGTGAAACCCGAGCGCGTTCCACAGAAAGCCCGACGCCGGCGCCCACGCGATGATCAGGTAGACGCCGAGCGCCAGCGCCGTCGCGCGCAGGCGCCGGGAGCGCGACAGGGCTGCCATCGGCAGCACCCACAGCACATACCACGGCAGCACCCAGCTGAGCGTCACCAGCAGCGCCACGCTCGACCAGCCCGCCGCCGTCACGGCGGCTCCGCGCCGCCACGCCTGCACGCAGCACAGCAGCACCGATACCACCAGCACAGCCGTCAGCACCGAATGCAGCGCTTCCGTCTCGCCGCCCGCGCCGATCGCCAGGCCGATCAGGTTCGGGACGCTGACGTTCGTGACCAGCGAGCTCTGCGTGCTCAGGTCGGGGACGTGCAGGCCGAACGCGATCACGCTCGCGACCGCGATCACCACGCCGGCGCCGGCCATTCCGATCAGCACCTGCACCAGCCGCCGCGGCGTTCGCAGCAGCCCTGCCAAGACGACCGGCAGCAGCACCCCGCCCGATGCCTTGATCGCGGTCGCCGTGATGAACGCGACGCCCGCGCCGATCTCCGGCGCCGACAACGGCAGCAGCCACCCGAGGACCGTCTCCCTTGGCGATCGCCGCGCTCCCGTGGAGTGTTCGGGCGCAGCGGACCGTTGCGCCGCGGCTGCGCCCCGGCCGCTCGCCGCGGTCGCCGGGGCGGCTGCGACGCGGTCGCCCTCGCGTGCCAGCAACAGCAGGTAGAAGCCGAGCACGATGAAAAACACCATCAAGAAGTCGTTGTGGTCACCCCCCAGTCCCCACACGAGGACGATCGGGTTCAGCCCGACGAGCACGATCGCCGTCACCGGGTCGCGCCCGAGCAGTCGCGCGCAGCGCCACACGAGCGCGAGCGTGGCAAGGCTCGCGAACGCAAGCAGCGCCTTCAACACCCAGAACGAAGCCGCGACCCCGAGCGGCACGACGACGAACGTGAGCATCGTGAACAGCGGGCCGTACGGGCTGAGCAGCTGATGCCAGTTGCTCAGGTCGAAGCTCGGGTCGTTGTGCGGCTCGAGGATCGGGATCGACGTGTACGGGTTGAGCCCGTGCACCACCTCCATCCGCCCGTAGTTGACGTAGTTGAAGATGTCCGTCAGCGCGAGCGGCGGCGACAGCAGGAAGATCGCGTGGACCGCGACGACCGCCGCGATCGCCCACCGGGCGCGCAGCCGCGGGACGTAGCGCAGCCCGGCGACGTAGCTGACGTACATCACGACGATTGCCCCCGAGAACAGGTACTTGAGCGTCGTGCTGCTGCGCGCCAGCCACGGAAGCAGGCCGCCGATCGGGCCCGTCATCCAGTGCGGGAAGTAGCCGGTGTGCGACGTCGCCGCGAGGATGCTCGGGCGATTGGCCGCGATCAGCACGACCAGCAGGCTGCACGCGACCAGCACGACCAGGCACGCTGCTCCGACCCAGGCGTGCTCGCCGGCGCGCGCGAACGCGCCGACGCGCCCGAGCAATGAGCGGCGTCGCACCGGTTTGCTCCCGACACGCGCGTCGCGCAGGGGGAGTGTGCTCGCGTCGCTGGACATTCGTGAGCCCGCCGAAACGAGCGTCTACAGATTAGACCGCTGGTAGGGTCGAGCGATGCCGCCAAGCGTCAGAACGGTCGCTCGACGGCTGGTGCCGCACTCCCTGTATCGAAGGTATCGCAAGCGAAGGATCGCGTCGCTGATATCGAACTACGAGCCGCACGTGGTGGAGCACGTCTACGCCGGGCACGAGCTGCGCATCCATCTCGCCGACCCCCTTGCAGAGGGCTGGTACGACCACGATTGGGACGAGTGGGAGATCCTCACCTTTCTCCGCGAACGGGGCGTGCTCGCCCGCGGCGCGACGGTTTTCGACCTGGGCGCGCACCAAGCGGTCGTTGCGCTGCTTCTCGCGCGCAACGTTGGAGATCACGGGCATGTCGTCGCCGTCGAGGCAGAGCCGCACAATGCACGCGTGGCCGAGATCAACCGCGAGCTCAACCGCTCCGACACGGTGACCGTGCTGCACGCCGCCGCCGCCGCGACGGAGGGCTCGGCGACTTTCGCCGAGGGCCTCAACGGCGTGATCGATCAGCGCACGTCCGCCGGAAACGTCACCGTTCCCGCTGTCACGATCGACGGCCTCGCGCAGCGGTTCGGAACGCCCGACCTCGTCTTCATCGACGTCGAGGGCTACGAGGGCGAGGCGCTCCGAGGCGCGAGCACGACGCTCGCAAACGGATCGACGAGCTTCGCCGTGGAGGTGCACGCCACGATCGGCGACTACGGTGACAGGGCGGCGACCGTCGCCGACTGCTTCTCCGACTTCGACCGCTACGTGGCAGCCGAGGACGACGAGCCGCTAGTCAGCCTGGACGGTCCGCTGCCGAGCGGGCGGTTCTTCCTGGTCGCGATCCCCAAGCGTGGGGGCGGCTAGCCGCAGACCCCGAAATGCGTGAGGGCCCGCATGAAGCGGGCCCTCAGAAGGTCAGATCTCTGTGGCTGCGGCTGGATCGCCGCCGCGATCAGATCGCCTGGACGTTGACGGCCTTCGGCCCCTTGTCGCCCTGCTCCGGGTCATAGGACACCTTCGCGCCCTCCTGCAGCGAGCGATACCCCTCGCCGTTGATGCCCGTGTGATGAACGAACAGGTCCTTGTCGCCGTCGTCGGGGGTGATGAATCCGAACCCCTTGTCGTCGCTGAACCACTTGACTGTGCCGGTTGGCATGTGGGAACTCCTCCACGGTTTGTGCGTGCTGCACGCGGAGGATGCTTCTTGAAGCTTCGACCTGCGAGCGCTTGCACTGCTTTCGCCGGTCTCTTGTGCCGGCCAGACACGACGACCGTAGCAGGTCGTTGAGCGCCCGTGTTGCCGAGATGTCATGGATTGGTTGATCGGTTTAAAGCGCGCCGATCGACCCCGTCGCCACGCCCCTTGCGCCCCGGCCGCCACGCTCGCGACGGCGCTGGCTAGGGTGATGCAAGTGAGCTCGCCCGAGCCCCCCGCCGTCCTGCCGGCCGATCGCCCGGCGCCCGGCGCGCCCGCCCGTTTCACGCGGCTGCTTCCGGCCGGAGATCCCGTCACCGCCGGCGAGCTCGTCGACGCGATCGACCTCCCCACGCTCGGGCGCTCGCTCGCACGCCGCCCCTACGTCGTGCTCAACATGGTCGCCACCGTCGATGGGCGCGCCACGATCGATGGGCGCTCGGGCACGCTCAGCAACCGAGCCGACCGCGAGCTGTTCCATGCGCTGCGCGGCGCCGTCGACGGCGTGCTCGTCGGCGCCGGCACGATCCGCGTCGAGCGCTACGGCCCGATGATCCGCGACCTCGCCGTGCGCCGACGCCGCGTCCAGCGCGGCCTGTCCGAGCAGCCGCTTGCGTGCATCGTCTCCGGCCTGCTCGAGCTACCGGCCGACACGCCACTGCTCGCCGACAGCGACTCGCGCATCGTGATCGTGACGCCGTCGGCCGCGAGCCTGCCCGGCGTGTGCGCGCAAGTCGACTACCTGCGGGCCGGCGACGGCGGGACGCTCGACCTGCCGCGCGCCCTCACCGAGCTGCGCGAGCGACACGGCGTCGAGACCCTGCTGTGCGAGGGCGGTCCCCACCTGAACGCCGAGCTGCTCGCGTCCGGACTCGTCGACGAGCTGTTCCTGTCGCTGTCGCCAAAGCTCGCCGGCGGGGACGATGCGACCGGCGCGGCGCTGCGCATCGTCGCCGGCGCCGACTTCAACGAGCTGCTTACGCTCGAGCTGCTCAGTGTGCTCGAGAACGAGTCGTGCGTGTTCTTGCGCTACGCCGTCCGGGGCGACGCGCCCAGCGACGACCCCCTCCCCTAGCGCGTCCCTCCCGGGGCGCGCTTGGGTGCGCTGTCTCCCCGCTCAGCCTCCGCCGCACGCGGCGCGCCGCCGGTACGTTCCGCTCCGCCTCTGCGCTCGGCGCCGCCGGTGCGCTCGGCGCCGTCGATGCGCTGCGCCGCACCGTCGCCGTCGCCGTCGCCGTCGCCGTCGGGCGTGCTCGCCGGCTCGAGCCGCGGCGCAGGGGGCGCCGCCGGCGCCGCGGGCCGCGGGCCGCGCGTGGTCGCTGGCGGCCGTGCGCGGGGTGCCGAGGGAGCCGCGGCGCCCGCTCCCGCACGGGTCTCGCGCGAGACGATGCCAAGCAGTTCACTTGCAAGCTGGCGACCATCGGAGGCGATCCGCGGCGTCGCGGCGATCCGCACGACGACCTCCTCGCCGTCGAGCTCCTCGAGCGTGATCCGCGCCGGGTCGCGCAGCGGTGTCTGCAGATCGCGCCCGAGCAGCTCCTGCAGGTCGGCCGGCGTCATCCCCGGGCGCAGACGTGCGCGCAGGTTTACCGCCTCGGGCTCGCGCAGCGGGATCACCGCGCTGTTCAGCACGACGCTGTTCGGCACCATGATCGAGTCCTCTCCTTTGGCAAACGTCGTGTACAGGAGGCCGAGCGAGCTGACCGTTCCCTCGATCTGGCCCGCGAGCGGGCCGCCCTGCATCCGAACGCGGTCGCCCACGCGAAAGGGCCGCGCGCTGAGCAGCACCGTGCCGGCGATCACGTTGCCGAGCGTCTGCTGCGCGGCGAGGCCGAAGATCACCGCCGTGAACGCACCGCCGAGCGCGAGCGTCCGCGGCGCGATGCCCGCCACGCGGAGGGCGACGAGCAACGTCAGGATGATCGTCACCAGCCGGATCAGGAACCCGACGGTCCCCGCCGTCGCGGGGTCCAGGCGCCGAAACAGCGGGGGCCCGAGACCCCGACCCACGTCGCGCGCGATCGCCCACCCGAGGATCACGAGCGCGATCACCGTGATGACCGTCACCGGTGTTTCCAGCGCCGGTTCGAGTTCTTTTGCCGCCTTGCCATGGCGGCCGGCGGCGCCCAGCAGGCTCACCCGGTTGTCGTAGAAGACGACGACCCCGATGAACAGCGGCACGAAGACGAGCGCCTCCAAGCGTGCGCGCTTGACCACGCGCGGGCTGATCTGACGCAGCAGGCCGACCTCGCGCCATGCCTGGCTGCGCGTCTCGAACATCTTCGGAGGAGTTCGCGGGATTGGCATCGCCTCCATGATGGCCTACGACGGCGACGCCGCCTGAATCCCCCTTCCCGCGGGCCCGGCTACCCCTCGAGTCGCGCTCGGATGCGCGGCTCGACCCGGCCCTCGTCTAGGATCTCGCCGAGATGAGCTCGAACCTACGCAAATTGATCATCCCCGCTGCCGTCGTCGGGATCCTGTTGATCGTCGTCGCGGTGATCTACTTCGTCGAGCCGGCGCACTCGTTGCCGTCGTTCTTCCCGGGTCACGTCTCGGCGACCAGCTCCGAAGCCAAACATCACCACACCAAGCACGGGATCGCCGCGCTCGTCGTGGCCCTCGCCCTGTTCGCGTTCGCCTGGTTTCAGACCGGTCCGAAAGCGCAGAGCGCCCCGGCGGCCTGAGCGCCGCGCCGGCAGACCGAGCGAGCCCGTCGGCCGGCGGCCTGCCGGTCGGCGCACTAACCGCCGAACGCGAACACGAGCGTGCAGAGGACGCCGAAGCCGATGCAGTAGACGCCGAACGGCGTCAGCCGGTTGGTCTGGAAGAAGCGCAGGAGGAACCTGACGGCGAAGAAGGTCGCGGCCGCCGCGCACAGGCCGGCGACCAGCGCCGGCCCGCGTACGCCGTTGCCCGCCGAGCCGAACAGTTCGGGCAGCTTCAGCGCCGCCGCCGCGAAGATCACCGGTGTGGCCAGGAGGAAGCCGAACCGCGCGGCATCGTCGTTGGAGAGGCCCGCCAGCAGTCCTCCCCCCATCGTGTACCCCGAGCGCGAGATGCCCGGGATCAGGGCCGCCGCCTGCGAGGTTCCGACCCCGATCGCCTGCCGCCATGAGAGCTTTGCCAGGCGACCGTCGACGTCGCCTGCGTAGTCGCCCGGCCTGGGCGGCCGCCGCCGCAGTCGCTCGAACGCGAGCAGCGAGAAGCCGTTGACGATCAAAAACGCCGCCGCGAGCTGCGGGGAGGCGAACAGTTTGCGCAGGGGATCCTGCAGCAGCAGACCGATGATCCCGACCGGGATCGTGGCTGCAACCAGCAGCCAGCCGAGCCGCGCGTAGGTGTCATCCGCGCGGATCTCGCGCATCTGCAGCGATCGCCATAGACCCTTGACCACCTTGACCCAGTCGCCGAGGAAGAACAGCAGCAGCACGATCGCCGTCGCGAGGTGGGTCGCGATCAGGAATGTCAAGAAGAACTTGTCGTTCTGATGAATGTGCCAACCGAAGAGCCTCGGCAGCACCACGCCGTGGCCGAGGCTCGAGATCGGGAACGGCTCTGCGACGCCCTGGGTCAGGCCCAGGATCACGGCCTGGAAGTAGGAGATCGGGTGCATGGCCGCGACAGCTTATGGATTGGCGCAGCGCGAATGGGTCAGCAGTGCGCCACGGTCGCCTTCACACGTGCTTCACACGATCGTTTCGCGCTGGTCACAAAAGATCGCCCTTTGCAGGCGAATCTCCTTGATATGGAGGGGACGCAGACGACACCGCGGAGCATCGAGGAGGCATGTCGAGTCGATCTGCACTGTCACTCCACCGCATCGCAGCAGTCCAAGCTCGGCGTGCAGCGGGCGGCGGGCCTGCCCGAGTGTGCCACTCCTCCCGAGGAGGTCTACGAGCTGGCCAAGCGCCGGGGGATGGACTTCGTCACGATCACCGACCACGACACGATCGCTGGCGTGCTGCAGATCGCCGACCGCCCGGACGTGTTCGTCTCCGAGGAGCTGACCGCGCACTTTCGCGGCGAGCCACAGGCGGTCCACGTTCTCTGCCTCGGGATCACGCCTGGCGACCACGACTGGCTGCAGGCCAACCGCGGCGACGTCGAGCTGTGCGCGGCGTACATGTACGAGCGCGACATCGCATGCGCGCTCGCGCACCCCTACTACCACGTGGCGGCGCCGCTGACCGCGCGCCATCGACGACGCCTGGCGCAGCTGTTCGACGTCTGGGAGGTCCGCAACGGCGCCCGCGCGAGGGAGCTCAACCGCCCCGCTGCGACCTACGTCGCAACGCTCGACGGCGCTGGCATCGGGGGCTCCGACGACCATGCCGGAGTCGACATCGGGCGAACGTGGACAGCGTCACCGCCGGCCGCGACGCCCGGGGAGTTCCTCGCGCACGTGCGCCGCGGCGACGTCACCGCCGGCGGCGCGCAGGGGGGCGCCGCGAAGTGGGCGCATGCCGCGATCGCGCTTGCCGCCAGGGCGCTCGGCCGCGAGCCCGACGGATCGCAGCCGGCCAACCCCGATCCGACCGCCGTGCTGCGGATGGCCAAGCGCCTGCTCGACGAGGGCGACGCGCGCCATGGGGCGATCGACGCCGGCGGCGCTGTGACGCCCGCGGACGCGCGCTGCCTGCTGCACGCTTGGCTGCGTGCCGTCGGGCTGGACCATCTCGACGAGGCCGGCCTGATCGCGTACATGCAGGACGAGCGCTTCACCCACTCCGACCTGCACCGCAGGGCGTCGCGCGCGCACGAGCGCACGCTGTGCAGCGCGATCGAGCGAGCGCTCGCTGCCGCGCGCGGCGAGGGGGACGTTCTGCACGCCGCGCTCGGGCTGTTCGAGAGCTGCACCGCCGCGATCCCTTACGCGCCGGCGACGGCGTTCCTGGCCAACGAGCGCGCCAAGCTCGACACGCGCCGCGAGGACGGCGAGACTCCGCGCGTGGCGATCCTCGCGGATGGGATCGGCTCGACGCACGGCGTTACACGCGCCGTCGAGGAGATCCGCTCGCGCGGCGTCGAGGGATTTGAGATCGAGGTCGTCGGCACCGATCCTGCCGTCGACCGGCGCCTGTCGGCCGTCGCCGAGTTCGAGGTCCCGTACTACCCCGGGCTGCAGATCGGCGTCCCGAGCCTGTCGGCGGCCGTGCAGACGATCGCCGACGGCTCGTTCGACCTGATTCACGTCTGCTCGCCCGGGCCGGTCGGGGTCGTCGGCGCGCTCGTAAGCCGCGGCCTCGGCGTGCCGTTGCTCGGCAGCTATCACACCGAGCTGACCGCGTATGCCGGGATGCGATCGGGTGACCCGCGGCTCGCGGCGGCGATGCACGCCGGCGTGCGCGCGTTCTATGGCGCGTGCGACCTCGTGCTCTCGCCCAGCCCCGCCTCCGACGCCGCGCTCACCGCGCTCGGCGTCCGCGCCGACCGCGTCGCCCGGTGGGATCGCGGCGTCGACACGGATCGTTTCGACCCGGCGCTGCGAGAGCGGGGACTGCGCGAGCTCGCTGCCGCTGGCAACGCCAAGCCCGACGGGGCGATCGACGTCCTCTACGCCGGGCGGATCACGCGCGAGAAGGGGGCCGACCTGCTGGCCGACGCGTTCCTGCGGGCCCACGCCCGCGACCCCCGCCTTCGCCTCGTGCTCGTCGGGGGCGGGCCGGAGGAGCAGCGGCTACGCGAGCGCGTCGGCGAGCGCGCGTGCTTTCGCGGCTGGCTGGACGGCGAGCAGCTGGCGTGTGCATACGCGAGCGCCGACATGTTCCTCTTCGCGAGCCGAACCGACACCTTCGGCCAGGTCGTGCTGGAGGCGCAGGCGAGCGGACTGCCGGTGATCGCCGTCGCCGAGGGCGGCCCGCTGTCGCTGATCGACCACGGCGTCAGCGGCGTGCTCTGCACACCGGACGCTGGTGCCCTCGCCGACGCCGTCGTGGAGCTCGCCGTGTCGCCGCGCGCGCGTCGGCGACTCGCCCGCGGAGGGCTGCGCGCGGTCGGCGAGCGCACCTGGGACCGCGCCCTGGCGCGGCTCGGCGACGGCTACCGGCGGGTGCTCTCATCGGGCGTCGGGGGCGAGGTCGCACGTGCTGCCTAGCGCTCCCCCGCGCCCGGCGGGCGCGAGGTCGCGGGTCCCGCGTAACGCCTCGGCCCCGCGCACCATCGCCGTCGCCGTGCACGACGTCGAGCCGGCGACGTTCGAGCGCTGCGCGCTGATCCGCGACTGGCTGTCAGACCATGGCGTCGATCGCGTCACGTTGCTCGTGATTCCCGCGCGCGACCTGCACCCGCTCGGCGAGCGCTCACCCGAGATGGCCAGCTGGCTCCTCGAGCGCCGGCGGGCCGGCGACTCGATCGCCCAACACGGCTTCCATCACGAGCGCGCCGGGCAGCGGAGCTTCTCGCCGAAGGCGCTGCTCGGACCGCCGGGACGCCGCGACGGGGAGTTCGTCGGGCTCGGCGCCGACGAGACCCTCCGCGCCGTCAACGCCGGCTGGCGCGTGCTCAAGCTGGCCGGGATCGAGCCCGACGGCTTCGTCGCACCGGCGTACGCCTACACGCCGGTGCTGCACGGCGTGCTCGCGCGCCGCTTTCGGTGGTGGGCCGGGCTGCTCGGCCTGCACACCCGCGCGGGCGGCGGCGCCGAGGACCGTGGCCGCCTACTCGCCCCGGCGTGGGGGCTCGGCACGTCGGGCCCGATGCAGCGTGCCCTCTCGCCGGCGCTGATCCGTGCCGGCAGCCTCGTCTGCGGGAGCACGTTGCGGATCGACCTGCATCCTGCCGACCTGCAGCACCCGCGTCACATGATCGCGCTCGAGTGGGTGCTCGGGCGCGCCGGGCACCGCCGCCAGGCGATCACCTACGACGAGCTGCTCGCGGTCGCCGACTAGCGCCACCGCGCGCGCCCGGCGGCCGCGACGGGTCGGCTAGCGTCACCGCTTGGCTGTGAACAGCGACGGTTCGAGCGCGCCGACCTTCGTGCCCGCGGCGTAGCCGAGATGCCTCAGGCCGAACAGGTCCTCGATCGTCCGCAGCAGCGAGAAGTGGTTGAACGGCGCCTGGCTGATCGTCCGCGCCTTGACGAACGGCGACAGCAGCAACGCCCCGACCTGGCCACCGCCTTCGGGCGGCAGGCTCGCCGCCAGACCGGTCGGGGGCGGCAGGTTCGGGAAGCGCGGCTGCCCGCAGCACGAGCTCGAGTCGGCGAACGCGCCCGTGCTGGGCGCCGCGTCGCCGGTGATCACGAGCAGGCCGCCCTGCCGGTAGGCCTTCGACGCGAGGATCTTCGGCACGACACCCTGCAGGAACGCGTCAGCCGCCGGCAGCCCGCCCGGACCGCCGCCCGGGCACGGCGCGGGGCTCGCGTCGTGGCAGCGGTCGGGGACGATGTACGACAGGGTCGGCGTACGCCCGGCGCTCGCCAGGTCGGCGGCCAGCGAGCTCAAGCCGACGTCCTCGTTCACGCACGTGCGCGCTTCGGCGAGACCCTTGAAGTAGACGATCGGGTTCGCGGCCGTCGCGTACGGAGCCTGCGACCCGGCGGCCGTCGTCGGGTCGGCGGCACCCGGCGCCGGGTGCCCGCACGGCGGCGGCGAGCCCCCGCCTTCACCCACCCCCTGCACGTACGCGCGCCAGGTCAGCCGCTTGACTTCCAGCTCTCCGGGCAGCGTCGGCGTCGACGCCGGGTACACGCAGCCATCGCCGAGCATCTGTCCTTCGCCGCCCTCCGTCGCCGGCGTGACCGGCTCGTAGGTCGGGCAGTCAGCCGAAGTCGCCGGCGTCGGCCCCTGTCCGCTCAGCAGCGCGACGCCGTTTGCGAGTTGTCCCTGCGCGACCCCGTAGTAGCGCGCGAGCAGCGTGCCGCGCCGCTCGAGCGTGTGCGAGAGGTACGGTGCGGCCGATTCGGGACCGAACGTCGCCGCGTACGGCTCGTCGGACAGCATGATCACGAACACGTGCTTGATCGCCGGAAGCTTCCCTGCGCCACCGCCTGGCGGGGTCGACGGCCCGCCTTCGCCGCCGCCCGTTTCGCCGCCTTTCGATTCGCCGGCGCCCGCTGGCGGTGCTTTGGGCGCGGGCGCGGGCGCAGCGGTCGTCGCCGTCGCGGGCGCCGCGGCGACTTCCGGCGCCGGTTCGGGTTCGGCCGCCGGCGGTTCGCTCGCGCTAGAGGGCGCTTCGGCGAGCTTGGCAGGCGCGCTCGCCGCCGGCACCACGATCCGCAGCGGTCGCTGCGCCGACGCCGCGAGCGTGTCGTCTGCGGGTGAGCCGACCGTCGAGCCGATCACGACGCCAAAGCCGAGGCAGCCGAGCACGAGCAGCGCTCCGACGCGCGGGGTCGGCAGGCGCACTGCCGAGAGGCGTGCGTCGAGCGACGCGAGCGCCCCGCGCAGACGCGCCCTGGCCACCGGCTACTCCTCTCCGAACGCCGGGGCCTGACCGTGACCGCCGTCGCGGACCGCGCGGTCGGGCTCGAGCAGAAGCCGCTCGACCTCGGCCAGCTCGGCATCGCGATCCTGCAGCATCGCGGCGCGCCGGACGAGCACGTCGAGCCGGAAGTGGTCGCGGATCGCCATCTCGTACGCCAGCCCTCCGAGATCCCAGTGCAGTTCGGTCACCTCGCGCGCGAGCTCGTCGCGGCGGCGGCGCAACTCGCTGCGATCCAACACGCGCAACTCGCTGCGATCCAACGCGTCTCTGAGAATGCTCATCGTGTCAACGCCCGGTCATCCGGTCGAGATCACGTTGGGGAGTTTCTTCGACTGTTCCTCATAGCTCTTGCCGCTCTTGGCTTTTTTGAGCGATTCGACGACGGCGGGGGGAGCCGGATGGCTCGGGCTCGAGCCGGCGCCGGACCCACTGGTCGAGCTGGAGGGGGACGCGGCACCGGACCCACCTGCCGCGCCGTTTGAGACCTTCACCACGGTCGCCGCAGGGAAGCTCTTCTTCAGCTTGGCGAGCGCCTTCTGCGCTTCGGGGCGCTTGTGGTAGACGCCCGAGTAGATCACGTACTTGCCCGCCGTCAGGCTGCTGAAGTCTTCGGACTTCAGTGCGCCCACGCCCTTGGCGCCCTTCGCGCTCGCGGCGCTCTTGGCCGCTTCGACGGCGCCGACCTGGGAGCCGGCGACAGGGAGCGTCTGCAGCTGAACCGTGTAGCCGTTCGTCGCGCTCGGCCAATCGTCGCTGAACGCCGCCCCTTCGGACGCCGGCGCCGCCCCGCCGGACCCCGCCGAGGAGACGGTGATCACCTGGGGCGCTGGCGGTGCCGCCGAGTGGTTGGCGCCGGAACGGCCGATCAGCACGCCCACGCCGATCGCGAGCAGGAGCACCCCGACGCCGGCGATCACGGTCGCCCCGCTGCCGCGTGCGCCGTCGCTCGGGGCGCCGGCGGAGGGGTCGGTCGGCGGTGGTTGCGACGGCGTCGACGCTGGCGGCCCGCCCGACAGGACGCTGCTCATCGGCGTGCGCCGCTCGCCGCACTCCAGGCAGTAGCGCTGGTCCTCGGCCAGCGGCGCGCCGCAGCCGCGGCACGGCTCGGGGGGGCCGACTGGCTCGGCGGAGGTGGCGATCGGTTCGCTGGACACGGTGTTCCTGGCGTTGCGGACGCTTCTCCGGCGCATCGCGACGGCCGCGTGCGCCGACGCTCGCGGGCCTCGGCCCGGCGACATAGTCGAGCCAGACGGCCCTGGCCGACGTAACGATTTGGTGAAAGCCCCGACCCATGCGACGTGAGCCGAGCTCTAGGATGAGCTGCGTCGCGCCGCATCGATTGGCGGTTCGCCGTGTTCTGAGAGATGCCCGCGCGCGTTGTGAGTGGCGCTGGGCGCGAGGGGCACTAGCAAATGAGCAAGGATCTGCGGATGACAACGACGAGCTTTGCCCGCCGCGCGACGCTTGCCGCGACCGCGCTGATCACGCCGCTGGCGATCGCGCTGTTCGCCGTGGCGGCGCTGGCCGCCGGAACGACGAGCGCGCCGCGCGCTGCCACGGGCGGCGTCGGCCACGTGCGCGGAACCTCCGCCGTCCTGCAGGGCACCGTCAACCCGGACGGCCTGGAAACGACGTACTTCTTCCAGTACGGCCCGACCCTCGCCTACGGTCACCAGACGCCGGTCGTGTCCGTCGGCAAAGGCACGACGAACGTCAAGGTCGCCCAGACCGTGGTCGGCTTCCTCGCCAGCTGCCACTATCGGATCGTCGCGACCAACGCAAAGGGCACGAAGCCCGGCCGCGATCGGATCTATTCGACGTCCAGCGTTCGGCTGAAGTTCGCGATGGAGAGCAGCAAGCAGGCCGCGCCCACCCCATACGGTGGCACGTTCGTGCTGCGTGGAACGCTCACCAGCGGCCCGCTGCATTCGATCACCGCACAGTCGAGCCCGTTCCCGTACCTGACCGCGTTCACCGACCTCGGCGCGCCGCTGCTCACCAACGCCGCCGGCGCGTTCGCCATCTCGATCCCCAACCTCAAGCAGAGCACGCAGCTGCGAGTCCGGACAGGCGATGCGCGCCCCCTGCTCAGCGCGATCGTGACCGCCCACGTGGCGGTGCGCGTCACGCTGAGGGCGCGCTCGTCGCCGCGCAAGGGGCTCTACCGCCTGTATGGGACGGTCACGCCCGCGAAGGTTGGCGCGACCGTGCTGTTTCAGGTGCAGAAGGCGACTCGCCCCCATGGCAAGGACGAACTCGAAACCCGCTTCGCGCTCGCGGGCAGGACGGTCGTCAAGCGCGCGACGCGGACGTTCTCGCGCTTCAGCCAGGTCCTGACGATCAAGCGCGGCGGCGCCTACCGAGCGTACGTCCTGCTGCACTCGGGCGCGCTCGTCTCGGGAGCCAGCCCGACCGTCACGCTGCACGCGAAGTAGTCGCGGCTCAGTCGCCGCGCAGCAGGCTGCGCGCGGCGAGCAGCTCGAGCACCCGCTCGACACCGCGCTCGACCGATTCGTCGAGCGTGCCGAGCACCAGATCCGGGTCGGCCGGTCGCTCATAGGGTGCGCCGACGCCCGTCAGGCCGCTCAGCTCTCCGGCGCGGGCGCGCGCGTACAGCCCCTTGGGATCGCGTTTCTCGCACAGCTCGAGCGGGGCGTCGACGAAGATCTCGATGAAGTCGAGCTCGCTCGAGCGGTGTAGCTCGGCGGCGAACTCGCGATCGGCCGCGTACGGGCTCACCAGGCTGACGAGCGCGACGGTGCCCGAGTCCGCGAGCAGCTGCGCGACATGCGCGGTGCGGCGGACGTTCTCCCGCCGGGCCTGCTCGTCGAAGCCGAGGTCGCCGTTGAGACCGTGGCGCAGGTTGTCGCCGTCGAGCAGAAACGCCGACTGTCCGACGCCGATCAGGCGCTCCTCGACCGCCGCGGCGATCGTCGACTTGCCGGCGCCCGGCAGCCCCGTGAACCAGATCGTCGCGCCCGGGTGCCCGAGCGCGGTCCAGCGTCGCTCGCGCGTCATCCGCGTGCCCTGCCAGCGGACGTTCGGGCTGCGCTCGCTCTTCGGGGCCGGCTCGAGCTCGTCGACCTCGATGTCGAGGATCACGCCCGCCGCGACCGTTTCGTTGGTCGCTTCGTCGATGATGATCAGGCTTCCGGTCGTCCGGTTGCGGCGATAGGAGTCGAACACGAGCGGCGTGCTGAGCTCGACGCGGACGCGGCCGAGGTCGTTGAGCTCGAGCGCATCGGCCTTCTCGTCGCGGTGCAGCGTCTCGACGTCGATCCGGTAGCGGACGTCCAGACCGCCGACCATCGCCGTGCGCGTCGTGTGCTTGACCTGATAGCGGCGGCGGCGGTCGAGCGGGCGTTCGGACATCCAGCACAGCAGTGCCTCGAAGCGGTTGGACACGGTCGGCTGGTTCTGAGCGCGCACGATCGTGCTGCCGCGTCCCACATCGATGTCGTCGCTCAGTCGCAGCGCTACCGACATCGGCGGAAACGCCTCCTCGATCGGGCCGTCGAACGTGTCGATCGCGGCGATCGTGCTGCGCTGGCCGCCGGGCAGGACGAGCACGTCGTCGCCGGGGCGCATCACGCCGCCGGCGACCTGCCCCGCGTAGGCGCGGTAGTCGGCGACGCTCGACGCCGGCGGCCGGATCACCCACTGGACCGGGAAGCGCACGTCGATCAGGTTGCGGTCCGAGGCGATGTGGACGTGCTCGAGGTGGTAGAGCAGCGGCGGACCTTCATACCACGGCATCTTCTCCGAGCGATCGACGACGTTGTCGCCGTGCAGCGCCGAGATCGGGATGAACGTCACGTCCGACATCTCCAGGCGCGCGGCGAAGCGGTCGAACTCGTCGACGATCGAGTCGAATACCGCCTCGTCGTAGTCGACGAGGTCCATCTTGTTGACGCACACGACGACGTGTGGGATCGCCAGCAGTGAGCTGATGAACGCGTGGCGCTTGGACTGCGCGACCACGCCCTTGCGCGCGTCGACGAGCACGATCGCAAGGTCGGCCGTCGACGCGCCGGTGACCATGTTGCGTGTGTACTGCTCGTGGCCCGGAGTGTCGGCGATGATGAACCGACGCTGGGCCGTCGCGAAGTAACGGTAGGCGACGTCGATCGTGATCCCCTGCTCGCGCTCGGCGCGCAGGCCGTCGGTCAGCAGCGAGAGGTCGAGGAAGTCATGGCCCATCCGGCGGCTCGTCTGCTCGACGTGCTCGAGCTGGTCGGTCAGGACCTGCTTGGAGTCGTACAGCAGCCGCCCGATCAGCGTGCTCTTGCCGTCGTCGACCGAGCCCGCGGTCGCGAACCGCAGCAGGTCGGCCGGGCGCTCGGTCAAGCGCCGGAACAGCTCGCGCGGGTCATCGGCGGTCGTCTGCGCATCGGCCGCGGCAAGACCCGCCCCGCCGTGGCCGTGGCCGTGGCCGTCGCCGTTGCTCGTCGTGTCGGTCGATCCCCCCGGAAGCGTCATCAGAAGTAGCCCTGGCGCTTTCGATCCTCCATCGCCGCCTCGGTGACGCGATCGTCGGCGCGCGTCTGCCCGCGCTCGGTGATCTCCGTCGCGGCGATCTCGGCGACGACCTCCTCGAGCGTCGCCGCCGAGGACTCGACCGCTCCCGT
>DASXIJ010000078.1:0-8800 GCA_036498045.1 Solirubrobacteraceae bacterium
CCGGTCAGTTCTTCGCACGCTTTGCCCAGGGCGTTGCACAGCTGCCACTGATAGGTGTAGGTGATCGGTTCAGAGCCGGTCCAGGTGCCGGGGCTGACGCTGAGCAGGCCGCCGTCCTGGAACAGGCCGCTGATGCTCGGAAGGACGCTGTTTTTCGGCAGGAGGCCGGCGATCAGGCTCGTGACCGAGCTCGTCGCCGTTTCGGTCCCGGCGGCGTTTTTGGCCGTGACGATGACGTCGAGGGTCTTGCCGCTCTCGCTCGGGTCGAGTTTCAGCGTGCTGGCGCTCTGGCCGGTCAGTTCTTCGCACGCTTTGCCCAGGGCGTTGCACAGCTGCCACTGATAGGTGTAGGTGATCGGTTCAGAGCCGGTCCAGGTGCCGGGGCTGACGCTGAGCAGGCCGCCGTCCTGGAACAGGCCTGAGATGCTCGGAAGGATCGTGTTCGTCGGCAGGATCGCGAGGATCGTCTGGCCTTCGGGAGACGTCGCGGATGCCATGCCGAGCGAGTTCGACGCGGTGACGACGACGGAGAGGTTGTGCGCTATGTCTTCGCCGGTTGCGACATAGCTCGCGCCGACCGCGCCGGAGATCGCTTCACAGCCGCCGCCGAGGACGCTGCAGCGCTGCCATTGGTAGGAGAACTTGAAGGGGCCGGTGCCGGCCCAGTTGCCGATGCTCGCGGTGAGCGTCTGCCCTTCCTGCAGCGTCCCTTCGATTGATGGCGAGCCGACGTTGACGGGCGGCCCGGCTTTCAGCCTGCTGGTCGGGAGCGAGGTCGAGCTGGCGCTGCTCACGACGTTTTTCGCGGTCACTATCGCCCGCAGCCGCTTGCCGATCTCGGGCGTCGTCGGGCGGTAGGTCGAGGCCTGGGCCCCGGGGATAACCGAGCAGTTGAGCCCGAGCGTGTCGCATTCCTCCCACGTATAGGCATAGGAGAAGGGCGGCGTCCCTTTCCAGATGCCGTTGCTCGCTGTCAGGAGCTGGCCGTCCTCCTTGACGCCGGAGACTTTGGGCAGGGCTTTCCTCACGGGCGCCGATGGCGTGACGACGGCTGTCGGTTCGGACACTTCGCTGGATTTGCCGAGTTCATTCGTGGCGGTCACCTTGACGCGCAGGGTGTGCCCTACGTCCGCGTGCGTCGCGTGGTAGCTGGCCCTCGCAGCCGAGGCGATCGCTTCGCACGCTTCGCCCGACTGATTGCAGCGACTCCACGCGTAGGAGTAGTGGATCGTCGGCTGGCCTGTCCAGACGCCTTTGACGGCTTTCAGGCGCTGTTCGTCCTTTGGCGTTCCAGTGATGCTCGGAGCCACGGTGTTGACCGGCGGACCGCTCCCGGCGGCGCTCGCGACGCTCCCGGCGACAACGCTCGCGAAGATCAGCGATGCCAGGCAGGCAACAATCGCCCGCGCACGGTTGGAACCAGCCCCCGGTGACGTCATCGACTCCCTCTCTCCCTCGCCCATTCCCCTGATCGTCCGACAGTGCCCGTCAATCGAACGGCTGGTTGACACCAAGCTTACATGCAGTACCCCGATCCGGCAAAGCCAAAACATACTTTTTGAGCGATCCACGACGTTCGTCCGGGACCGCATCGAAGGTGTGTTGCCGGGGTTTAGGGCAGCAGTCGGCCGGTCGCGTGCTCTCGCGAGCCTCGAGTCGGTCGCTTTCACCACGACGAGATCACAAGGAGGCGCACACAGATGCGTTCAAGCAAGCTGGTTCTGGCCGTGGCAGCGATCGCGACGGCTTCGCTCGCGCTGCTACCGGCGGGCGCGCTGGCCGCGAAGGGTCCGCACAACGCGGCGAAGCGGCAGACGATCCACAACGGCAACTGCCGCCTGCCGATCCAGGCCGCGCCGCGATTCGTGCAGGCCGGTGAAGCGGCCGAGGTCTCGGGCACCCTGCGGTGCTCGCCGCAGACCACCGTCAGCGGACAGACCGTGACCGTCTACGAGCGCTCGGCCGGCTCGCCCGGGCTCAGCGTCGCCGGGACGACGACGACAGACTCGAGCGGCAACTTCAAAGTTCCGACGCCCCCGCTGTCGACGAACAGCACCTTCTACGCGACCGTCGGCGCAGCGCACAGCTCCCACCGCTCGGTCAAAGTGATGCCCAAGCTGACGATCAACGGTCCGCCGGACGGAGCGCAGCTGTTCACCGGCCCCGGTCCGATCAGAACGAACGCGGGCGCGCACAACCCCCTGCTCAACGTGGTCCGCTTCAGCGGAACGGTCAGCACGACCGACGCCGGCGCCGAGGTTGTCCTCCAGCGTGAGAACAGTGTCGGTGTCGAAGAATGGCATCGCATTGCACGAGGCGTCGTCGACCGCGAAGGCAACTACCTGATCGTGCACAGGTTCTCCGTTCCGGGCGACGCGAACATCCGCGTGGTCGTTCGCCCGACGGCGATGAACGCGATCGCGGCGTCCGAACCGCTCTCGTATGAGATCTCCCAGGCGCAGAAGCCGGTTCTTTCGATCGAAAGCAGCGCCGACCCGCTCGTCTACAAGAGCCCCGTCACGATCAGCGGAACGACCGCCACAGGTGCCGGCACGATGTTGACGCTGCTCGCGCGAACCCGTGCGCAGAACGCGTTTGCGCCGGTGGCCACGGCCGTCAGCGGCACCGGCGGCAAGTACTCGTTCACGCCGCAGACGCCGCTGCAGAGCACGCTCTACCAGGTGTCCGGCGCCGGCAAGACCTCGGCGGTCGTGTTCGAGGGCGTCAAATACGCGCTGACGGCAGAACCGTCCGCCAGCTCGGTCGCGCTCGGACAGCCGCTGACGTTCTCCGGCACGGTCACGCCGGCGGTCGCGGGGCACCCGATCTACCTCCAGGTGCTCAACCCGTCCGGCGTCAACTTCCACGTCGTACAGGTGGGGACCGTGGGGCCCGACGGCAAATACTCCCTGACCCACACGATCTACAACCCGGCGTTCAGCCAGCGCAAGTTCCGCGTCAAGGTGCCCGGCGATCCGCAGAACCAGGGCGTCGCGAGCCCGTCGTTCACGATCACCGTGACCGCCGCGACCGGACCAATCGCCCCCGAGTCGAGCGCGAACTCCTCCCAGCCCCACGAAGGCCAGGTCTAGGAGGCAGTAGGGCCGGTTCACGCTTTCGCACGCTGCGGTCGCCAACCGGCGGCCGCAGCGCCGCGTCAGGCGGCGACGGCGCGAGCTTGAAGGTGGGCGCCGACCTTGCGCTTGACCCGCTGTAGCGCGTTGTCGACGGTCTTCGTGTCGCACTCCAGGCGTTCGCCGACCTGCTCGTAGGAGTAGCCGTCGAGATACAGCGAGAGCACTCGGCTCTCGAGCTCCGACAGCGCGCTCGACAGGCAGCCGACGAGCGAGCGCAGCTCCTCTGAGGAGATCACCTGGTTGACGGGATCGTGCACGGTCGGGCCGGGCAGGATCTGGTCGAGCGTCGGCACGTCTTCGCCGGCGCCGGCGGGGGTCGAGGAGAACGAGACGTACTGGTTCAGCGGCGTGTGCTTGTTGCGCGTCGCGGTCTTGACCGCCGTGATGATCTGGCGGGTGATGCAGAGCTCGGCGAAGTTGCGGAAGCTCGACTCGCGATCGGTGCGGAAGTCGCGGATCGCCTTGTAAAGGCCGACCAGCCCCTCTTGGATCAGGTCGTCGGAGTCGCCGCCGGCCAGGAAGTAGGACGACGCCTTCAGGCGCACGAAGCCGTGGTAGCGCCTGACGAGACGGTCATAAGCGTTGCGATCGCCAAGCTTCGCAAGCGCGATCAGGAACCCATCATCGACCTTAGGTTCAGAGTTAGGGTTATGGGAGATTCGAGCCACGAGCAGATCCTTTCCGGCGGCCTCCCTCGCGGGCAGGCCCCAATTTGCTCAGTGGCGCACTCCTCCCCTGGCGCCAAAGCTATATACGCCCCCAAGGCCTTCTTCAACCTTAGGTTCAGCGTTATGTCGGCGCGAGCCTCGCACAGTTATGGAGACTTGTCAACCCTAGCGGTCCGACTCTGCAAGATCTCATACAGCAGCGCCGCGGCGGCCGCGCTGACGCCGAGCGACTCGATCCGCCCGAGCAGCGGCAGCGCGATCAGCTCGTCGCAAGCCTTGGCGACGCGCGGGCGCAGGCCGCTGCCCTCGCTGCCGAGCACGAGCGCGACGCCGGACCCGGCGTAATCGGGGGCGTCATATGCGACCGGCGGTCGCACGAGCCCCGGATCGGCGGCGCTCGCCCCGTAGCACCAGCACCCCGCACGACGGGCGTCGGCGAGGAAGTCGGCGATGTTGCGCACGCGCGCGATCGACAGGTGCTCGACCGCGCCGGCGGAGGCCTTGCAGACCGCCGACGTCACCTCCGCGGCCCGGCGTTCTGGGATCACTACGCCGTCGGCGCCGGCGCACTCGGCCGTGCGACAGATCGAGCCTAGGTTCTGAGGATCCTGGATCTGATCGAGCACGACGATCAGCGGCTCGCGCGCCTGCAGCAGCTCGTCGCCCGAGACGTAGTCATACGGCCCGGCATCCGCACAGACCCCTTGGTGCGCGGCCGAGCCGCAACGCTGCTCGAGCTCCTCGGCAGGGACGATCCGGGGCCGCGCGGCATGCAGCCACGGCTCGCGCGCCGCCGGCGCGGTCGCCCAGACGTCGGTCACGCGCGCCGCCCGCCGGCCGCGCAGCGCCTCGTGGACAGCGTTGCGACCGTAGAGAATCACGGCTTGGTGATGGGGATCAGCTCCGGGCCCTGCGGCCCGTCGCGGATCTCCCATTGCAACGCGCGCAGCTGCTCGCGGATCTCGTCGGCTCTGGCGAAGTCGCGATCGGCGCGCGCGCGCTCGCGCTCGTCCAGCAGCGCGGCGGCGTTCGGGTCGATCCTGCCCGCGTCGCCGGCGCTTTGCAGAGCCGTTAACCCGCTCAGCCCGAGCACATCGAGCATCTCGCGCAGGTCGGCGTCACCGACGCCTTGTCCGCGGCGGTTGGCCTCGCGCACCCACTCGAACAGCTCGGCGAGCGCAATCGGGGTGTTGAAGTCGTTTGCCAGCGCGTCGAAGAACGCATCCTTGTGGTGTGCCATGTCGGTCGGGCTCGCGGCGCCCTGCTCGAGACGTCCCATCGCGTCACGGATCCGAAGCACGCGCCGGTCGGCTTCTTCGAGCTCGTCTTCCGAGAACGCCAGCGGCTGGCGGTAGTGCCCCGAGAGGAGGTACATGACGACCGCCTCGGACCCGTAGCGCTCGACGACGTCGTGCAGCAGGGCGATGTTGCCCACCGACTTGGCCATCTTCTCGCCGGTGAACTGGATCATGCCGTTGTGCATCCAGAGCTTGGCGAGCTCCTCGCCGCGCGCGGCGCGCGTCTGCGCGGCCTCGTTCTCGTGATGGGGGAAGACGAGGTCAGAACCGCCTCCGTGGATGTCGAAGCCGACGTCGAGCAGCTGCTCGGCCATCGCCGAGCACTCGATGTGCCACCCGGGGCGCCCGCATCCCCACGGCGAGTCCCACGCGGTGTCCTCGTCGTCCTTGTGCCCCTTCCAGAGGGCGAAGTCGAGCGGGTCCTCCTTGCGCGCCGCGCCCTCGACGTCCTCACCCTGGTCCATGTCATCGAGGCGGCGGTGCGAGAGGCTGCCGTAGCCGGAGTCCGAGCGCACGCGGAAGTACACGTCGCCGTCGACTGCGTAGGCGTGCCCGCGTTGCACGAGCGTCGCGATGTGCTCGACGATCGGGCCGATCGTCTCTGACGCAAGCGGCTCGTGGTCGGGGCGCCCAAGCCCGAGCGCGTCGGTGTCGGCGCGGTACAGCGCGGTCATCTCGGCGGCGAGCTCGGCGCTGGGGCGATCCTGCGCGCGAGCAGCGTCATAGATCTTGTCGTTGACGTCGGTGACGTTGACGACCAGGTCGACGCGATAGCCCTCGTGCTCGAGAAAGCGCTTGAGCACGCTGAAGATCACATACGGGCGAGCGTTGCCGATATGGATCCGGCTGTAGACGGTCGGGCCGCACGCGTAGACGCCGACGTGGCTCGGGTCGGCGGGCTGCAGCGGCTGCAGCTTGCCGCTGCGCGTGTCGTGAAGGCGGATCGCGCGCATCGCGCGGCAACCCTAGCGCTCGCGCAGGCTCGCGACTGCGAGCGCGGCGACGCCCTCGCCGCGACCGACGAAGCCGATTCCCTCGCCGGTGCTCGCCTTGACGTTGACGCGCTCTACGTCGATGGCGAGGGTCGAGGCGAGCGACTGGCGAATCGCCGCCCGGCGCTGAGCGAGCTTGGGACGCTCCATCACGAGCGTGCAGTCGACGTTGACGACGTCGATCCCCCGCTCGCGAATGCTCGCGACCACCTGGGCGAGCAGACCCATCGAGTCGGCGTCGCGCCAGCGCTCGTCGGTGTCGGGAAAATGCTCGCCGATGTCGCCCATGCCCGCGGCACCGAGCAGCGCGTCGATCAGCGCGTGAGCGAGCACGTCGGCGTCCGAGTGCCCGGCGAGGCCCCGCTCGTGCTCGAGCTCGACGCCGCCGATCACAAGTCGCCGGCCATCCTCCAGGCGGTGGGAGTCATAGCCGATCCCGACGAGCGAGTTCACGCTGCCCGCTCGCTCGCGCCGATCGGCTCGAGGCGGCGCTCGCGATGCTCGAACACACACAACTCGCCGACGCCGAGTGACTGGAGCAGCTCGAGCGCCTGCTCGTAGTCGGCCGCGACGTCCTCCGGCCGGTGCGCGTCGCTGGACAGCGCCACCGGGGCGCCCGCTTCGAGGCACATCTGAAGGAACGCAGGCGCCGGGTAGAGCTCGGCGACGCGCTTGCGCAGGCCGGCCGTCGACAGCTCGACCGCCACGCCCCCCTCGGCGATGCCGTCGATCGCCAGCTCGTAGAAGCGGCGCAGGTCGCCCTCCGGGCGCGGGCGTTCAGGCCCCCACACCTTGACGAGGTCCGGATGCGCCAGCACGTCGAACAGCCGGCTGCGCGCGGCCTCGCCGATCGTCTGGAAGTACCGTCGCCAGATCTCCTCGACGCTGCGGCCGGAGTCCCAGACGCTGTAGTCGTCCATGTCGACCGCTCCCTCGCGGATGAAGTGAACCGACCCGATCACGTAGTCGAAGTCGCGCGCCTGCAGCAGGTTCGCCATCCGATCCTCGGCGCCTGGGACGAAGTCGGCCTCGATCCCCAGGCGCAGGTCGGTCTGCTCGCGCACGAACGCGCAGTAGGCGTCGAGGTCGTCGTGCGCGTAGGAGACCCAGAACGGGTGCTGCCAGACATCGAGCACCTGCTCGAAGCGGTAGACGTGTTCGGACACGCCAAGCTCGGCGATCCCGCGCTCATCGGCGGCAGCGCGGTAGCGCCCGACGTTCGCGTCGGTGTAGTACTCCTCCGCGCTCGCGTCGTGATCGTCCGGCCGCAGATGGAGGTGATAGTCGGTCAGCATTCGCCGGGCAGCGATTCAAGCACGATTATCACCGCGGTCGCTGACGCCCGGCGAGCAGCCGTGCCGCGGTCTCGAGGTCCGGCGCGGTCGTCACCTTGATGTTCTCCGCACCCGCCGCCACGACGACGACTCTTCCACCCGAGCGCTCCACGAGCCAGGCGTCGTCGGTCGCCGCCGCGAGCAGCTCGTCGGGCACGTCGAGCGCGCGCACGAGCGCCGCGCGGCGGAAGACCTGCGGCGTCTGAACTCCCCACAGGCGCCCGCGATCGAGCGTCTCGAGGACGGCGCCGTGCTCGTCGACGCGCTTGATCGTGTCGGTCACCGGCGCAGCGGCGATCGCCGCCGCGGCGTCGACGTCGTGCTCCAGCGCGGCGAGCGTCCCGCGCACGATCTCCTCCGTCAGCAGTGGCCGCGCGGCGTCGTGCACGAGCACCGGGTCGCCCGCGCCGGCGGCCGCGAGTGCGCGCCTGACCGAGTCCGAGCGCGAAGCCCCACCGACTACGGCGATCACTCCGTCCGGGGCAGGCACTCCGGGCGGCAGGGCCACGACGATCCGCTCGATCTGCTCGGTGCGCGCGAGCGCGTCGATCGACCACTGCAGCATCGGCCGCCCAGCGAGCTCGACGAGCGCCTTCGGGCGACCGGCGCCGAGCCGCTCGCCGCGACCGGCAGCCACGATCAGCGCGATCGCCATCGTCGCCGAGGACTGCCGCGCACGCTCCAGATCAGCCGTCTTGCGGCGCTGGAGCGTGCGCGAGAGCCCGTCAGTCGGCCGCCGCTCCGGCCATCTGGCTGGAGGCGGAAGTGGCGAGCAGCTCGTCGAGGTAGCTCTCGGCCTCCTCCTCGTCCTTGTCGAGCGCATACATCAGCTCGGAGGCGAGGATCTTCTTCGTCCGGGTGAACATCTGCTTCTCGCCGGTCGAGAGGCCCTTCTCGCTCTCGCGCAGCGAGAGGTTGCGCACGACCTCGGCCAGCTCGTAGATGTCGCCGGTCTTGATCTTGTCGCGGTTGTGCTTGAACCGTCGGTTCCAGTTCTTCGGCATCTCCGAGACCTCGTCGCGCAGCACGTCGAGAACCTTCTTGACCGTTTCCTCGTCGATCACGCGACGCAGACCTGCCAGCGCGGCGTTCTCGGTTGGGACGCGGACCGTCATGTCGTTGTGGAGGATCTTGATCGTGAGGTACTCGCGACGTTCGCCGAGCATCTCCATCTCCTCCTTCTTCAGCACCTTGCCAGCGCCGTGATGGGGATAGACGACGTGGTCGCCCAGCTCGAACTCGATGAACTCGACTTCGCGCGTGACCTCGATCTCGTCCTCGGGCGCGTCCTCTTGAATTGCTTGTGGCGGAATGGTCTTCTCCTTTGTTCCGGCCGCCCAGACGGACGGCCCCTATTCAAGTCTGCAGGTA
>DASXIJ010000079.1:0-6578 GCA_036498045.1 Solirubrobacteraceae bacterium
CGCACACGCGCGTCAGCCCCAGCGGAAGCCGGTCGCCGAGGGAGCCGGCACCAGCGGGCTCGCGGGCAGTCCGGCGGGCGGCTGGGGCAGGTTGAAGGCGGCCGGCGCGACGTCGTTCGGCGCGTCGGCGTGGAACAGCGACGCGAGGTACTGGATCTGACCGCGCCCGACGCCGAGCTCGAACTGGCCGCCGCCGTAGTTGCCGATCGTGTTGTCGGCGCAGTAGTCGTAGGCGTCGAGCAGGCTGCGCAGGCCGCCAAGTCGCGACGGCTTGATGTTGACCATCCGCGGCGGATACGGCAGCGCCTGAATGTCGTCGATCGAGTGGATCGGCGCGTCCCACGAGAAGCGGTCGCGGTGCGGAGCGAGGATCGCGTCGATCTCGTCGGTCAGCTTCGGGTCCTCGATCCACGCGTCGGGGAACGCCTCGACGACGCGCTCGTACAGCACCGGGTCGGCCGGCTGGTCGACGATCGTCCCGGTGTAGAGGCCCTTGAAGTCGACTGAATCGACCGCGCCGGTCGCCTTCAGCTGCTCGATCAACGGCTCGTCCCACGAGCTCGTCGGGTCGAGCTTGAAGCGCATCTGCGGATAGTGCTGCAGGCGGGAGCGCACCGGCTCGATCGTCGGTGGCTCGCCGAGGCGCAGCGAGACGACGTAGCGCACCGGCAGCGGCTCGCGGGCGAGCGCCGCATGCAACGTCGTCCCGGCCTGGCGCAGCGCGAGATCGAGCGCGGCCGACTCGTATGCCCACGTGCGATAGCGCGCGGACACCTCGCGCTGCGGGGGCTCGGCGAACAGCGACAGCCCAGCCAGGTGATCGCTGAAGCTACCGAGCGTGAAGCGCCCGGCGAGCGGCAGCGTCGCGCCGGCGGCCTGCATGATCTCGTGATCGACCGCGTCGTATGTGACGTCCTCGCCGACGCCCTCCTCACCGCCGCCGCGCAGGTGGATCACCGTGCTCTTGCGCGTGAAGTCGCTTGAGACCTCAGCCTCCAGCCCCTCCAGCGAGTAGTCGTCGATCTCCAGCGCGAGCCCCGCGAGGAGCTCCCAGCTGCTCACGTCGAGGCCTCGTTCTCCAACCGGCTGACGAGCTCATCCAGGCGCAGCTCCTCGAGCGCCGCGCCGACCGCGCCGAGCTCGTCGGCGCAGAGCTCGATCAGCGACTTGCCCTCCTTGACGAGCGCGAGCGTCTCGTCGAGGCTCGCCTCGCCGGAGTCCAGGCGGCGGATGATCTGCTCGACGCGCGCCGACGCCTGCTCGTAGGACAGCGCCTCGCCGGGGGGCTGTCGCTGCTCGTCGGTCATCGCTCGTCCACCCGCGCGGCGACGCTGGCATCGGCGAAGCGCAGGAGCAGTTCGCGCGCGGCGCGCGCCTCTCGCGCGCTTGCGAGGGGAGCGCCGTCGGGCGACTCGACGATCGCGTAGCCGCGCTCGAGCGTGCGCTGTGGATCGTGCGCGGCGAGCGCGAGCGCAAGGCGCTGCAGCTCGCGCGGGCGGCGCTCGCGCGCGTCGAGCAGCGCTGCGTCGGCCTTGCGCGCGAGCACGAGTGCATGGCGCGCCGACAGCTCGCGCCCGCCGGCAAGGCGCCGGCTCGACGCGGCGCGGATCTCGCGAAGCTGTTGATGCAGCCGCGCGCGCTGGCGCGCGACATGTTCTCCCGGCGCGCGCGAGAGCGACGCGAGCAGCCGCGCGCGCGTGAGCAGCGCGCGCCGTCCGTTCTCGCGCAGTCGCGCCGCCGCGACGGGCAGCTCGGCGCGGCTGCGCATCGCCTGCGTGGCGTGATCGCGCAGCCGTCCGCCACCGGCTGCGAGATCGTGGCGCGCGCGGCGCAGGTCGATCCCGACGGCCGCCTCGGCGGCGTGGGTCGGCGTCGAGCAGCTGACCGCGGCGACGTCATCGAGCAGCGTGCGGTCGGTGTGGTGGCCGACCGAGGCGATCACGGGCACATCGAGCAGCGCCACGGTGCGGCACAGCGTCTCGTCGCAGAAGCACAGCAGGTCGGCGAGCGAGCCGCCACCGCGCGCGACGATCACGACGTCGACGCGCGCGAGCCCGGCGAGGTCGCCGAGGGCACGCACGATCGCGGGCGCCGCGTGGCGATCTTGCACCGGCGCATATGCCCACACGACGCGGCCCGCCCAGCCGCGCCGCTGAAGCGCGGCAAGTACGTCGTCGCGCGCCTTGCCGCGCTCGCCGGTGACCACGCCGATCGTGCGCGGCACGAGCGGCAGCGTCAATCGCCTCTGTGGCTCGCACAGGCCCTCCGCGTCCAGCCGCTTGCGCAGGCGGTCGATCCTTGCAAGCAGATCGCCCTCGCCGGCGATCCGCAGCTCGGACACCGCGAACGAGAAGCCTGGCGAGGACGTCGCGCTGCCGGGGTAGAAGTCACAGCCGCCGGCGACGACGACCTGCATGCCCTCGACCGGCGCGCCGCCGCCGGCGACCATCCGCTCCCAGTCATCGCGCCAGGCGGCGCACGGCAGCGCGCCGCCGGCGTCGCGCAGCTCGAAGTACACGCGGGCGCGCGACGGGCGCAGGTTGACGAGCTCGCCGACGAGCTGTACGCGCGCGAACGAGCGCAGCTTGGCGCGCAGCGCGCCGGCGTAGTCGCCGACGGGGAAGGGCCCGGCGAGCTGGCTGTCGGGGATGCCGCCGGCGGGCCCGGCACCCGGCGCGCTGTCGACGCGCGCCGCGCGCACGGTTTGCTCGCCGTCGGCGGCGCTCGGCGAACGGATTGAAGACGGCGGTCCGACCATCGAAATCCAGCATAGGCGGTACGATCGACGGCAATGCGCGGCAGGACACCCGGCAGCGGCAGCGGCTAGCAGAGCGCGCGATGGCGAACTCCAGGAAGGGAGGTCGCGGGCGCAAGCGCCGGCGCGCGGCGGGGCAGGGGCGCACGGGCGCAACCGCAACCCGACCGGCCAACGCGGCCGCGGTGCAGCGCGCAGACGCGACCGCCACGCTCGACGCGGCGCCGGCTGACGTTCCGCGCCGGCCGCGGCAGCGGCCCACGCCAGTGGGCGAGACGCGTGGGGGCGGCTTCAAAGACCCGCAGTCGCTCGGCGAGCGCCCGGAGGCGCCTTGGCACCCGTTCCCGCTGTCTGAGCTGCTGATCCTGATCGGCGCGATTGCGACGATCGTGGGGCTGACCAAACTCAAGCACGGGCTCGCGTCGGGCGGCGCGACGCTCGTCGTCGGTGTCGTCGCCGTCCTCGCGGGGACGGCCGAGTTCACGCTGCGCGAGCATCGCAGCGGCTACCGCTCGCACACGATCCTGCTGGCGGCGATCCCGGCTGTGGTCGTCTACACGGGCACGCTGCTCGTGCTCTCGGCGTTCGTCTCGCCGATCCCATCGGGCCTGAAGGTCGCGCCGCTGGTCCTCGCGCTGCCGGTGTTCGCGCTGCTGTTCAAGCTCCTGCGCGGGCGCTTCAAGGACGCTCGTCGCGAGCGGGTGTTCGCCGGCAAGCGCTAGCTCGGCGTGGGCTCGCGTGCGCCGTCGTCGACTGACGGCAGCGGCCGCTCGCTCGGCGCGCCGGGCTCGCCGCGCGTCTCGCCGGAGAAGCCGAGCCGCTCCAGGCGGGCGATCTCGCGCTCGCCTTCCACACGCGCGGGATGACCGGCGGGCAGGCCGGCGATCAGCTTGGCGATCCGTTCGCGAAGCTGCAGCGCGAAGTGCGGGGTGGAGGCGCCCATCAATCGCCGGACGTCCTCGACCGTCACGTCGCCGCTGCGCTCCTTGCTGATCGTCCGGGGGTCCTCTGCCTCGCTCACGCGCTCTCTCTCGTGACGGTGGTCATTCGGCCTGCAGAACCGACTGTTCGCCCGCCGACGGCTGGCGTGGCGCGATCTCCAAGACGGCGTCGAGTTCGGCCTGGGCATGCGCCGAGATCGCGCGTTCGTCGCCGATCAGCCAGCCGTGATTGTAGACCTCGCGCACCGGTGGGACTGCGGCCGTGTAGCCCGGCTCGATGTTGCTCAGGTAGAGGGTCAGCGGGGCGGGAACGCTCGCGCCGTCCTGCAGCACCAACAGCGGGCCGTAGTCGCCGTGCGCCGACAGCGGCGCTGCGGCGGGTGCGTCGAGCGGGCGCATGACGTTGACGAACACGAGACCGTGGCCGGCTTCGTGGATTCCCCAGCCGAACGATCCGCGCGAGAAGCGCGAGACCGAGATCGCGTTCTGGACGGGGTCGAGGCCTTCGGCCGCGGTCGCTCCTTCACCGGCGCCCGTCGCTTCGCCACCGCCCGTTGATCCGCTGCCGCCGCCGGCTTCGCCGGCGCCGGCCGCGCCGGTGACGTGCACGACCGTCCCCAGGCGGGTGAGCTGCGCGTACGTGCTCGCGCGCAGCGTTCGCGGCGCGATTACGTAGATCGTCGGATGGCGCAGCGCGGCCAGCGCGGCGCGCGTCGGCTCGGGCACCTGCGAGCTCGTGACGAACAGGATCGGCGCGCCGCTCTCGGCGGCGAGCGCGGCAGCGGGCATCTGCAGCGACCGCGGCGCGTCGCTGGCGACGGCGAGCACGGTGCGCGGGCTGTGCCCGGCGACGGCTGCGGCAAGGCGCTGGACGGACGCCGCCAGCGCGGCCGGATCGGCTTCGCTGCCGGCGAGCACGCGCGCCGGCTCGTCGGCCGCCAGCGCCGGCGAGCTCCCGATCTCGATTACGTGCGCACCGCCGAGCGCAGATGACCCCAACGGGTGCATCGCGCTCAGGGCGGCTTCGCTCACGGCCGGCAGCGAGCTGCCGTGGGAGTACAGAAGCGGCGCGCCGAGCGGAGCGCTGGCGAGCACGCTCGCGGTGAGCGCGCCGGCCCAGTTGCGGTCGTCGACGAGCACGACGGCCTGGGGACGGGTCGCGGGCGTGAGCCCTGGATAGACGGCGCGGGCGACGGCCGCTGCGTCGCTTGACGGGTCGGCGCCGCCGAGGCGCGTGGTGTTCTTGGTCGAGATCGCTTCCACGCCGCCCGCAGGCGACGAGCCGCCCGAGCCGCCCGAGCCGCTGCCGCCGCTGTGCGACAAAGCCCTCTCGCCGCCCTTGCCGCACCCGGCGAGGGCGGAGAGCGTGCCGCTTAGCAGCACAAGCGCTGCGAGCAGCCGGAGCGGGGCGAGGCGCATCCGCGCGGACACTAGCGGGCGCTGGGGCGGCCACCGGCGCCCGCCGGACCGTCTCATTCGCCCGTTGGCAGTGGCGAACGCGCGGCGCGCAGGGCGTTGAAGGGCTTGCTCGCGTGACCGCGAATAGGCTCGGAATGGCCGGCGCGCAGGGCGCGCCGAAATCGCGAGCAGGCGGCGAGGGGGATGTACGACCGCGCACACCTCATGCAAGCGTCATTGCAGTTTGCTAGCCTGCCGCGGCAACACGCCGAGTCTTTGACCAGATGTCAGAGACCGGGGGACCCGAGTTGTTGGGGCGAATCCCACGGTGGACCCGTGGGAAGCGCAGGCTCTTTCAGCGCTAGCCCGTCAGCTAACCCCGGAGGCCGACGAAAGAGGTTGTTGTCTTGCGGGCTCGTACCGTCAGCAGTGTCGTATCCAGCTTGATCGTCTCGGCCGTCGCGGCAGCCCCCGCGTTCGGCGCCGCGACAACCGGCGGCGCAGCCGCCGAACCGTCCCCTTCCACATCCCCATCTACGACTGCGGCGCCGAAACCGGCGATCCATCTCTCGCCGATCACCGCGCGATCGCGCAGCCTCGCGTACAAGGGCCCCGTCTATCAGAAGACGGCCGCTGGCGAAGTCGTGCCGTTCGCGCCGACTGCGCCTGGCGAAGCGACGACGGCGCCCGCGCCGAGCGCGACGGGTGGAAGCGCGGTCGGCACAGCCGCGAGCGCTGGGACCACGCCGAGCGATCTCGCGCCGGCAAACGGCGCCCCGACGCCGCAGCCGGAGCTGCTCGTGCCAGGCTCGATCGCGCGCTATGTCAACGGCTACGCGGCGGCGCCGATGAACGCCCCGCCATCGGTCCAGCAGGTGATCTGGACGGCGAACGAGATCATCGGCCTGCCGTACATCTTCGGCGGCGGCCACGCGTCGTTCATCTCGCCGGGGTACGACTGCTCGGGCACGGTGTCGTTCGCGCTGCACGGTGGCAGCTTGCTGCCGACGCCGATGGACTCGTCGGAATTCGAGGCGTGGGGCTCGCACGGCGCGGGCCGGTGGATCGCGGTGTTCGGCAATGCCGGCCACGCGTACATGGACGTCGCAGGGCTGCGGCTGGACACGAGCGCGGCCGACGACCCGTCCAACCAGCAGGGCCCGCGCTGGCGTCCGCTGCGCACCGGAAACTCCGGCTACACCGTCCGGCACCCGCTCGGGCTATAGCGGCGGGGACGCCCGCGGCGTGCGCCGCGGGCGTCCCGCGGCCCGGCGACGTGCAGTCGGCTACGCTTGCTCTAGCACGCCGACACCGCCCGCTGGGCGGGGCCGCCGGCGGTAGCCCGCCCCGCAGACTGCAATAGGAGGATCAGATGGCCGGCTTGACCGGGCGCATGTCAACTGTCGTGAAGGCGAAGGTCTCGAAACTTCTCGACCGCGCGGAAGACCCTGCCGAGACGCTCGACTACAGCTACCAGAAGCAGG
>DASXIJ010000080.1:0-17091 GCA_036498045.1 Solirubrobacteraceae bacterium
GAAAGGAGCCGTAGTAGACGTTCAGGTCGCGGACGCGAACCTTGAGGTCCGTAGGTTCCTGCTCGGTCCGGAGTCCGGGCTGCAGCGGCGACTTCATCATCCCATTCGACCGGAGATGTAGTCTTCCGTGCGCGGGTCTACCGGATGCGTGAAGATCTTGTCCGTGGGGCCGAACTCGACCAGACCGCCGACTTGGCGCTCGTCGCCCAGCATGAACGCCGTGTACTCGGAGACGCGGGCCGCCTGCTGGAGATTGTGCGTCACGATCACGACGGTGAAGTCGACCGCGAGGTGCTCCATCAGCTCCTCGATCTTCAGGGTCGAAAGCGGATCGAGCGCGGACGTCGGCTCGTCCATCAAGAGAACCTCCGGCTTCACCGCGAGCGCGCGCGCGATGCACAGCCGCTGCTGCTGGCCGCCGGAGAGGCGTAGCGCCGAGCGGTCGAGATCGCCGGCGACCTCGTCCCACAGCCCGGCGCGACGAAGCGCGTCTTCGGCCGCGGCCTCGAGCTGGGGCGTGCGCCTGCGCCGGCGCCCGCGTGGCGGGCGCTGCTCGGCCAGGGCGTAGGCGACGTTGTCGTAGATGCTCATCGGAAACGGGTTGGGCTGCTGGAAGACCATCGAGACCCTCCGTCGCAGGTCGTTGACCTCGAGCTCGTGGATCTCCTCGCCGTCGAGCGTGATCCGCCCGGCGCGCGACCCGCCGGCTGTGACCTCGGTGAGCCGGTTGAGCGAGCGCAGCAGCGTCGTCTTGCCCGAGCCGGACGCGCCGATCATCGCGAGCACCTCGCCCTGGCGCACGGGCAGCGTCACGTCGCGGACCACCCAGTTCTCGCCGTAGGCCAGCCAGACCGCGTCGACGCGCATGCGCTCGCGCACGGTCGCCGGGTCGGGCCGCTCGCTTCGGCGTCGCGCGACCGCCTCCGTGACGGGCGCTTGCGCGAGGCCATTGGCGATCGGCCGCTCGGGCGCGACCGTCGGCTCGCGGTCGATCGCGATCCGCCGGATGGGCGGTGGCATCAACGGGTCCACGGCAGCGACCCCCCGATCGCACGCAGCCGCCCCCCGATGCTCGCGCGGTCAGACCGCCGCCCGGCGGTCAGCCGCGTCACGAGCGCGTTCAGCGCGAGGACGAGCATCAGCAGCACGAACGCGGCAGCGTAGGCCTTCTGCGGCGCGTTGCCCTCGCCGGCGGGCGAGTTGTTGTAGACGTAGCTCGTCAGCGTCGAGCCGGTGCCGCGCAGGGTGCCCAGCAAGGGCGTCGAGCCGACGCCCTGGGTCGTCAACGTCACTCCGAGGAGAATCGTGATGATCGCCGTGTCGCCGATGATCCGGCCCATCCCGAGCGCGATGCCGCTCGCGATGTCGGGGCGGATCGAGGGCAGCAGGACCCAGCGGATCGTGCTCGCGCGCGACTTGCCCAGCGCGTAGCTGGCCTCGCGCACGCGGTCGGGCACCTGCGCGAGCGCCTCGCGCGTGGACCCCACGATCAGCGGCAACGCCAGCAGCGCCATGACGATCCCCGCCGCGAAGAACGAACGCCCGTAGACGGCGCCGTTGGCGGCGTTCTGGGAGAGGAAGCCGAGAAAGCCCTCGGAGAAGACGAGCAGCCCGAAGATCGCGAGCACGACGCTCGGAACCCCGGCGATCACGTCGATCGCCGATTCGACCGCGCGCGCGAGCGCGGTCGGGCGCCCGTACTCGGAGATCCAGACCGCGAGCGCGACTCCCGCCGGCGCGGCGATCAGCGTTCCGATCGCGGTGATGATCAGCGTCCCCTCGATTGGGTCGAGAAAGCCGCCCGACTGGCTCTGCTGCAGCGAGGCCGCCGGGTGTTCGACGAACAGCGCCGGGCGCAGGTACGCGACACCCTTGACGAGCATGAAGACGACGATCGCGACCGCGATCAGGCACAGGGCGATGCCCGTCGTCCAGCACAGCCAGTAGCCGACACGGTCGGCCAGGGGCCACGCGGCCGTGCTCTGGCGCGGGGGGCGCACGGCGACAGGCGGCGCCGTGGCGACCGTCGCCGTCTCGCTCATGCGCGGATCCCGTAACGCCGCAGCGGCTGCTTGGCGGCCCAGCCGGCCAGCGACAGCAGCGCAGCCGAGACGAGCAACACCGCTGCCATCGCGTAGATCGTGTGCGCGAGCGGAGCGATCGTCAGCCCGTCGGACTGCTGGACGATCGTCGCCGCGAGCGGGCGGACCGGCTCGAACAGGAACGTCAGCCCGTCGAGCGGGTTGGCCGCGAAGCCGCGCCCGCCGGAGACCATCGAGAGCATGATCGCCTCGCCGAGGGCGCGCGCGGTCGCGAGCACCGTCGCGGCGACGATCGCCGGCCGCGCCGTCCGCAGCGACACGCGGACGATCGTGCGCCAGCGGTTGACGCCGAGAGCCACCGACCCCTCGCGCCACGGCTCGGGGACCGACCCGAGCGCGCCGGCGATCAGCGCGACCATGATCGGCGTGATCATCACCGCGAGGATCAGCGTCGCGGTCGTCAGGTCGGCGCCGTTGAGCTGGACGACGTAGGCGACCGACTGCTTGCGCGCGTTGCTGATCAGGTGCTGGTTGATCAACGGGGCAAGGGCGAGGATGCCGATCAACCCGTAGACGACCGACGGCACGCCGGCGAGCAGCCGGATAACAGGCTCGAGCGCGCGACGCACGCGCTCGGGCGCGAACTCGGTCAGGAAGATCGCCGCGAGCGTCGAGACGATGAGCGCGAGCACGACGGCGAGCACGGTCGTCAGCAACGTCCCCCACAGAAGCGGCCAGCCACGGAAATATTCGATGCTGTGACCCGGCAGCGGCGTCGATTCCTGCATCGCGCGCAGTTGCGTGTCGACGTTACCGCCGGGGCCGAACCAGCTCAGCCCGTTGCTGCGGAACGAGGGCCAGGCGTTGACGAACACGATCACGACCATCACGCCGATCAGCGCGAGCAGCCCGACCGCCAACGCGCCGAGCGTACGCTCGGCGCGTTGGTCTTCTCTGCGTCCCGTGCGACGCGCCATCGTCCTCTAGAGCGCGACGCTCATGCGATCAGTGAATCGCGATCCAGCTGGAGTTGACGATCGAGCGGACGGTCTTGTTGCCCGCCTTGGTCACCCAGTTGATGAATTTCGCGGCTTCACCTTTGGGCGCGCCTTTGGTCACCATCCAGAAGTTGCGCACCCCGCCGTACTGGCCGGACTTGGCGTTGGGCAGCGTGCACTGGACGCCCTGGTAACCGACCGCGTTGACGCCCGCCGTGAAGGCGAACGAGACGAAGCCGATCCCGGCGCCTCCCGGGTCGTTTCGGACCGCGTTCTGCTCGAGCCCGTTCGAGGTCTCTTCGGTCGCGCTCGGGGAGATCTTCAGCGTTTCGCCGAGGAAGATGTGCTGGAAGGCGTCCTGCGTACCCGATGCGCCGTCGCGGTCGAACAGGTCGATCGGGCCAGACGCCTGCGCTCCGGGAACCTGGCTCCAGTCACGGATCGCGCCGGTGAAGATCCCGACGACGGTCTGTTGGGAGAGGTTGGCGAGGTGGTTCTGCGGGCTCGTGATGATGCAGATGCCGTCCTGTGCGATCTTCGTGAAGACGAGGCCCTTGGGGTCGACGCCGGGAATCGGGTTGCGCGACGAGTCGCCGATGTCAAAGCGCCCGGTGGAGGCGCCGCTGATGCCAATGTCCGACTGCCCGCCACCGACCTTCGGCGTCGGGATCTTCGGGTACGCCTTGTGGTAGGCGCTCGCCAGTTTCTGTGCGAGCGGGAGCACCGACGTGGATCCGCCGACGATCAGCTGCTTGGCGAGAGCCGTCGCCGGAACGGCGAGCACGAGGGTGACGATCAAGCTGAGAATGAGGGTGCGATGCGCGCGCACAGTTGCTGTCTCCTTTGTCAGTCGGCTTTATCGATGCTCGTCGTCGAGACCGTTGTTTTCGTCGCGACGCAGGAGGCGGGAACAAGTCGCTTGCGTGATCGATGCGGTTGCCCTTGAACCATTCCCGCGCCGCAAGACTGTCGCGCCCGTAATTGCCTGGTGTTTCGTTTTTGTGAACGTTTGGTCGGCCTGGTTGTGTTCATTTTGTGAACGTCGCCGCTGGTGTCTGCGCGCGTATGTGTCGTTTTTGTGAACGACGTTGCATTTCCGCTGGGGTCGTGTGACGCTGGCCCGGCTCGACGAACCGCGCCGTGAGTTGGCGCGCTCGTTGCACGGCTGATCGCTGCCGCGACATGACAGACGACCACAACCCCCCCGCACCCGACAGCCACGAGACGCCCGAGCCCGTACCGGCCACCTCCAACGGCCACTCGGCCGCCGCCACGGCGAGCGTCCGTTCGGGTCTTGCGCACCGGCGCAACCCGGTGCTCGTGCGGCTCGGGGAGTTCGCCCGGACAACGCGCAGGATCATCCTGCGCGACCCGCTCGCGCTGTTCTTGCTGCTCGCGTCGATCGGCCTGGCGATCGCGTTCGCGCTCCTGCTCGGGCAGATCAAGCCCGGCAGCTCCGGTCGGCAGGTCCCGCTCAGCGCCGTCCAGAAACTCGCGAGGAGCCATGGGATCGCGAACGCGACCCTGCTCGATCACGACAGCCGCGTCGTGCTCGAAACGACCGGCACCGAAACGGTGGTCAAGCCGCAGGGCAGCAAGAAGACCGGTGGGACGCGCTCGGTCACGGTGACCGTCGGGCCCCCGGAGCACCTCTGGGCGGCCTACCCCTCCTCCGGCGCCCAGACCCAGCAGCTCGCCAACGAACTCTCGGCGAGCGGTGCGACCGTCTCGATCGACCAGCAGTCGGGCAAGCCGACGAAGACGATCGTGATCCAGTTCCTGATCCCGATCCTGCTGCTCGTCTGCCTGTTCTCCTTCTTCATGCGGTTGGGCGGCGAAGGCGCTGCCGGGGGAATCGCGGGCTTCTCCGAGTTCACGGGCAAGGGCCGCAAGAAGGGCAAGGGGAAAACCGAAGCGATCACGTTCGACGACGTCGCCGGCGCTGGCGAGGCGCTGGCCGAGCTCAAGGAGATCCGCGACTACCTGGCTGACCCGAGCAGGTACCTCGCGGTCGGCGCCGCCGCGCCGAAGGGCGTGCTGCTCGTCGGGCCGCCGGGCACCGGCAAGACGCTGCTCGCGAAGGCCGTCGCGGGCGAAGCAGACGCCTCGTTCTTCTCGCTGTCGGGCTCGGATTTCGTCGAGTCGCTCGTCGGCGTCGGCGCGGCGCGCGTGCGGGACCTGTTCCGCAAGGCGCGCAAAGCCGCACCCGCGATCATCTTCATCGACGAGCTCGACGCCGCAGGGCGAAAGCGCGGCGCCGGCATCGGCCAGGGCAACGACGAGCGCGAGCAGACGCTCAACCAGATCCTCGTGGAGATGGACGGCTTCGCGGGCGACGGCGGCTTGGTCGTGATGGGTGCGACCAACCGTCCCGACATCCTCGACCCGGCGCTTCTACGCCCCGGGCGGTTCGATCGCCAGGTCGTCATCGACGTTCCCGACGTTCACGGACGAATCGAAATCCTGCGCCTGCACGGAGGCAAGCGACCGCTCGCCCCCGACGCCTCGCTGGAGGAGGTGGCGCGTCAGACTCCGGGCTTCAGCGGGGCCGAGCTCGCGAACGTGATCAACGAGGCGGCGCTGCTGAGCGTCCGCGACGGCAACGCGCAGATCGACCAGGCAACGCTCGAGGAGGCGATCGACCGAGTTGTCGCCGGGCCGGCCAAGAAACACATCCTGACCGAGGAGGAGCGCTGGCTGATCTCGATTCACGAGGCGTCGCACGCGGTCGTCACCGAGGCGCTCGGCCACGCCTCCTCGACACGCAAGCTGTCGATAGTCGCCCGCGGTCGCCAGCTCGGCACGGCTGCCCACATGCTCTCCGATCGCGATCAGACGATCATGACCGAGCCCGACCTGCAGACCCAGCTGATCGTGATAGCGGCGGGGCTCGCCGGCGAGCGGATCGCGTTCGGCCACATGTCGACGACCATCAACGACGACCTGCACGCGGCGACAGCGCTCGCCCGCAGCATGGTCACGTCGTTCGGGATGTCAGAGGCCCTCGGTCTCGTGACGATCGGCGAGAAGGGGGGAGAGGTCTTCCTCGGCGCCTCGCTCCAGGATCTCGGTTCGGTCGGGCCGGAGACCCTGAACCTGATCGACAACGAGGTCGAGCGCCTGGTCGGCGACGCCGAGGCGCGCGCTGCGACGGTGCTCGATCGCAACTGGAGCGCGGTGGAGGAGACCGCTTCGGCGCTGATGGAGCACGAGACGCTGTCGGGCGTCGCGCTCGACGCGGTGCTCTCGACCGTCCGTGAGGCGACGCTCGAGGAACTGCGCAGCGTCCGGCGCGCGGCGCAGCCCCGCTTCGCGGGCCGCGACAAAGGCGCGCAGTGAGCTGGCGGCGCCCAGCCCGCCGCCCGTCGAGACCGCGCACGCTGCCCTCGCCCGCGCTGGTCATCGCGCTGATCGCGCTCGTCTTCTCGACGACCGGCCTCGCCGACGCCGCTCGGCACGCGGTCGTCTCGGCGATCGCCGGCCACCCCGTCAGCACCAAGCCGCACGCGGGCGGCCTGTTGCTCCTCGGCAAGAACCGCAAATTCCCGGCCGCCGCGATCCCGACGGTCAAGAACGCCACGCACATCGCCGGGAAAACGGCCGAACAGCTCACCGGAACGTGCCCGCCGGCGACGGTCGACCTCGGGAGCTGGTGCCTCGACACTGCTCCCTACCCGGTCAGCAACGCCGACGCCGGCAAGAACAACTACCTCTATGCGAGCAAGGCGTGCGTGGCCGAAGGCGGTTGGCTGCCGACGGCGGCGCAGCTGCTCGGCGCCGCGGCGCGGGTCAAGCTCGAGTCGACGATCCACGACTCGCAGCTGACGGCGACGGTCCCACTCGACCCGAGCCGCGGCCTGAAAGACCAGCGCGAGATGAGCTCCACGCTCGTGACGACCGAAGCGGGCTCGGCGGCGGCCGGCTTTGAGGGCGTCAGCGAAGGGTCGACCGGCAACCCGCGCCAGGGCCAGGCCAACCCGGTGCCGCTGCCGGCCAACCCGCTGCCCGAATCGCTGCAGTACGTGACGGTCTACAGCAACGGCACCAAGGGCGGCTTCGCCGGCTCTGAGCCGGTCGTGGCCCCCGAGAACTTCCGTTGCGCGTTCAACAAGACGGCCGGCGCTCTCAACAAATCCGAATCCTGAGGCGCTGTCGTGGTCGTCAACGCGCCCGCTCTCCCGAGGATCTCGGCCACGCGCTCGACCGAGCGACCGGCGCTCTCAAAGGCCGCAACGATCGGCTTTCCTGTACTGGCCGCCTGCCTGGCGCTGCTGGTCCTCGCCGCGCCGCAGGCCCGCGCCGTGATCTTGCCGGCGACGACGATCGACGGTCCCAGCGAGGAAATCGTCGGGTTCGGCGGGGTCGCGATGGCCGAAGATGGGACGGGCGGCCTGGTCTATCTCAAGCGCGTCGACGGCGTCGCGCACGTGTTTGTCGCGCGCTACCTCGAAGGCCACTGGCTCGCGCCGATCCGGGTCGACACCGAACAGCCGTTTGCCGCCAGCTGGCCTCGAATTGGCGCCGCCAACGGCGGCGAGCTCGTCGTGGTCTGGGCGACCCCGTTCGCGACCGAACACGAACACCCAGTCGACGAGCTGCTCGGCGCGACGCTCGGCCCGGGCTCCGCCTCGTTCGGACACGCGATGATCGTCGACCCGAACGTCGGCAGCGCGAACGGGACGACCCCGGACCTGGCGATGAGCTCGACGGGCCAGGCCGACATCGTCTACCGGGTCGTTCGCAGCGGCACATCGAGCGTCATCCTGCACCCCGGCGACGTCGTCGAGGACGTGCGCGTGGCGCACTTCGACGGCACGCAGTGGTCGCGGCTCGGAGCGATCAACCGCAACCCCGGTCTCTCGATGCGGCCGCCCACGCAGGCGAACGCGCCTCAGATCGCGGTCGGTCCGACGGGCAACGCGGTCGTCGTCTGGCAGGAGCCGGAAATCAACGGCGTCGCCCGGATCTGGGCAAGGCGCCTGTTCGGCACGACGCTGGATTTCGTTCTGCCGGTCAGCGCGGCGAGCTTCAACGGCGCGCCGATCGACGACGACGCCGACGCGCCGAGCGTCGCGATCTCGCGCCTCGGCCAGGCCGAGGTCGCCTACCGCCAGAACGCGGGGCAGGGGTCGCCGCTGCCGGGCCCGCGGATCTTCCTCAACACGCTGCCCGACGGCGAATCGGTCAGCGGCGCCGCCTTCCTCGGAGCGAGCGTCGCGGACCCGACCGTGGCGGGTGGCGCGAGCGCGAGCATCGGGCCGCCGAGCATCGACATCGACGAGAAGCAGAACCTGCGGATCCTGTACGACGCAAACGGGACTCCGACGGTCGTGCAGGGGAACGACAAGGGACTGTCCGGCTCGGTCACTCTCGGGCCGCCCTTCGCCGGCCCCGAAGACGGCCCCGTGAGTGTCATGAACCCGCAGGGTGGCGGCGTGTCGGCCTGGTCAAGCGCCCACCCAGCCGGCCAGGCGGCCGTCGCGGTTCGCGAGGACTTTCCCGGAGGCGCCGCCCAGACCGCGCTCGTCAGTGGCGGCGGGGGTGGTGAAATCGGCGAACTAAGCGTCGGGCGCTCGGGGCTCGGCGACGGCCTCGTCGGCTTCCGCCAGGGTCCGATCGGTCACGCCGCGATCGTGGCGGCCCAGGCCACGACGCCGCCCGCGCCGTTCTTCCTGACGGCGCCGAGCACGTGGATCGAGCCCTCGCAAGCCGCGATCTCATGGGTCCAGGCCCCAAGCGCCAACGGCCCGATCACGTATCGCGTTGTCCTCGACGGGCGCGTGGTGACGGCGCCGACGGGCGCTCTCTCGGCTCGTCTGGAAGCGCGCCGTGTCGCCAGCGGCGTCCACCGCGTACAGCTGCTCGCGACGGACATCGACGGACAGGAGCAGCTGACCGGCGCGGCGCAGCTGCGCGTCGACGGGCAGGCGCCGACGGTCACGGTGCTCAAGGCTGAACACGGCCGAGGCGTGAAGGTGAGGATCACCGACGGGGGCGTCGGGGTAGCCAAGGGCGCGGTCAGCGTGAGCTTCGGCGACGGCGCCCGGCGCCGCGGCAAGACCTCGCTGAGACACCGCTACAAGCGCGCCGGGATCTACACGATCGTCGCCCACGTGGGCGACAAGCTCGGCAACAAGGCGACCGTGCGCCGGCTGGTGAGCGTCCGATGAGGCACGCGCTGGCGATCCTCGCATGCGCTGCGCTCGTCTCGCTGGCCGGCGCTGCCGCAACCGCGCAGGCCGACGTCTTCGGTCCGACCTCGCTCGCCTCGGCAGGCGTCGTGCCCGGCGGAGCCTTCGTGCAGCAGGCCGAGTCCGCCAACGACGCGGCGGTCTCCGGAAACGGACGCTACGTCGCGTTCGACGGATCGTTCGCCGGACGCAGGGGGGTGTTCCGTCGCGACCTGGCGACGGGTGAAGTTGCAACGGTGGCCGAAGGCGACGCGATGCTGCCTTCGATCAGCGCCGACGGGCGCTACGTGAGCTTCACGACGACAGCGCAGCTGGACGCAGAAGACGACACCAACGGCGCGCCCGACGTCTACGTGCGAGATATGGCAAAGCCGAGCCCCCACCCGTGTCCGGAAGGTTGGCGGGCATCGGAACAGGAGACCGAAGAATGCGCCTTCACGCTCGCCTCGGCGGTCAATGGGTCGAGCGTCGGGTTGGCCTACGCACCGGGTCCGAGCGGTCTCGGCTCGGTCGCGGCAGGGCGCTCGGCGCTGAGCGCCGACGGGAATGAGGTCGCCTTCGAGACGACCGCGGTATCGAACCTCGCCAACCCGCCGGGGGTCGTGGAACCGGCGACCGCGGCCCCGCAGATCGCGGTCCGCTACCTGGACAGCGACACGACGCGGCTCGTGACCGTGCGCTACGACCAGGCGACCGGCAGCTCCCAGCTCTACTCAGACGGCCGACCCGAACCGACCCCGACAAGCGCCGAAGGAAGATTTGGAGCGGTCTATCCGAGCGGCGAAAACATCCCGCCGTTCCCATCGCCGGCGTTCCCGGCGCCCCCGGTGGGCGCCTCGCTCAGCGCCGACGGCTCGACGGTGGCGTGGATGGCCCAGCAGATCGCCGAACAGGCGCCGGTCATGCGCGGCGCCGACCTTGCCGACCACCCGGACTACACAGAGCCGCTGTGGCGGCGAATCGGCGAAGGCCAGTCGGCGCCGACGCGGCGGGTGACCGGCGGCTCGGACCCGACCAGCGTGCGGTGTGAGCAGAGCGGCGAGACGCAGCTGTCCTCCCCCGCCACGTTGGCCGACCCGTGTCAGGGGCCATTTGAAACCGAAGGGGGTCGCGAAGGGAGCGCGACCGGGCTCTGGACGGGGGGAACGTCCTTCGACTACCTGCCCAGGCTGAGCGCCAACGGGATGATCGTCGCGCTCCTCGCAAACGCCCGCGAAATCGCCAGTGGCGAAGAACTCTCGGCTGCACAGCGATCTGACGACTTGTACGTGGTCAACATGAGCGACGGTCTGACCCGGGAGGCGGCGACGCGCCGGTTGACCGAGATCGCCGGTGCCAGCTCGGGCAACGGTACGAGCCCGATCGTCGATCTGGGCGTGTCGCCGGGCGGCGACCAGATCGCGCTGTCGAGCGAACGCTCATTCTTCCCGCTGGGCTCGCCGACCTACGTCAGCCCCCCGGCCGGAGCGGCAGGGGCGGTCGAGCTCTACGACGTCGACCTCGAAGACGACACGCTAACCCGCGTGACGCAGGGCTTTGAAGGGGGACCGAGCGAAGGCCCCGTGGGGAGCGGGCACGAACCGAGCTTCACCGGCTCGCCGTCCTTCACCACGGACGGCAACCTGCTGGCGTTCTCGTCGAACTCGACCAACCTTGTCTACGGCGACGGCAACAAAAACAGCGACGCATTCGTCGTCGACCGACGTGTTTTCACGTCGGAAAGCCCCGTTTCGGAAATCTCGGGGGCGCCCGTGAGCCCCGCCCTGGCGCCGGCCTGGCAGCTGCAGGCGACAGCGCTCTCGCGCCGAGACGGCACCGTCCTGCTCGAGGTTCTCGTGCCGGGAGCAGGCACGCTGCGCGCGGGCGCCCGAGGCGCCGTGCGGGTGGCCACGAGTGTCCGCAGCGCGAGCGTCGGTGCCGGGCGCAAGCGGCGAGCGAGTCACGCCGGGCGTGCTCGTGTGACGGTCCAGACTCGGACGGTCGCCTCTGCGCTGAAGCGTCCGGGTGAAGCGAGCCTGTTCCCGGTGACGCTGAAGCTCGCGCGCGCCTATTCCGCACTGGCAAGTGCGCGCGGCGGCTTCTCGGCGAACGTCGCGCTGTCGTTCAGCGCGACCGGCCATCCGGTGCTGCACGACACGCTCGCAGTTAGCTTTGTCCGGGCGGCGCATAAGACCCACGCCCGCCACTCCAGACGGCCGAAGCGAAGGGGTCGCCGATGAGCCGCGCGACGAGCCCCAGGAGTTTGGTTGCTCTGCTCGGGCTGCTGCTCGCGCTCGCCGGCGGCGCCGGTCCGCTGGCGGGGATGGCGCGAGCCGAAGAACCCGACGGCGGCGCGTCCTGGCACCTGGAACAACCGCTGCCTCCTGAACTGCCCAACGGCACGAAATCGACGACGCCGATCGGCTTGGGCAGGATCGGCGACATCGAGTTCTCAGCGCCGAACCGCGGACTGCTCATAACTGCCGGCAATCCTCCCACGATCCCAGCCGGCATCTGGGCATACAACGGCGTCAGCTGGCACGAGCTGGCGAAGGTCTGCGGCGCGACCGACGGGCGGATCGCGTGGTCTGGGCCGGACGAATTCTGGACCGTCTCCGACGGGCGTGCCGGCCAGTCGAACATCGAAAACCCGCCTCCGCTCGCCGACAACACGCTGTGCCACTTCGCAAACGGCGAAGTCGCGGCCTCATACGGCTCGCTCGCGTTCCTGCCCACGTCCTACCAGGCGATGCACGGCGCGGCGTGTCTTGCCCCAGACGACTGCTGGTTTGGGGGCGACCCGCTGCCGCAAGGTCAGGCCGGCGCCTTCCAGCTGCACTGGGACGGTCACTCAGTTAGTGAGAAGCCGAACCCGCAGGGCCACGCCGTCGAGGATCTGCGCCGGTTCGGCGACGAACTGTATGAGAGCGTGCGGATCAAAAGCGATGACGTGCTCAGCGAAGAAGAATCTGCGTCCGACCCCTCGGTCCTGCACCTGATCGAGCCGAACGGCTTCCAACCCCCGTTCGTATCGCTGAGCCTCGGCGTTCCGATCTACGCGTCTGGTGAGTTCCCAGAGGCGCTCGACTTCCTTCACCTGTCCGCGGGGGAGTCGGCGTTGTGGGGGGCCGCCGACCCGGCCCTTCCGTCGCCGGAAAGCCCCGCACACGGCGAGCTCACCGTGATCCGGACAAACGCTGGCGGAGCGACTCAGATCGTCGGACCGACGACCGATCCGGAAGGCGAAAACCCGTTCACCAAGCAGCCCGGCACCGAAGGCGTGCACTCGCCCAACGAGGCGGTCAGCGCGATCGCAGCCGAGCCGCCGGGCGAAGAAGAAGGCGAAGGCACGCCGGCGGGCGAAAGCGCGTGGCTCGGTCTGACCTCCGGGCCCAACACGGCGCAGGAACCGGCCGCGCCGGCGCTCGTCAGCAGGCTCTCGAGCGGCGGCGTCGTGTCCCAGCGCGAACAGCTTCCGACCGGCGCCGAAGAAGCCGCGGGCGTCGGTCCAAAGGGGGCTGCTGACAAGCTGACCTGCCCGGCACCGCATGACTGCTGGCTGGCGACGCGCCAGGGCTGGCTGTTCCACCTCACCACGCCAGCCGGGCGCAGCGCGGAACTGGCCAATCCGGACACCGATCCGGCGTTCAACGGGCCGCAGCCGATCACGTTCCGCCCCGAAGACGAAGGCGTGCCCGCCGTCGTTCCCGACGCGCCGCCGGTCGACAACTCGGGGCTCCCGGGCGAAGCGCCGGCGCGCACGGTCCCGTTGGTCGAAGTCCCAACGCCGGAACCCGAACTGCGCACTCCGGTGCCGCTGCTGTCGAACATTCGCACGCGGCTGATCCACGGGACCACCCTCGAACTCCGCTTTCGCCTCGCCGCCAGGGCGCGCGTCAAGCTGCTCGCCAAGCGCGGCGCGCGGGTCGTCGCGAGCACGCCGATGAAGACGTTCGCGGCCGGCAATCGCAGCCTGACGCTGCGGCTCGACAAGCGACGCTGGCCGACGAAGCTCGCCCTGCAGACCCACGCGCTCGCCCCGGTCCCCACGGTGTCCACGCGGGGCGCCAGCTCCACCACCGTCTCGACCGGCTTCGCCACGCTCAACAGAACGCCGCTGCTCAGCGGCCCGGGACCGCTCGGTTGATGCGCCCTGCACCGAGCGGGCGCAGGCTCTCCTGGACGCTCGCGATCTCCACGGCGTTGCTGCTCGCGGGCCTGGGCGTCGTGCTCGCCCTCACCGGGGCGCTCGGCGGCACGGCGGCGCCGGCACTGGCTGCCGGAGCGGGTGAAGTCACGGCCCAGACCGATGACGCGATCCCGGCGCGCGAAGTGACGATGATCGGCGCTTCGCCCGGCGAGGCCGCCAACGAGACCTGGGGCATCGGCCGGGTGGGATCGCAGGGCTCATCGACCTATGCGGTCGTCCGCTACAGCTCTGACAGCGGCTGGAGCCTCGGCCCCGGGCTGCTCGACTCGACAGGCGCACCGCTGGCTGGGTTCAGGCCCGCCCCGGGACCGCTCGCGGGCGAGATGACCGAAGCGGGCGACGGAGCGCTGCTCGGCAGCGCGGCGGGGCACCAGCTGCTGCTCGTGCGCGACCCCGGCGGCGCCTTTGCGGAAACCAAGCCGCTGCCCCAAGAAGGGGAAGCCGCCCTGCGCCCTGAAGAGCGCCTGGTCGGCACCAACCGTGCCCCCCTTGTGGCGGCGCTCGCCGAAGGCGGCGGCCACGCGGGGGCGCTCGTGGTCCCGGTGCTCGGCGGGGCCAGCGGCAGTGAGAGTCGCGTCCTGCACTGGAGCGGCGAAAGCGACAGCTGGAGCAGCGAGCCGATCGTGCTTCCCAAAGTCAGCGAAGGCGGTGGCTTTCGAGTGCTTTCGATCGGCGCGAGCTCGGCCAAGAACGCCTGGCTGCTCGCGCAGCTGTCCTCGAGCTCAAGCAACGTCGCCCTGTTCCGCCGCGATGAAGGTCGCTGGAGGCAGGTCGCGGTTGTCGGCGGGGAGGCCGAAGCACCGCTGACGCTGAACGGCGTTTCATTCACCGTACGTGGAACGGGCGAGCCCCCGACGACGGCCTCGCAGGTCCTGACCGTCACCGAACAGGGCGTCTGGGTCGACGGCGAACGGACGGATGCGACGGCGGGGGTGACGATGTTCTTCAAGCCCGGCGCCGCCGAACCGAGCGAAGAACACGGACTGGAAGGCACGGTGCAGGCGAGCTGGTGCAACGTCTCATCGTCGTTCTCACCATGCACCTACACGCTCCCGGAAGCCCTGCCGGCAGGGTCGTCCCGCAGCTTCGCGTGGGCGAACGCCTCCTCGGCGACCCCGTACGGCGAACGGGTGATCACCGGCCTCGGCGAAGGCGTCAGCCTGCGCCTGGAAGGCAGCTCGTTCGTTCGCGTCCTCTCGCTCGGCGGCTCCGCGCCGCCCAACGACGTCGGCGGCACGCTCGGCGCCGCGTTCTCCAACCCGCGTGAGGGCTGGCTGGGTAACGAGCTGCTGCCGGTCCATCTGACACTCAGCTCGGCGCCGAACCGGCTCACCTCCTATCCCGTTCCGTTCCGTCGCACCCTGACGGCGATCGCGCCGCAGCCGGGCGCAGCCCCCGGAGCGCTCGCCAGCGCGGCGATCGCCGTGGGCGACCAAGGCGAGGTCGCCCGTTTCAGCCCGGGCGCGGGCTGGCAGCCGGAGAGCCTGTTCAAGGCGAGCGGCGGACTCGCGAAGACGCCGTTGCGCGCCGTCGCGTGGCCAACTCCGGGGCGCGTGTACGCGGTGGGAGGCGAAGACGCCGAAGGCGACCCGCAGATGTGGCTCTGGCGAGGGGAAACCGGGCTGTGGGAACCGGACCCGGCGATCCCGCAGAACTTCCGCGGCAACCTGCTCGGCGTCGCCTTCGACCCGAACAACCCGAGCCGCGGCTATGCGGTTGGCCAGCAGGGGGTCCTGCTGCGCTTCGGTAAGTCCTGGACGCAGGAACCGCTGCCGCCCGAACTGGCGGGCGCGAGCTTCACGTCGATCGCGTTCGCCGGCTCAGAGGCGATCGTCGCCTATCGACAGGTCCACCTCGAAGGCGCCGCGCACTACACGGGCGGGATCCTGATCAACGAAGGGGGCGGCTGGCACGTCGACGCCGGCGCGGCGCAGGCGCTCGCGGGCGAGGTCCCGTGGGCGGTGGCCGCGCTGCCCGACGGAGGAGCAGCGATCTCGGCGACGCCAGGAGGACTGCAGGGATCGGCGCTGGTGCTCGAGCGCCAGCAGGCCGGAGCTGCGTGGTTGCAGGCGCCCGCCTACCCGGGGCTCGAAGCGCCCGGCTCGTTGTCGCTGTTCCGCGAAGGCGGCGCGCTGCGGGCGGTCGGCTCCGGCGGGTTGCCGCCCGAAATCCTCCAGGACGAAAGCGAACACCCACCGCCGGCGGGCTTCCCGCCGAACCTGATCGGCCGCTACAAGCTCGCGAGCGGTTACATCGTGCGACAGACCGCAAGCGGCTGGAGCGACGAGGAGCACAACCGCAACCCGGCGCGCGATCCGCTGGGCGAATACAAAGAGTACGACACGGTCTTCCAGCCCGATCCGACCTCCGCCGTCCTGATCGATCCCTCCGGTTCGCAGGGCTGGGCGGTGGGAGGCTTCGTCGACGAATCGAGCCCGGCGTTCGACACCGCCGACGTCAATCGCTATCCGGCCGACGGAGTCCCGCCGCCCGGCTTCGCCACGGCGCCGATCGAAACGAGCGCCGGCCAGGCGACGTTTGCGATCGGCGGCGGCGCGGGTTGTCTGGCACCGTGTGCGGATCGCGCGAACGCCGGTGTCGGCCCGGACGTCTGGCTGGGCTCCGCGCTCGCGAAGGCCGGGGCGACCGCCGGCGCCCGCGCATTCCTCTACACCGGTCCTCGGGTCACCACCGGCGCCGGGCACGGCGAATTCCCGGTGCTCTACGAACGGGAGCTCGCCCGCTATGCCGCGGTGCTCGCCGGCCCGCTGCCGACGTACGCCGCTCCGTCGCCGACCGACCTCGGTCCCGGCAGCGAGTGTCCTTTCCAGCAGGCGTTCGCGAGCTACCCGTCGCCGTTCGGCGAAGGGTCGCCGGCCGGCAACCTCGGCGTGGCCGGCAAGTCGAGCGAGGCCTGCTCGACCTACTACTCGCTCAACTCAACCGGCGCCGGCGGAACCGTGCGGGTGATCGTGCTCGACGAGTCGGCAGACGTCGACTCGACGCAGCTGGAATGGCTCGAACAGCAATTGCGTGAAGCGCGGCAAGCGGGAACGCCGGCGATCGCCGTCGGCAGCGCCGACCTCAACTCCCAGATCGCCGACGGTGATGGCGCCGCGGCGCAGGTCGCCCGTACGCTCGTCACCGGCGGCGCGTCGGCGTACTTCTACGACTCGCGCGAACAGAACATCGAGCTGCCGCTGCGGTTCGGCTCGAGCTCGATTCCGACATTCGGCTCGGGGACGCTTGGCTACATCAGCGCGGTGCAGGCCGAAAAGCAGGAATTCATCGGTCAGAGCGGCTTTCTACTCGCGCAGGTCAAGACGGCTGCCGCCACGAACAACGTGGCGCCGGTCAGCGCGCGCCTGATCCCGGACATCGGCGAGCTCGCGCTCGAAGCCAAGCGCGGGGTACTGCTGCACCGAAGCCAGACCGCCCTGTTCAATGCCCTCGCGCGGCGTCCCCGCTCGGGTGGCGTGGCACCGCGCAACTCGACGATCAACGAATCGGCGCTGTACATCCGGATCCCCGCCAACTGTGTCGGCACCGCGTGCGCGAACGCGATCCCGCCGGATTACGAATTCAGCTCGTCGCGTCCTGAAATCGGGGACTTCGTCGCGCCGAACCTGGCGACGGGCAACCCGGAATCGGTCCTGCTCGCCAACGAAACG
>DASXIJ010000081.1:0-14710 GCA_036498045.1 Solirubrobacteraceae bacterium
GATCGCGGCGGGTGGCCTGGCGCCCGGTGCGGCGACTGCGGCGCCGCGCGGGCTGATCGTCGGCGCGGTGCTGGGCGGCGCAGTCGCGATCGCGGCCCGCGCTCTACGCGGCCCGGTCTGACGTAGCATGGCCCCACGGCTCGCCCACGCCCCCCGGGTTTAGCCGCCAGCCCGCCGAACGCCAGAACGGGCGGCTGGCGACGTGGAGTCCCGCCAATGAACGTGCTGAAAAGCGTCGAGACAACGATTGCGAACCTCGTCGAGGGTGCTTTCGGACGCCTGTTTCGCTCGGAGGTCCGCCCGATCGAACTCGCGCGCAAGCTCGCGCGCGAGATGGACGAGCACCGAACGACGTCGGTCTCGCGCGTGTACGCGCCGAACGAGTACGCGGTGTGGCTGTCGCCGCAGGATCGCGCTCGCTACGAGGGCGTCGAGCACGAGGTGATCGATGAGCTGTGCGCGTACCTGCTCGAGCACGCCCGTCGCGAGGAGCTGATCCTGCCATCGCGCCCGATCGTCACGTTCCACACCGACGAGCGCCTGGCGCTGGGCGAATTCGGGATCCAGGCGCAGTTGGTCCGCTCAGGTGGTCAGAGTGGGCGCGAAGAGGCGTTCGAGGAGCCGGAGGACGAGGGCAGGCATGGCGAGACGATGATCTACAGCAGCTCGGCGCGCGTGCGCGATGAGGTCGAAGGGGCGCAGGCGACGCGGCGGTCGCGTGCCCTGGTCACGGTCGGCGGCCGGCGACTGCCGGTCTCTGCGCGCGGGGCAACGCTCGGACGCAGCCGCGACTGCGACATCGTGCTCGACGACTCGAGCATCTCGCGCCGGCACGCGGAGATCCGCCCGGCGGGCGACGGCTGGACGGTCGCCGACCTCGGCTCGACCAACGGCGTGCGGCTGAACGGGCGACCGGTGCAAGGGGCAGAGCCTCTGCAGGCGGGCGACCGCGTCGAGCTCGGGTCGACCGAGATCGTGTTCGAGCTTGGATGACGACGCTCGCACCTGTATCGGTCGCGCTGAAGTTCGGCTTCGTCGCCGTGCTGTACCTGTTCGTGCTGTGGGTCGCGCGGAGCGCGCGGCGCGACCTGCGCCGCGACGACGCGGTGGTGGCAGATCGCGCCGAGCCGATCCCGGTCGGGGCTGACGCGACGGGCATGTACTCGGCGAGCGCGCCGCCGGTCGACGTCGCGCACCGCTCGCCGCAGCTCGTCGTCGAGCGCGCTCCTGGCCACGAAGCGGGGATGATTTACGACATCGACGGCGACCTCGTCCTCGGTCGCGGCGACCGCGCGGAGATCCGGCTGGAGGACCCGTTCGCGTCGTCGCGCCACGCGCGGATCTTCGAGCAGGGCAACGCGGTCGTGATCGAGGACCCCGGCTCGACCAACGGCACGTACCTCAACGAGGAGGTCCTGCAGACGCCGCGCCCGCTGCACCCGGGCGACCGCGTGCGGATCGGCGACAGCGAGTTCACGTTCGAGGTGGGCTGAGATGCTGCGCGTCGCAGAGCAGTACGCGGGAACGGACACGGGCAGGCAGCGTCGCGAGAACGAGGATTCGATGCTGGCTCGCGCGCCGCTGTTCGTCGTCGCCGACGGGATGGGCGGGGCGCAGGCGGGCGAGGTCGCGTCGCGGATCGCCGTCGAGGCGTTCGAGCCGGGCGTGGGGGCCTCGCGCGAGCCCGAGTCGGCGCTCGCGGCGCTCGCGCAGCGCGCGAACGCGCGGATCCACGAGCTCTCGCACAGCCACGCCGAGCAGGCGGGGATGGGGACGACGCTGACGGCGGTGTACGTCGGCGAGCACGACATCTCGATCGCGCACGTCGGCGACAGCCGCGCATACCGCCTGCGCGACGGGACGCTGCAGCGGCTGACCGAGGATCACTCGCTGGTCGACGAGCTGTTGCGCCAGGGGCGCCTGACTCCCGAGGAAGCCGTCGAGCACCCGCAGCGGTCGGTGATCACGCGGGCGCTCGGGCCGGAGGGCGCGGTCGAGGTCGACACGCGCTCGTACGCGGCGCGCGACGGCGACGTGTACCTGCTGTGCAGCGACGGCCTGACGACGATGCTCGACGAGTCCGATGTGGCGAACGTGCTGAGCGCGCACGCGACGCTGCGCGAGGCCGGCGAGGCGCTGATCGCCGCGGCGAACGAGGCGGGCGGTCGCGACAACATCACCGTCGTGCTTCTGCGAGTCGAGGAGCTCGACACGAGCGGAGCGCCGATGACCGAGGAGGCGCCGGTGGTCACGGCGCCCGCCGATCACATGCCGCGCGAGGGCAAGGACGGTGATGTTGATCGGCCGATGACTGCCTCGACTGCGATGGCAACGGGCCAAGCAACGCCCGCGCAGGCGGCCGGCCCCGGCGCGCGACCGGTCGTCAGGCGCAGCCCGCGGCGCCCGGCGCCGACGCCCACGTCCCGGCGGCGGCGCATTCGCCTGCGCCGCGCGGGCGCCCTGCTCGCCGCGCTGGTCGTCCTCGGCGTGATCGGCGGCGGCGCGTACGTCGCGCTCCAGCAGGTGTACTTCATCGGCACGAACGGACGCGGGCTGGTGACGATGTTCCGTGGCGTCCCGTTCACGCTGCCGGGCGGCGTCGCGCTGTACACGAGCGATTACGTGTCTGGCGTGAGCGGCTCGATGTTGACGGCGCAGCAGCGCCACACGCTGCTCGACCACTCGCTGCGCTCGGAAGGCAACGCGGGCGCGCTGGTGCACAGCCTCGAACTCGGGCAGCTGCAATGAACCAGCCGATCGTGCGGTTGTTCGGGCTGGTGATCCTGATGTTCGCGATCCTGCTCGCGTTCACCTCGCGGTGGACGATCTTCGAAGCGAAGTCGCTGCGCGACAACCGGCTGAACGCCCGCGAGACACTCGAGCAGCAGCGGATCGACCGTGGTTCGATCGTCGCGGCGAACGGCGCGGTGCTCGCGCGAAGCGTTCGCTCGCGCGCGTCCGGCCGATCGGAAAGCATCTACGAACGCCGCTATCCGGCGGGCGGGGAGTTCGCACACGCGGTCGGCTATGACTCCATCACGCTCGGGCGTACGGGCACCGAGAGCTTCCGCAACACGACGCTCAACGGCCAGTCGGGCACGAACCTGCAGAGCGTGCTCGACCAGCTGCAGGGCAAGAAGCGCCAGGGCAACAACGTCTACACGACGCTCGTCCCGGGCGCCCAGCAGGTCGCCAACTCGGCGCTGGCCGGACACGAAGGCGCGGTGGTGGCGCTCGACCCGCGAACCGGCGCGGTCGAGGTGATGGCGTCGTCGCCCGGCTATGACCCGAGCTCGCTGCGTTCGACGCGCTCGTATGAAGGCCTGGCGCAGTCGGCGGGCAAGCCGCTGGTCAACCGGGCGACGCAGTTCGGCTACGCGCCCGGCTCGACGTTCAAGGTGATCACGGCGACGGCGGCGATCGACTCGGGCGCGTACACCTCCGAATCGACGGTCAACGGGCGCAACAACGTGCTGATCTCGGGCGTGCCACTGCAGAACGACGAAAACGAGAGCTTCGGTTCGCTGTCGCTGACGCAGGCGCTGGCGAAATCGGTCAACACCGTGTGGGCGCAGGTCGCCGAACACATCGGCAAGTCGACGCTCGCGCGCTACATGCGGCGGTTCGGGTTCGACCGCAAGCCGCAGCTGGACTATCCAGCCGAAGAGATGTCCTCCAGCGGCGAGTACCACCGCGGGCACCTGATCGCCCCGACGAGCTCGCAGGTCGACGTCGGGCGGATGGGGATCGGCCAGGACAAACTCGAGGTGACGCCGCTGCAGATGGCCGAGGTCGCGGCGGCCGTCGCCAACCGCGGCCGGCTGATGACGCCCCACCTGACGTCGCGGATCGTCGATCCCGACGGCCGCACGGTGCAGCGGATCACGCCGCACGTGCAGTCGGTGGTGATGAAGCCCTCGACGGCCGCAGAGGTGCGGACGATGATGGAAGCCGTCGTCAACGAAGGGACGGGCACGCCGGCGCAGATCCCGGGGGTGCAGGTCGCGGGCAAGACGGGCACGGCGGAGACACAGATCGGCACGGCGATCAACAACGTGTGGTTCATCGCGTTCGCGCCTGCGTCGGCGCCGAAGGTCGCGATCGCGGTAACGCTGAAGGGGGTTCCGGGACAGGGGGCCGCGTTCGCGGCGCCGGTCGCGCGAGCGGTGATCGAAAGGCTGCTGCATGGCTGAGGGAGGAGCGCAGATGTCGCGGGAGGCGGAGGATGGTTGAGCCGGACACGGTGATCGACGGGCGCTACAGGGTGGTCTCGCGCGTCGGCTCGGGCGGGATGGCCGACGTGTACCTCGCCGAAGACCAGCTGCTCGGACGCCAGGTGGCGGTCAAGCTGTTGCACCACCACTTCGCCGAGGACCAGGAGTTCGTCGAGCGCTTCAAGCGCGAGGCGTCGAGCGCGGCGGGCCTCTCGCACCAGAACATCGTCGGGATCTTCGATCGCGGCGAGTGGGAGGGCACGTACTACATCGCGATGGAGTACGTGGCGGGGCGCTCGCTGAAGACGATCGTGCGCGAACACGGCGCGCTCGACCCGGTCCAGGCGATCGACATCACCGTGCAGATCCTGCGCGCGGCGCGCTTCGCGCACCGGCGCGGCGTGATCCACCGCGACCTCAAGCCGCACAACGTGATCATCGACGAGGAGGGACGCGCGCGCGTGACCGACTTCGGGATCGCTCGCGCCGGCGCGTCGGACATGACGCTGACCGGCTCGATCATGGGAACCGCGCAGTACCTCTCGCCCGAGCAGGCGCAGGGCCACGTCGTCAGCGGCTCGTCGGATCTCTACTCGATCGGCGTGACGCTGTACGAGCTGCTGACGGGGGTCGTGCCGTTCGACGGCGAGACGGCCGTCGCGATCGCCTACAAGCAGGTGTCGGCGCAGCCGCGCCCGCCGAGCGAGGTGAACCCGGCGGTGCCGCTCGGGCTCGACGCGATCGTGCTGCGGGCGCTGGCGAAGGATCCGGCCCAGCGCTACGCCGACGCGGACGAGTTCATCGCCGCGCTGCAGCGCGAGCGCGAGGCGCTGCCGGCGTCGGCGGCGACGGCGGGGACGGCAGTGCTGTCGGCGGCCACGCCGGGCGAGGGCTGGATCGCAGCCGCGCCGCTGCCGGGCGACGCGGGGCGCGGTGACGGCTCACCGCCTACCGGCGCGCTGCTGCTGCCGGCGGCGGAGGTCTACGAAGAGCGCCGCGAGGAGCCCGACGACGGTCGCGATTGGGGGCGGATCGCCCTGTGGGCCCTGCTCATCGTGCTGGTGATCGGCGCGATCGTCGCGGCCGTGCTGCTGCTGTCGTCCTCGACGGCGAAGGTCACGGTGCCGCGGGTGGTGGGCGAGACCGAAGCGCTCGCGTCGAGGAGGCTGCGCGCGGCGGGGCTGGAACCGGCACCGGCGATCGCGTCGAGCGCGAGCGTCGCCAGCGGCGACGTGATCTACCAGTCGCCATCGGGCGGCTCGCGGGCGCCGAAGGGAGCGCGCGTGACGATCGGTGTCTCGAGCGGACCGGGGAGCGCCGCGCTTGGCAGCTATCAAGGGCTGACCGCGGCGCAGGCGATCAACAAGCTGCGGGCGATGGGGTTCAAGCCGTCGCGCAAGGACCAGCCGAGCTCGACCGTCGCGCAGGACAAGGTGATCGGCACCGAACCTCCGGCCGGCACCGAGCTGCAGGTCGGCAGCCCGGTCGTCGTGCTCGTGTCGAGCGGCCCAGCGCAGGTGCGCGTGCCGGATGTGTCGGGCGACTCGCGGACGGGCGCCGAAGCTGCGCTGACGGCGGTCGGGCTGACGGTCGGAACGGTCACCCAGCAGGTCTCGACGACGCAGGTCGCCGGCAGCGTCATCTCGCAGTCGCCAACCGCGGGCAGCTCCGTGGGCACGGGCACGCAGGTCAACCTGACGATCGCAAAGGCTTCCAACGAAGTGACCGTGCCGAAAGTGGTCGGCGAGAGCGAGACGCAGGCGGCGGCGGCACTCGGCAGCGCTGGGTTCACGCCGAACGTCGTGACCGCGCCTACGACCGAGGAATCGAAGGTCGGCGTCGTGCTCAAACAGAGCCCGACGGCGGGTCAGAAAGCGCGGAAGGGCTCGACGGTCGCGTTGACCGTCGGTGAAAAGGCCACCGAAACGACGCCGACGACGCCGACGACGCCGACGACCACGACGACGACGACCGCGAGCCCGCCGCCGGCGCCGGGCGCCGCGGGCGGGTGATGGCGGCGCCGCACACCGCCGAGCCGCGCTCGGGCGCCGCCGCCGAGCGGCGCCTGCGGGTCGCGGTGCTCGCCGGCGGGCGCTCGTCCGAGCACGACGTCTCGCTGTCCTCCGGTGCGGCTGTGCGCGACGGCCTGCTCGCGTCCGGCCACGACGTCGTCTGGGTGCAGATCGAGCGCGACGGCTCGTGGCATCGCGACGGCGCCGGTGAGCCGCTCGCGCTGACGCCCGGCGGCGGCCTGCTCGACGTCGACGTTGCCTTCCCCGTCCTGCACGGGCGCTTCGGCGAGGACGGGACGGTGCAGGGGCTGCTGGAGATGCTCGACGTCGCGTACGTCGGCGCAGGGGTAGCGGCATCGGCGCTGTGCATCGACAAGGTCACGTTCAAGGAGCTGATGTCGGTCGCCGCGGTGCCGCAGGTCGGATATGTCGATGTTCGCGAGGAGTCGATCGCGGGCGCCGCTCGCCGCGAGCTGCTCGAGCGCGTGATGCGCCTCGGGCTGCCGGTGTTCGTCAAGCCGGCACATCTCGGCTCGTCGCTGGGGATCGTCAAGGTCTCCAGCGAGGGCGACCTGCCGGGCGCAATCGAGTCGGCGTTCGCATACGACACGCGCGTGATCGTCGAGGCCGCGGCGCCGGGGCTGGAGGTCGAGTGCGCCGTGCTTGGCCGCCTGCGCGACGATCGCGACGACGGTCGCGACGACGCGCTGGCGCTCGCCTCGACGCCCGGCGAGATCTCCTTCGGCGCCGACTTCTACGACTTCGAGGCGAAGTACTCGCCCGGCGGGATGGAGCTGCGGGTGCCCGCGCGGATCTCCGAGCCGGCGGCCGCGCGGGTGCGCGAGCTGTCGCTGGAGGCGTTCGCGCGCAGCGGCTGTGACGGCCTCGCGCGCGTCGACTTCTTCGTCGACGGCGATGATGTGCTGCTGAACGAGCTGAACACGATGCCGGGCTTCACGCCGACGAGCGTCTACGCCAAGCTGATCGAGGCGTCGGGGATCGCCTACCCGAAACTCGTCGACCGCCTCTGCCGGCTGGGGATCGAGCGCCACGCACGGGAGCGGGCCCACACCTTTTGATGCCGCACGCAGGTCGCCGCTCGCACAGTCCAAGCATGTGTTTCTCTATCCGTGACCGCTCCGGCCGCCACGGCAGTCACCTGTGCGGCATCCCGGCCGCCTGATGCCCTGCCCGAGCTGTCCTCACAACAGCGCTACTTGAACAGCGTCAATTCGGAGATCGAGGCCGACTGCTGGCCGGGGGGGAGCGTGGTGAGCCAGATCAGGTAATAGCGGTAGGCGCCGCTGCCGGTCAGCCTGACGCGCTGGCGGTTTCGGACTCCTTGGGCGGAGGCGAGCGGGCCGCTCCAGCCGCGCGCCGTCAGCGGCGTCGAGTCGCCGTAGGCGTAGGCCAGGTTGATTTTGTCGGCGCCGTAGACCTGCACGTCGAAGCCGGGCGTCGACGTCTGGATCTCGACGGCGCGCGCGGCGACTTTGGGCGCCGCGTCGAGGTAGACCCCGAGGCCGACGCCGCCGGCCTTCTTGAGCGTGCCTTCGTAGTAGTGCGCCGTGCTCCAGATCGTGTTGGGGTCGCTGTCGACGACGTTCTGTACGCGGTCGTGGTTTTCCGGGCCGGTGCCGAACGGGTTGTAGTCGTGCGCGGCCGTCTGGCTGAGGGGCACCGCCTGCAGTCCCGCGCCCGACTGGACGCCGGGCGGCACGCCGGTCCCTTTGTGCGCCTGCTGGGCGGCGGCGATGATCGCGATCGCGATGATCGCCGCCAGCAGCCCGATCGACGCGGCCCAGCGCGCCGGGTGGCGCAATCGCCACGGCAGGCGCCGGCGCGTGCGGCCGGGCAGCGTGCGCAAGACGCTCGTCGCCTCGCCGGTCGCCTGCCCGGCACGCGACGCTTCGATCGCCAGCACCTCCTCGAGATCGGCGACCATGCTGTCGGCGTCCGGGTAGCGCCAGTCGAGGTCCTTGGCGACGGCCCGATCGACGACCGACGCCGTCGCGGCGGAGACTTCTCCGCGCAGCAGCTGCACGTCGGGCACCTGCTCGCGCACGTGGCACATCGCCACGACGACGGGCGTTTCGCCGGAGAACGGCACGCGACCGGTGAGCATCTCGTACAGCACGACCCCCAGCGAGTAGAGGTCGGACTGCCCCGTCACCGGCTGCCCGAGCGCCTGCTCGGGCGAGACGTAGTCGGTCGTGCCGAGCACGCGACCGGGCACCGTCAGCCCCTCCTCCGTGAGCGTTCGCGCGATCCCGAAGTCGGTGATCTTGGCGCCGCCTTCCTCGCCGATCAGGACGTTCTGCGGCTTGACGTCGCGGTGGACGATCATCCGCTCGTGGGCCGCGCCGAGCGCGCGCGCGATCTCGATCGCGTAGGCGATCGCCTGCGGGATGTCGAGCGCGCCCTCGCGCCGGATCAGGTCCTTGAGCGTCTCGCCCTCGACGAACTCGAGCACGATGTACGGCGTGCTGCCGCCGTCCTCGGCGGCCTCCTCGCCGGCATCGATCACGGTGACGATGTGGGGGTGGTTGAGGCGCGCGACCGAGCGCGCCTCACGACGAAAGCGCTCGAGCTGGTCGGAGTCCGAGGCGATCTCGCGGTGCATCAGCTTGATCGCCACGGCGCGCTCGAGCACGGTGTCGAACGCACGGTAGACGGTCGACATCCCGCCGCGCCCGATCTGCGCATCCAGCCGGTAGCGCCCGCCGAGCAGTGTCCCGAGCACGGTCATCGCCATCTATTGTGCGCGCAACGCCCGCCCCCGACGCCCGAGCAGGAGCGCGGCGACGCCCAGACGGTAGAGCGCGAAGGGAAGCAGCGAGCGCACCGCGCGCCGCGGACGCCGCAGCACGCGCGCGCTGAGCGAGGTGGACACGAACGCTCCGGCGGCGCCGATCGCCAGCGGGGCGGATGAGCTGCCGGATGGAGGACGCGTCGCGAGGCTGGCCGCCTCGATCGCGCTCGCGCCGAGCACGACCGGCAGCGCGGCGTGCCACGACAGCTCCTGCGCAGCGACAGGGGAGAAGCCGCGGGCGCGGGCGATTGTCAGCGTCGCGCCGTAGCGCGAGATGCCCGGGACGAGCGCGAGCGCCTGGGCGAGTCCCAGCGCGAGGCCGTCGGCGGGGCGTGCGTCGTCCTGCGCGCGATCGCCGGCGGGGCCGAAGGCGTCGGCGAGTCCCATCGCGACACCGCCCGCGGCGAGTCCCACGGCGATCGTGTCCGGCCGGCCGAGACGGCGCTGGATCGGGCCGCGCAGCAACACGCCGGCAAGCGCGGGAGGCAGCAACGACAGCGCGATGATGCCCGCCCGCCGTGCATCGAGCCGTAGCGCGGCATCGACCAGCTCCCGCCGCATGTCGAGCGCCAACGCGATGCCCGCGCCCGCGTGCAGCGCCAGCTCGAACGACTTGCGCCGCTCGCCGTCGAGCTCGCCGTACGGCCAGCCGAGCAGCAGCGGGATCAGCGTCGTGTGCGCGGAGGACGAAACGGGGAGCAGCTCGGTCGGGCCTTGAGCGAGACCGAGGACGAACGCGTGACGCAGCGGAAGGCCGGAGCTATCCCGCAGCATCGACGGCGGGGTCGCCGGTCTCGCCCGAGCCCCGCCTGCGCCGGAAGATCGCGTAGATCACGGCCACCACGACGAGCGCGACGACCGCGTAGTCGACGTAGTCGAAGCCTTTGCGCACGCTCGTCCAGTCGTGCCCCACGGCTTCGCCGGCGAGCGCGAGCCCGAGCACCCACGGGATGCAGCCCGCCAGCGTGAGCAGGGTGAAACGGACGAACGGCACCCGCGCGACGCCGGCCGGCAGCGAGATGAACGTGCGCACGATCGGCACCATCCGGCTGAAGAAGATCGCCGGCGCGCCGTATCGGGCGAACCAGCGGTCCGCCCACGCAATATGGCTCGGCTTCAGGTGCAGCCAGCGACCGTGGCGTTCGACGAGCTCCACACGACCCGCGCGCCCGACGCCGTAGGCGATCCACGAGCCGACCAGGTTGCCGAGGACCCCGGCGACGACGATCCCAACCAGCGTCAGGTGGTGATGCGCGGTGCTCTGCCCCGGATTGGCGACCGCGAACCCGGCGAACAGCATCGTCGCCTCCGACGGAATCGGGATGCACGCGCTCTCGGCGACCATCAGCACGAACACCGCCGGCAGGCCCGCGTCGCGGACGAAGTGCCATGCGATGTTGACGAGCGATTCGGAGATCGAAGCGACGACCATCGCCGCCGCACGATACCGAGGGCCTCAGCCGGCGGCGCCGCCGATGGGAGGCTTCTCACGGGCGTCGTGTGACCGGCATCCTGCCTTCTGGCCGAGCCGGCCTCCGCTTCTCGTTTCAACTTGTGACCTCTCCGGCCGCCACGGCAGTTACCTTGGCCGGCCGTCCGGGCCGGCTGAAGCTTTTCCCGAGCGAGCCGCACTACGGTCTCGTGGATGCGCGTCTGGATCGACCTGACGAACAGCCCTCACGTGCTCGTGATGCGGCCGGTGATCGAGCTGCTGCGGGCCGACGGGCACGAGGTGCGCGTTACCGCGCGGGACTTCGCACAGACGCTCGCCCTGTGCGAGCGTCTGGGGATCGAGCACGACGCGATCGGGCGGCACCGCGGCGAGCGCCTCGGCGCGAAGGCCGTCGGGCTCGCGTCGCGCTCGGCGGCGCTCGTGCGATGGGCGCGAGCCGACGCCCGCGCGACGGGCGGACGCGGGTTCGACATCGCGCTCGGTCACGGCTCCAACGACGTGTCGGTCGCCGCGGCACTGCTGCGCGTGCCGAGCTCGACGATGTTCGACTATGAGTGGGCGACGGTTCAGCACACGATCAACTGCCGTCTCGCGCGAGCCGTCGTCGTGCCTGACGCGATCCCACCCGAGCGCCTGTACCGCTATGGCGCGAGGGGCAAGATCCGCGCGTATGAGGGGCTCAAGGAGGAGTACTACCTCGCCGACTTCGAGCCCGACGAGGCGGTGATCGACGAGCTGGCGCTCGATCGGGCGCGGCCGATCGTCGTCGTGCGCACTCCGCCGGAGGTCTCGCTGTATCACCGCTTCGAGAACGACGTGTTCGCGCGGGTGCTCGATCTCCTGCGCGAGGCGGCCGCCTCGCGCGGCGTCCAGCCGGTCGTGCTTCCGCGCGTCGCCGCGCAGCGAACCCAGCTCGCGGGCGTGCCTGGTTTCGTCGTGCCTGAGCGGGCGATCGACGCCCAGTCGCTGATCGCGTTTGCCGATCTGGTGATCTCCGCCGGCGGCACGATGAATCGCGAGGCCGTCGCGCTGGGCGTGCCCGTGTACACGACCTTCGAGGGGCGCCCGGGGGCGGTCGACGAGCGATTGATCGCCGAACGGCGGATGCGGCGGCTCGACGCTCCCGACGAACTCGAGCTCGACAGGCGCCCGTCCGCATCCGGCGACGCGCGCGTCCGGCGCGATCCGCGCGAGCTCGTCCGGCTACTGCTCTCGCCGATCGGCGGCTGACGAACGCCGGTGCATGCCGGCCGCCCACGCGGCCGCTTGCGCCCCAGGCGGCCCGGGCGCCGCTTACAATCCCGTGAAATGCGCCGACGGATCCGCTCCGCGGCCTTTCCGCTGCACCGTCACTCACTGCCACAGCTCGCGGTGGACGGGGCGCTGGTCGCGCTCGCCTACTACCTCGCCTTTCAGCTGCGCTTCGAGCACGGCCCGACCGGCTACTACGCCGTCCTGCGCGAACGCACGATCTGGTGGGTGCTGGTGGGCAGCGTGCCCGTGCTGGTGCTGGCGCGCGTCTACCAGCGCCGCTGGCGCTACTCCGGTCAGCGCGACTACGAGGCGGTGGCGCGCGCGGTCGTGGCGATCGTGCTGCTCGCGGTCGTCGGCGTAGAGGTCTTCCGCCCGGTGCACCACTACCGCAGCACGACCGCCGTCGCGCTGCCCAACGGGGTGATCGTGCTGTTCTTCCTGCTCGCGCTCGTCCTGCTCGTCGGAGTCCGGGCGATCGTGCGCTCGATCTATGAGCGTCGCCCGCTCGCCGCGTTTCGCGGCGGGGGCAAGGGCCAGCGCAGCGTCCTGATCGCCGGCGCCGGCGACGGCGGGCGCCTGGTGCTGCGCGAGATCGTCCGCAACCGCGGCCTCGGGCTGACTCCGGTCGGCTTCGTCGACGACGACCCGGCCAAGCGGCGGCTGCGGTTCGATGGCGTGCGCGTGCGCGGCAACACCGAAGGCGACCTGCCGCGGATCCTCGACGACGCCGAGCCCGACGAAGTGATCATCGCGATCCCGTCGGCCCCCGGCTCGACGCGCGCGCGGATCGTGCGCGAGTGTCGCGCGCGCGGGATCCCCGTGCGAACGCTGCCCACCGTGTTCGAGCTGCTGCAGACGCGCGGCGCGCTCGCGCGGCAGATGCGCGAGGTGCGCGTCGAGGACGTGCTCGGGCGCGAGCCGGTGCAGATGGAGCTCGAGCGGGTCGGCTCGTATCTCGCAGGCCAGACCGTGCTCGTGACCGGCGCCGGCGGCTCGATCGGGGCCGAGCTGTGCCGCCAGATCGCGCGTGTCGAGCCGCATCGGATCGTCCTGCTCGACCACGCCGAGGACAACCTGTTCGCGATCGAGCGCGAGCTGCACGACGAGCGCCACGTCTCCACCTCGATGTTGTCGGCCGTGCTCGCCGACTGTAAGGAGGAGGAGCGGATGCGCGAAATCTTCACCGAGCACCGCCCGACGGTGGTCTTCCACGCCGCCGCTTACAAGCACGTCGGGCTGATGGAGGCCAACCCGGTCGAGGCCGTTCGAAACAACGCGATCGCCACGCGCGTCGTCGCGCACGTCGCCGGCGAGCTCGCCGTCGAGCGCTTCGTGCTCGTGTCAACCGACAAGGCGGTCGCGCCGGCGACGGTGATGGGCGCCTCGAAGGCGCTCGCCGAGTTCGCGCTCGAGGCCGCGACCGCGCGCTTCCCTGCCACGTGCTACGCGGCCGTGCGCTTCGGCAACGTGCTCGGCTCGTCGGGCAGCGTCGTGCCGATCTTCCGCCGCCAGATCGAGCGCGGTGGCCCCGTGACGGTGACCGACGAGCGGATGACGCGCTACTTCATGACCATCCCCGAGGCCGTCCAGCTGATCATTCGCAGCGGAGCACTAGCCTGCGAAGACCGCGGCGACCCGATCGCCAACGGAAGCGGCGTGGCACCGGTCGCCGAGGTGTTCGTGCTCGACATGGGCGAGCCCGTCCGGATCCTCGAGCTCGCGCGCGCGATGATCGAGCTGTCGGGCCTCGACCCCGATCGGGACATCGAGGTCGAGATCGTCGGGCGCCGGCCCGGCGAGAAGCTGCATGAGGAGCTGTTCAACGAGTACGAGCGCGCGCGCCCGACCAACGCCGACAAGATCATGCTCGCCGAGCGCGAGCCGCTCGGCGCGGAGGCGGTCGAGTCGATGTTCGCCGAGATTGGGCTGCTCGTGCTCGAGGGCGACGCGGCCGGCCTTGCCGCGAAGGTGTCCGAGCTCTCCGCCCTGCATGTAGAGGGGCGCGGGGGCGCGGCGCGGCGTCACGCGCCGGCCGTCGAGCAGCCGCTCGAGAGTGCGCACGGTGCGCCTGCCGCCCTCATACACTCTCGGGATTCATGATCTCGACGCCGCTCGCGCTCTCGCTATCGAGCAAAGTCACGCAGGTCGGCGCGATTGCTGCGTTCGCCGCCCTGCTCGGTATCGCCGTCCTCGCGCTGCTCGTCTTCTCCCAGGCACGCGAGCTGCGCCGCCTGCGCGAGTGGGCTGGCCGCGCGCCTGAGCGCGCGGCCGAGGCCGAGCAGCGCGTCAGCGCGCAGGCCGCAGAACGCGCTCAGCAGCCGAGCGTCGCCGCGCAGACTGTCCGCCCGGTGCCGCGGACGGTGCCGCTCAACGCCCGCCCCGTTGGCGCAACGGGCCCGCCGACGGCCGTCTCAGGCGCCGCTGCCGCGACTACGGCGGCCGCCGGCGCGACGGCCGCCCCGCCGGGCGCCACCTCACCACCGCCGGGCGCGACGCCGACTCAACCGGGCGCGTCGCCGACTCAACCGGGCGCCACGCCAACTCCGCCCGGCGTGACGACCGGGCCGGCACAGCCGAGCGTCGCAGCCGCCGCGACCGCCGGCGCGAGCCTTGTCCCCGCGGCATCCGCCCCGGCGCAGGGGGGCGCCGGGCCGTCAGCAACCGGTCCGGGAAGCGCCTCGCCCGCGCAGGGTGCGCCGGCGACGGCCGCGGGCAGCGCAGCGACAGGCACCCCAGCGACGAGCGGAGGCGCGCCTGTTGGCGCCGGCGCAGTGCCGCCACTGCCACCACCGCCAGCCGCCACCCCCGCCGCGTCGGCCGCGCGACAGCCCGCTGGTAGCGCTCCGCCGGCCCCGCCGGCGCCCACGCCTACGCCCACCCCTGCGTCGGGGCCGGCGCCGGCCACGGCCGCGGCGGCCGCGACCGCCGCTAGGGCGGCGGCGCCACGCGCTCCCAGCCCACCGTC
>DASXIJ010000082.1:0-23741 GCA_036498045.1 Solirubrobacteraceae bacterium
TCCACCGACTCCAGCATCAATCCCTGGGACGCGGTCACCTCGCGCAGTCGCGCCAGATCCTCCTTCGAGAGGACGCCGAGGTTGGTGTGGGGGAGCATGCCGCGCTCGAGTGCCCGTTCGCAGGCCCAGACCACGTAGGAGGTGAAGTCCTCGTGGCCCCACTCGGCGAGTCGGGCCGCGACCTCGGCGTTGACCTCGGGGCGCTCGCCGGTGAGGATCAGCAGCTCCTTGGCGTTGCGCCGCTCCGCCTCGTCGAGCTTGGCGGCGACCGCCTCGGGGGAGTGGATGTGCGCCCTGTGCGTCGCGAACGCGCAGTACTTGCAGTAGCACTGGCAGGTGCGCGAGAGGGACAGCGTCAGGTTGCGCGAGAAGGTCACCCGGCGACGCATGGCTGGAGTCTATGACGCCGCGAGCGCGCTCCCCGCGGGCCGCGGTGACGCGGTAGCCGGCATCTTTGAGATAGGCACTGACTATCGCCGCGCGGGCGCGTTACCGATACTGAATGGGCGATGGAAAGCCAACTCGCCAGCGATGCGCCGGCATCCGCTCGTGTCGTCTCGCCGCCCCTGGGCCGGCTCGACGACGAGCGCCTCGCTCGGCTCGTCGGGGCCGGCAGCGACACGGCGTTTTCGCTGCTCTACGAGCGCTATCACCAGCAGCTCTACCGCTACTGCCGCTCGATCCTGCGCGACGAGACAGACGCCCAAGACGCGCTGCAGTCTGCGCTGGCCGGCTCGCTCGCGGCGCTGCAGCGAGGCCAGCGCAACGCTCCGGTGCGGCCGTGGTTGTTTCGAATCGCGCACAACGAGGCGATCTCCCTGCTTCGCCGCAGGCCTGCGCAGCCGGAGTTGAGCGAGTCGGAACAGTCGGCGGTCGGCTCAGCGGAGGACCAGGCCCAGACGCGGGCGAGCCTGGCGCAGCTCGTCGCCGACCTGCAGGACCTGCCCGAGCGCCAGCGCGCCACGCTCGTGATGCACGAGCTGAGCGGCCTCTCGCACGCGGAGATCGCCGTCGCGCTTCAAACCACGCCGCGCGCGAGCAAGCAAGCCATCTTCGAAGCGCGCCAAGCCCTCGCCGAGTTGGCCGAGGGGCGTGCGATGACCTGTGAGAAGGTGCAGCGCGCGATCTCCGATGGCGACGGGCGGGCGCTGCGCGGTCGTCGCTTGCGCGCCCACATGCGCGACTGCGCCACCTGCACCGCGTTCGCTGCAGAGATCCCCGCTCGCCGCACCCAGTTGCAGATGCTGGCGCCGCCGCTTGCGCCGATCGCAGCCAGTGCGGTGCTCGCGCAGCTCACGCACAGCGGCGGAGCTCATGGAGCGCTCGCCGCCGGCGCCGCCCACGGTGGCGGTGGAGCGCTCGGCAGCGTCGCCGCGACGAGCGCCGGCAAGACGATCGGTGGCGCACTGGCCGTGAAGGCGCTCGCGGGCGCGGCGATCGTCGCGACGGTCGCCGCCGGCGCCGCGACGGTGCTGCCGCGCCAGGCACACCGTGCTCGCCCAGGCCGCGCGGCGGCGCGTCACTCGCCGTCGGACGCATCACCCGCCAGCGGATCGCGCTCGGCGCAACCGACCCGCCACTCTCCTCGCGCAAGCGGCCACGCGGCGGCAGGTGCTCGAGGGCAGACGCGCAAACATCCATCGGCCTCCAAAGCAGGCCGAGGCCTCGATCAAGGCGTCGGACACCGAACGAACACGCTGCCGGCCGCCCGCGGAGGCGGCAGACAACGCGCCGCCTCGTCCCCGCGAAGCTCCGCCCGCGCACGGACTCGGCGGGGCGCGCGTGTGCGAGCGCCCGGTTCGAGCGGGGGCGCCACGCACGCGGTCCGCCCGCCCCCGCGGGGCGGTGCAACGCCGACTCCCAGCAGTCGGCCGGTCGAACGACCGCCGCACGCGGAAGGCGTCGCGGCCGACTCGCCGGCGGTCGGAAGGCAGAGCTCAACGGCCATCTCCGCGGCGGGCGCGACCGAACCGGTGTCGAGATAGCTCCTGACGTTCGCTGCACCCACGCGTATCTCCAGCATCAGACAAGCGACGCGAGCTGTACTCGCGACCGACCGGCCCGGTCCACCGGGCCCGAAGGAGTGAAGATGAAGCCGATCAAGATCATCGCCGCGGCAGCCGCGATCAGTGCGTTCGCAGCGGCGCCTGCGGCCGCGCTGGCCAGCAGCCAGGCCGGCGCCCACCGCCCGTCCGGCGTTCCGTTCAGCGCCACGAGCAACCCGGGCCAGGGCAACAAGCCCGAGTCCACCTCGACGCCGGGTCCGCAGGCGACGCCGCCGGCGAAGGCCAAGGCCTACGGCGTCCTCTGTAAGAAAGAGAGCAAACGGCACGTTGCCGGCCAGCAGGGCACACCGTTCAGCCAGTGCGTCACGGCGATGGCAAAGCTCGCGACCGGCGAGACGAGCAACCCGGCCAAGGCGTGCGCGAAAGAGAGCAAAAAGCACGTCGCCGGCCAGCACGGCACGCCATTCAGTCAGTGCGTGTCGGCCGCTGCGAAGCTGAAAGCGAGCACGACCCATTGATGTAGTTTCTCGCGCGATGCGCTCGATCCGCCCAGATGCGATCGCGGGATCTCGCCGCCTGCGCGAGCCCGCGAGCGCGGGCGGCGTCGCGTGATGCCGACTCGCCGGGTGATGCTCGACCACGTCACGATCGGCGTCAGCGACCTGCAGCGCAGCCGCGCGTTCTATGAGCACGCGCTCGCGCCGCTCGGCTTCGACCAGACCAGCACGAGCGACGTGATGCCGGGCGAGATCGAGTTCGGCAGCGCCGACAAGCTCGACTTCGCGATCTCGACCGAGTACGGCGTCGGCGCGCCCGTCCACATCGCGTTCGCCGCCGACTCGATCGAGCAGGTGCACGCCTTCCACGACGCCGCGCTCGCGGCGGGCGGGCGCGAACACGGGCGGCCTGGGCCGCGGCCGCACTACGGCGACGGCTACTACGGCGCGTTCGTGCTCGATCCGGATGGGCACAACGTCGAGGCTGTGTTTCACCGCGAGTAGACAGCCCGGGGGAAGCGCCGCCATGGGCCCGCTGAACTCGTCCGGGCGTCTCCCATCAGGCGGGCGGGAGGCATGCCTTGTCGCGTACTCGGCGCGTCGATGCGATGGTCTAACATGAGTATTGTGAGCGCTACGCGGACAGACCCATCTCTCACGTCTGTGAGCGAGAGCCTCGGCGAGGCATCAACGTTGACGTTCGATCTGCCGGGTCTCCGCGACTGGGTCGAGAGCGTCGGCGGGGAGTCGGCGATTGCCGCATCTCCGGCGCTCGCCGAGCTACTCCTCGTCGTGCGCAATGCGCTCGCCCATCACACGCGCGTAGTCGTCCAGATCGCTCCGGTAGGCCCGCGAGACGAGGACATCAGCGACTGGCATCGCCAGCTTGAGCAGCTGATCGAGCAGATGACACCCGAGCTCTCGCTACCAAGCGAGGCCCAGGTCCGCCAGGCTCGGCGCAGTGCCGAGGCTCGCACGCAGCTGCTCCAAGAGTTCGGAGCGCTCACAGGTGATCAGATCGGAGAAGAGCACTCGCACGCGCGAAATCGCCATGCATTGGCCGCGCGATGGCGCAAGGAGGGTCGAATCTTCGGCGTTCCGTACCGAGGACAGACGCTCTATCCAGCGTTCCAATTCGATGCCGTGAGCGGCGAAGTCAAGGCGTCGATCCGCGATGTGCTGACGCAGTTGCCGCGTGATCGGATGTCAGAGTGGGAGAGCGCGCTGTGGTGGACGGCAGCGAATGGTTGGCTCGGCGGCCGTCGTCCGGTCGATGCTCTCGATGACGAACCCGATGCCGTTGCCGCCGCCGCTGCGCAACTTGGAGCACCGCGGGGGCTGTGAGCAGCAGCCGCCCGGCCGTTGCCCGCCCTAGGGAGCTCGTCCCTACGATTGAAGAGCTCAAAGCGGGGTCTGTGCTCGTCCGCATCTACGAACGTCGGCATGGGCCGCTTGGTTTCAATCGAGGGGACGCGGTCGCAAGGTTCCGACCGATCCGAGATGGATTAGGCGCCGTGGTCCCGACCGCGTACGCCGCCCACGACCAAGAGACGGCTATCGCAGAGGCTGTCCTTCGCGGAGTGTCCGCACTAGGCCGCGGCTCTGCCAGAAAGCGTCTGTTTCGCCTGGAGGTCAACGGCTTGGACATGGCTCGGCTACGCACCACCAGGCCGGTGCGACTCGTGCGACTGCACGGCCTGGGCTTGACCCGCCTGAGTCTCCTGAGAGAGCACGTAATTGATTGCCCGGAGTCCGAGTACGACTACACCGCGGCGTGGGCGCAAGCGCTCTACGGACACCGGAGCAGACCTCATGGGCTGGCTTGGACATCCCGACAGAACGACACATCCCGTGCGTTCATCCTCTGGGGCGGAACACGCGTGCGACGGGAGTGGCTGCAGCTCGAGGGAGACCCTGTGCCCCTGGATCGAGAGCCGGGCCTCGATCTCATTCGCCACGTTTGCGCGGATGCCGGCGTGGACTTCGAGGGATGATTAAGTGCGAGCGGAGGGACGCCCCAAGCAGCGCATGCCTCACTGGTCGCGCTCCCCGGCTCCTCAAACGCACAAGCACGCGGATCGTGCTTGCATCAGTACCCTCGTGCTCGCCGAGCGCGCCGCGCGCGAGCAGCGACCACGAGAGGCACCTCCGTTCAGCAGGAAAGGACACGACCGACATGAGTGAGAGCGTCAGCGACAGCGAGAGCCCCGCGATCGCCAGCCCGACCAGCGAGGCACACCGGCCGAGAACGAACCAGGACTGGTGGCCGAATCAGCTCGACCTCACGGTCCTGCACCGCAACTCGCCCCTGTCGGACCCGATGGACGACGGCTTCGACTACGCCGCGGAGTTCGCGACGCTCGACCTCGAGGCGCTGCGGCGCGACCTGATCGAGCTGATGAGCACGTCGCAGGACTGGTGGCCCTCCGACTACGGCCATTACGGGCCTCTGTTCATCCGGATGAGCTGGCACGCGGCCGGCACGTATCGGATCGCCGACGGGCGGGGCGGCGGCGGCCAGGGCGCCCAGCGCTTCGCACCGCTGAACAGCTGGCCCGACAACGCGAGCCTCGACAAGGCGCGGCGCCTGTTGTGGCCGATCAAGCGGAAGTACGGCCGCAAGATCTCGTGGGCCGACCTGCTCGTGTACACCGGCAACGTCGCGATGGAGTCGATGGGCTTTCAGACGTTCGGGTTCGGGTTCGGGCGCGAGGACATCTACGAGCCGGAAGAGATCTTCTGGGGGTCGGAGGACACGTGGCTGGGAGACGAGCGCTACAGCGGCGACCGTCAGCTCGCCAAGCCGCTCGGGGCCGTGCAGATGGGACTGATCTACGTCAACCCGGAGGGGCCGAACGGCAACCCCGATCCGCTCGCCTCCGCACGGGACATCCGCGAGACGTTCGCCAGGATGGCGATGAACGACGAGGAGACGGTCGCGCTGATCGTCGGCGGGCACACGTTCGGAAAGACCCACGGCGCCGTCGACCCCAAGCAGGTCGGCCCGGAGCCCGAGGCGGCCCCAACCGAGCAGCAGGGCCTTGGCTGGAAGGGCTCGTTGCAGCGCAACGGAAACGGCGTGCGGATGCTCACGGGCGGCCCGGAGGGCGCGTGGACCAACGAACCAACGAAGTGGAACAACGACTTCCTCGACAACCTGTTCCGGTATGAGTGGCGACTGAGCGAGAGCCCGGCCGGAGCGAAGCAGTGGACCCCCGAGAACCCCGAGGACGACGACCTCGTGGTGGACCCGCACGATCCGTCCGCCGAACGTAAGCCGGTGATGATGCTGACGACAGACCTGGCGCTGAAGGTCGACCCGATCTACGAGCCGATCGCCAGGCGCTTCTACGAGAACCCGGATCAGCTCGCCGACGCGTTCGCCAGGGCCTGGTACAAGCTGCTGCACCGCGACATGGGGCCGATCTCGCGCTACCTCGGCCCGTTCATCCCCGAGCCGCAGCTGTGGCAAGACCCGGTCCCGCCGGTCGAGGGCGACTTGATCGACGACGCCGACGTCGCATCGCTGAAGCAGAAGATCCTCGCGTCGGGGCTGTCGATCTCGCGGCTGGTGTCGACGGCGTGGGCCGCCGCCGCGTCGTTCCGCGGCACCGATAAGCGCGGCGGCGCCAACGGAGCGCGGGTCCGCCTCGCGCCACAGAAGGACTGGGAGGCCAACGAACCGGCCGAGCTCGCGAGCGCGCTGCAGACGCTCGAGCGGATCCAGCAGGAGTTCAACGACTCCCAGTCGGGTGCCAAGCGGGTCTCGCTGGCCGACGTGATCGTGCTGGGCGGCTGCGCGGCCGTCGAGCAGGCGGCCGGGAGCGCCGGCCAGGAGATCACGGTGCCGTTCACCCCGGGACGCACCGACGCGTCGCAGGAGCAGACCGATGCCGACGCGTTCGCCGTGCTCGAGCCGACGGTCGACGGCTTTCGCAACTACGTCCGCCCAGGCGAGACCATGCCGCTCGAGCACGGGTTGCTCGATCGAGCGTTCATGCTGAGACTGACCGCACCGGAGATGACTGTGCTCGTGGGAGGGATGCGCGCGCTGGATGCGAACTTCGGGCACTCCCAACACGGGGTGTTCACCGACCGCCCGGGCACGCTGAGCAACGACTTCTTCGTCAACCTGCTCGACATGGGCACGGAGTGGAGCTCGTCCGGCGCGTCCGGCGCGACCGCAAACGGATCGTCGGCAAACGGCTCGGCGGGGACCCTCTACGAGGGGCGCGATCGCGCGAGCGGCGAGGCGAACTGGACCGCAACCTCGGTCGACCTCGTGTTCGGCTCGAACTCGGAGCTTCGGGCGTTGGCCGAGGTCTACGCGTCCGATGACGCGCAGGAGAAGTTCGTGCGCGACTTCGTCGCCGCGTGGGACAAGGTCATGAGCCTCGACCGGTTCGACCGATCCTGACCGAGCGCGCCTCCAACAGGGTCTACCTCGCCCGCCACGGGGAGACGGCGTACAACAAGGAGGGGCGCTTCCAGGGCCAGCAGCAGGTGCCGCTGGACGACCTCGGGCGCGTCCAGGCGGTCGAGCTGGCCGAGCACGCGGTCGGCTTCGACTTCGCCGCCCTGTGGACCAGCCCACTGCTGCGCGCCCGCGAAACGGCCGACGCGGTAGCGGCGCGGACGGGACTGCAGCCGCGCGAGGACGCGCGGCTGATGGAGACCGACGCCGGCGACTGGACCGACCGCACGTTCGCCGACGTGAGCGCCGAGTCGCCGGACCTGTTCGCGGCGTTCGCCAACGCCGACCCCGACTTCGCGTTCCCCGGCGGCGAGTCGTTCGCCGAGCAGGAGCTGCGCGTCGCCGAGGCGCTCGACGAGGTCGAGACCGGCGAGCTGCCGGCGCTCGTGGTCTGTCACGGGATGGTGATCCGCGCGGCGTTGTCGGTGCGGATCGGGCGCTGGCTGCCCTACGGCCAGCGCGTCCCCAACGGCGCGATCGTTCCGCTGGAACCGAGCGAGGAGGAGCTCGCGCAGATCGGCCGCGCGCCGGCGCCCGAGGCGAGCTGAGCGCCGCCAAAGGTCGCGGCGGTCAGCGCAAGATCGCGCAGCCGGTGCTGGCGTGGGCGATCAACGTCTCGTCGGCCTCGACGAACAGGCGGCCCTCGGCGGTCGCGGTTCGACGGCCGGCGTGCACGACGCGGCCCTCGGCGAGCACGCGTCCGGTCGCGTGACCCATCGCGCGGATGTAGCGAACCTGCAGGTCGGTCGTCGTGTAGCCGACGCCGGCGGGGAGGGTCGTGTGCACGGCACAGCCCATGCACGAGTCGAGCAGCGTCGCGGCGATCCCGCCGTGGACCATGCCGATCGGGTTGTACATCCACTCGGCCGGCTGCACGGCGAAGACCGCCCGGCCGGGCTCGGCCTCGACGATCTCGAAGCCGAGCAGCTCGGCGATCGGCGGCGGCGGCAGCTCGCCGGCGGCGATCGCGGTGACGTAGTCGAGCCCGGGCAGAGCCGCTCCGGCGGCGGCGGTCGCGGCGGGGTCGTGCCAGGTGAACGTCCGACTGCGCACGTCGTCGAGCTGCGCGGCGAGCGCTGGCTCGACGGTGCTCACGCGGGCTCCTCGACGACGAGCGGCTCGGCGATCAGCGGGTCGGAGATCGCCTCTGAGATCTGCGGCCGCGCCGGGTCGTCAGCGCCCGCCGCATTGAACGCGGGCGACCCGAGCGCGGCCAGCAGTAGACCGGCGCAGGCGCCTCCGGCGACGGAGATCAGCCACGCCGAGTGAAAGTCGGCCGCGGTGCGCGTCGTCGAACCGAGCACGGCGACGAGCACGGCGATCCCGAGCGCCGCGCCGATCTGGCGGCCCATCGTCAGCACGGCCGCGCCGGTGGCAAACCGCGCGGGCGGCAGCGAGGACGCTCCGGCTCCGGTGAGCGTCGGGATCATCAGCCCGACGCCGGCGCCGCCGATCAGCATCCCGGGCAGGTACTCCGACGCGTACGCGGGCGCGTCGCCGGTCTGCGTGATGAACCACAGCTGACCGGCGCAGAACAGGATCGCGCCGGCGATCCCGGGCACGCGGTAGCCCAAGCGCGCGCCGAGCCGCGCCGACGGAATGCTGAACGCGGTCGCCATCGCCGGCCCGGGGAACAGCATCAGGCCCGCGGCGAGCACGTCCTCGTGCCAGACCGACGTGAGGAACAGCACGCCGGCGAGCAGCATCGCGCCGAAGCCGGCGAAGAACAGGACGGACGCGCCGACGGCCAGGCCGAAGCTGCGAACGCGAAGCATCGCCGGCTCGACGATCGGCGCGACGTGGCGCTCCGAGCGCCACCAGATCGCCGGGAGCAGGACGACGGTCGTGCCGAACAGCGCGACGATCGCCGGCGAGCCCCACCCCCATTCCTGCCCCTTGACGATCGCGACGACGAGCGCGCCGACGGCGACGATCAACGCGATCGCTCCGACCACGTCTGGCCGCTCGGCGTTCTGCTCGCGCCGCTCGACGAGCTCGCGCCATCCGAAGCCGAGCCCAAGCAGGCCGACGGGCACGTTTACGAGGAACACCAGACGCCAGTCGGCCTGGACGAGCAGGCCGCCGAGCGGCGGTCCCGCGGCGGCGGCGATCCCACCGGTCGCGGCCCACGCGCCGATCGCGACGTGGCGCTCGTCGGGGCCGAACTCGGGCAGCATCAGCCCGAGCGACGTCGGCAGCATCAGCGCACCGCCTGCAGCCTGAACGAGACGCGCACCGACGAGGAACGCGACCGACGGAGCGAGCGCACACGCTGCGCTGGCGAGCACGAAGATCGCGAGGCCGAGCAGGAATGCACGCTTTCGCCCGAACGCGTCGGCCCAGCGTCCGGCGGGCACGAGCAGCGCGGCGAACACGATCGCGTAGCCGCTGAGCATCCACGACAGCGACGACAGCGACGCGCCGCCGAAGTGCATGCCGATCGCGGGAAACGCGATGTTGACGATGAACAGGTCGAGGCTCGCCATGAACACGCCGGTGCACACGATCAGCGACACGACCCATTTCCGTTGCATCACGAAACGGACCCTAGCACATCAGTTGCGTGATGCAACTGACCTGTTATGATTTTTGAGAGGAGCGGACGAACGGGGAAGCGGCAGATGCTCGGCAACGACTACAAGACCCAGATGTGCAGCATCGCCGGCGCGCTGGAGGTGGTCGGCGAGCGCTGGTCGCTGCTGATAGTCCGCGACGTGTTCCTCGGACTGCGCCGCTTCGACCAGATCCAGGCGGACCTCGGGATCGCGCGCAATGTCCTGCAGGCGCGGCTGGAGCGCCTGATCGAGCAGGGCGTGCTCGAGCGCAGCCCGTATCAGGAGCGCCCGGCGCGCTACGAGTACCGCCTGACCGAGAAGGGCCTCGACCTGTGGCCGGTCGTCGTCTCGCTGATGCAGTGGGGCGACCGGTACACCCCGCCCCCCGGCGGCCCGGCGGTCGTGCTCGAACACCGCGACTGCGGCGGGAGCGTCGACGAGCACCGGATCTGCGAGAAGTGCGGCAAGCCGTTGAGCGCGCGCGAAGCACGCGGGCTGCCGGGCCCCGGCGCGGCCCCTGGGCACCCGCTGCTGCTGCGCTCGGCCTGACTCGCCGGTCAGCCGTCGCGAGCGAGGCGCGCGACGAGCTGGGCGCCCTCGCGCGCCATCCGTGAGCGCGGCACGACGAGGTCGAACCCGGCCTCGCGCGCGCGAGCGCCCGTGTCGACGTCGACGTGCGAGTAGAACGCGATCGTCTTGATCGCGTCGAGCAGGTCGTTCTCGACGAGCGATTCGCGCAGCGAGGCGCCGTCGAGCTGGGCGTCGGTCAGGTCGACGACGAGCACGTCGGGGCGCGGCTCGTCGGGCGCGGACAGGCGCTCGCGCAGGCGCGGCGCGTCGCCGATCAGCTCGACGTCATCGCCGGCCGCTGCGAGCGATCCCTGAACGCGCGAGCCGAACAGCAGGTCGGGGACGAGCGCGAGCACGCGCGCCATCGCTACTGCGCTCGGAGGCGGCGGAACTCCTCGCGTGCCGACTGCGGGCGCCCCCACCCCTCCCTGATCTCGGCGCGGCCACTGCGCGTCTCGCGCACGGCCAGCTCGCCGGCGATGCCCGCTTCGTCGAGCAGCTTCAGGGTCCCGTGGACCGTCGGCGCGGCGGCCCCGTGGCCGAACGTATGCGCGACGATCAGACGCCAGTGCCAGTCGTATTTGGAGTAGGGACGCGCGTTGCACGTCGCGAGGAACGTCGCGGCTTCGACGTAGCGAGACTCGTCGGCGAGCCGCAGGTCGAGCTCGAGGTCCGTCCAGTCCTCCGGCAGCGCGTCGACGGTCTGCTGGAAGGTGTCGGCGAGACCCATCGCGCGCAAGCGTAGCGTGGCTATGCTCGAAAGCGTGGCCGCAACCGACACGGATCTGCTCGCGGTAGAGCTCCGCGCGCTGCACGACTCGTGCGGGATCGTCGACCGCTCCGAGCGCGGCAAGCTCGCGCTGACGGGCGCCGGAGCGATCGAGTTCCTCAACGGCCAGGTGACCAACGAGCTTGCCGACCTGCGCGCCGGCGAAGGGCGCTACGCGGCGTTCCTGACGCACAAGGGCAAGATGCTCGGCGACGTGCGGATTCTCGCGGTCGGCGATGGCGACAGGCCTGCCGCAGGGCCGGGGGACGCCGCTGCCCTGCCCGAGCGCGCCGCGCCGAGCGAACTGCTGCTCGACACCGAGCGAGTCGCGCTGCAGGCTCTATTCGACATGATCCGCCGCTTCAAGGTCGGCTTCGCGGTCGAGCTGCACAAGCGCACGGTCGAGCGCGGGCTGCTGTCGCTGATCGGGCCCGACTCGGAGCGCGTCGCTCGGGTCGGCGACGGCGCTGACGGCGAGCCCAGCGCTGACGGCGAGCCCAGCGCTGACCGCGAGCCCAGCGCGGACCGCGAGCCCAGCGCGGACCGCGGGCCCAGCGCGGACCGCGAGGCGAGCGCGGACGGCGCTGGCGCGACAGCTACGCCGGCCGCCGAGGAGAACGCAAACGCCCTGGTCGAGATCGATGGCATCGGAGCGCTCGCGATCCGCACCGATGTCGGCATCGACCTGTTGTGCGACGCGCGCGACACCGAGCGGCTGCGCGATGTGCTGATCGGCCGCGGGGCGAGCGCCGTTTCCGAGCAGGCCGCAGAGTGCCTTCGCGTGGAACTCGGCCGCCCGCGCTACGGCGTGGACATCGACGCGAGCACGATTCCCCAGGAGGCCGGGCTCAACGACCGCGCGGTCAGCTTCACCAAGGGCTGCTACGTAGGCCAGGAGACGGTCGCGCGGCTCCACTACAGGGGCAAGCCCAACCGGCACCTGCGCGGGCTGCGGCTGTCGGCGCCGGTCGCCACCGGCGAGGAGCTGCGCCTCGGCGAGCGCTCGGTCGGCCACGTCGGCAGCGTCGCCGTCTCCCCCGCGCTCGGACCGATCGCACTAGCGCTCGTGCGGCGCGAGGCTGCGCCGGGCGACGCAGTCACGGTCGGCGACGCGGGTGTGAGCGCCCAGGTCGTCGAGCTGCCGTTCCAGCCCGGTGTCGGGTGACCGAGACGCCCGGCGACGGCCTCCCGAGCACCCGTCAACGGTAGGATTGCCTGCGCACCCGTCCCCGACACGCGAGGTTCAACCGCCCGTGGCACTAGACCTGCAGCAGGTATCCGACATCAGCACCGAGCCCGGCGAGCTGCCCGCGACGATGGCCGCCTGGGTGATCCGTGAGGAGCGCCAGGGCGAACCGAAGGACGCCTTCCAGGTCGAGGAGATCGAGGTGCCCGAGCCGGGCGCGTTCGAGGTGATCGTCCGCGTGATGGCGGCGGGCGTGAACTACAACAACGTCTGGGCGGCGCTGGGCAAGCCGGTGTCGGTGATGAAGTACGGCGACCACCCGCAGTACGGCCACCACATCGGCGGCTCGGACGCGTCGGGCGTCGTGTGGAAGGTCGGCGCGGGCGTCACGCGCTGGAAGCCGGGCGACGAGGTCGTCGTGCACTGCAACCAGGCGTCGTACGAGGACCCCGAGGTCCACGGCCTCGACCCGATGGCGGCGCCCTCGCAGAAGATCTGGGGATACGAGACGACGTGGGGGTCGTTTGCGCAGTTCACCAAGGTCCAGGCCCAGCAGCTGCTGCCCAAGCCGCATGCGCTGACGTGGGAGGAGGCCGCCTCATACGGCCTCGTCTACTTCACGGCCTACCGGATGCTGATCACGCGCTGCAAGATCCAGGCCGGCGCCAACGTGCTGATCTGGGGCGCCGCCGGCGGGCTCGGCGTTTTCGCGACCCAGCTGTGCGCGGCTGCGGGAGCGCACTGCGTCGGCGTCGTCTCCTCGGCCGACAAGGGCGAGCTCGTCAAGCGCCTCGGCGCCGTCGACTACATCGACCGCGCAGAGTTCGCGGGAATGATGCGCACCGGCTCGGAGACGCCCGAGGAGGAGAAGGCGCGCTTCGGCGTCTCGCGCGAATTCGCAAAGCGCGTCAAGACGCTGCTCGGCGACGCGCCGGACATCGTCTTCGAGCACGTCGGCCAGGCGACGTTCCCGACGTCCGTCTTCACGGTCAAGCCGTTCGGCAAGGTCGTGATCTGCGCCGGCACGACCGGCTACAACCTCGACTTCGACGTGCGCTACCTGTGGATGAAGCAGAAGGAGATCCTCGGCTCGCACTTCGCCAACGCGTATGAGTGCATGAAGGCCAACGAGCTGATCGAGAGCGGTCAGATCCGCCCGGTGCTGTGGCGCACGCTCGGCTTCGAGGGCGTCGCCGAAGCGCACCAGCTGATGCTCGAAAACAAGCACCTCGGCAAGATCTCGATCCTCGTCGGCGCCGAGCACGAGGGCGAAGGCAAGACGGCCGACGGGCCCGGCGCGATCCACGCCGAGGTGGGCGCCTGATGGCAGGCACCGTGATCATCCCGTGGTACGCGACGGGATTGCGCGCGGACGCGTTCGAGCGCGAGCTCGAGCCGATCGCCGCCGCGGCGCTGCGCTACGGCGCGACCTCGTATGCGATCTATCGCTCGCGCGATGACCGCTACAAGTTCCAACAGCTCGCCGAGTTCGACGACCACCTGCAGTGGGAGGGCTACTGGGTCGGCCCGGAGATGACGCGCTTTCGCGTGACCCACTCGGGCTGGTACCAGGTGCCCGTGACCTACGGTTGGTGGGACATGACGGTCGGCGGCGAGATCCACGCGGCGCCGGGCCCCAACGGCCACGGCAACGGTCGCGCCGGCAACGGCAGCCCTCGCGGCATCGTCGAGGGCGAGTCGGCCTAGCTCAGCACTGCTCCAGGGGCGCCATCGTCAGACCGGCGCCCTTGAGCTGCTCCCAGTAGTGCTCGGCGGTCTCCTGCATGCCGGTGTAGACGATCGCCTGCCCGGAGCTGTGGATCACGTTGGCGATCTCGTGGCCACGCGCAAGCGACACGCCGGGAATGAAGCGCGCGAGCGTGCGCGCGACGTGCTCGAAGGTGTTGTGATCGTCGTTGCGCACGATCACCCTCCACGAGCCGCCCAGGCCGCTCCCCGGGCCGCCCGTCCGCGGCAGCTCGATCGTTCCAGACACGCGCAAGAGGATAAAGCGAGCCGCGCGACCGTACAATTGCTGGAATGAGCGGCGATCAGTCACCGCGGCTGCCCGAGCGAGACCGGCCGTGGATGATGCGCACCTACGCCGGGCACTCGACGGCGAAGGCGTCGAACGAGCTGTACCGGCGCAACCTCGCCAAGGGCCAGACGGGCCTGTCGGTCGCGTTCGACCTGCCGACGCAGACCGGGTATGACCCCGACGACGAGCTCGCTCGCGGCGAGGTCGGCAAGGTCGGCGTGCCGATCTCCCACCGCGGCGACATGGACACGCTGATGGAGGGGATCCCACTCGGCGAGATGAACACGTCGATGACGATCAACGCGACCGCCGCGTGGCTGCTTGCGCTGTACGTCGTCGTCGCCGAGGAGCAGGGCGTCGCGCAGGACTCGCTTCAAGGCACGACGCAGAACGACATCATCAAGGAGTTCCTCGCGCGCGGGACCTATGCGTTTCCACCGGCGGCGTCGATGCGCCTGATCGCCGACATGATCGCCTACACCGTCGAGCACGTCCCGCGGTGGAACCCGATCAACATCTGCTCGTATCACCTGCAGGAGGCGGGCGCGACGCCGGTCCAGGAGATCGCCTACGCGATGAGCAACGCGATCGCCGTGCTCGACTCCGCGCGCGCGCGCGTCGAGCGCGCACATGAGCCGGGCGGCGCTGAGGCGCAGCAGTTGATGGAAGAAGTCTTCGGACGGATCTCGTTCTTCGTCAACGCCGGCGTCCGGTTCGTCGAGGAGCACGCCAAGCTGCGCGCGATGTCGATCCTGTGGGAGGAGCTCGGCCGCGAGCGCTACGGCGTGCAGGATCGCCGTCACCTGCGTTTTCGCTACGGCGTGCAGGTCAACTCGCTGGGGCTGACCGAGGCGCAGCCGGAGAACAACGTGCAGCGGATCGTGCTCGAGGCGCTCGCCGTCACGCTCGGGCGCGATGCCCGCGCGCGCGCGATCCAGCTGCCGGCGTGGAACGAGGCGCTCGGCTTGCCGCGCCCGTGGGATCAGCAGTGGTCACTGCGGATCCAGCAGGTGCTCGCCTATGAAACAGACATCCTCGAGTACCCCGACATCTTCGAGGGCTCGATCGTGATGGACGGGCTCGTCGCCGAGCTGCTCGACGGCGCGCGCGCGGAGATGGCGGTCGTCGCCGAGCACGGCGGCGCGGTCGAGGCGGTCGCGTACATGAAGGGCGCGCTCGTCGACTCCCATCGCGAGCGGATCCGCCGGATCGAGACGGGCGAGCAGGTCGTCGTCGGCCAGAACCGCTTCACCGAGACCGAGGAGTCACCGCTCACGGCAGATGCCGAGGGCGGCATCCTCGTCGTCGACCCCGCGATCGAAGCTCAGCAGATCGAGGACGTTCGCGCGTGGCGGGCCGGGCGCGACCAGGCCGCCGTCGACGCGGCGCTGGCCGAGCTCGCGCAGGCGGCGCGCGACGAGAACGAGAACCTGATGGTCGCGACGATCGCCGCGGCGCGCGCAGGCGCGACGACCGGCGAGTGGGCGCGCACGCTGCGCGACGTGTTCGGCAGCTACCGCGCGCCGACCGGCGTCGGCGAGGCCGCCGCGGCGCCTGCCGACATCGACCTCGCCGAGCTGCGCGAGGAGGTCGCGCGCCTGGAGGAGAAGCTCGGACGCCGGCCGAAGATCCTCGTCGGCAAGCCCGGGCTCGACGGCCACTCAAACGGAGCTGAGCAGATCGCCGTGCGCGCGCGCGACGCCGGGATGGACGTCGTCTATGAGGGGATCCGCCTCACGCCGGCGCAGATCGCGGCGTCGGCGCTACAGGAGGGCGTCCACGTGATCGGCCTGTCGATCCTGTCGGGCTCGCACCGCGAGCTGATCCCGGCGGTGATCGACGCGCTGCGCGAGGCCGGCGTCACGGCTCCGGTCGTCGTCGGCGGGATCATCCCCGAGCAGGACGTGGCAGCGCTGCGTGCGGCGGGCGTCGCCGCGGTGTACACGCCCAAGGACTTCGACATCACTCAGATCATGCGCGACATCGTCGAGCTGCTCGACCGCGACGGCACAGCCGCGAACGGCGCGGCGCCGGTTGCTCCCAGCGCCGCTTCGGCCAGCAGCGCCGCGTGAGCGGCGCACCTCGGCCGCACGACGGGGACGGCGTCGCATGAACGGGACGGCGCGGCCGCAGGACGGAGACGGCGCCGCGCTCGGAACCCGCCTGCGCGAACGCGACCTCGGCGCGGCACCCGCCACGCTGAACCTGCTCGAGAGCGCAACGCGCGAGGACCGCGAGCAGGCCGCGGCGCTGCTGGCCGAGGTCTCGCCGGCCGCCCTGGGCGGCGAGGCGCCGGGGCACGTGATCGGCATCACCGGGCCGCCCGGCGCGGGCAAGTCGACGCTGCTGTCGGCGCTGCTGCGAGCGTGGCGAGAGAACGGGCAGACGGTCGCGGTGCTCGCCGTCGACCCGAGCTCTCGCCGCTCGGGCGGGTCGCTGCTCGGCGACCGCGCACGGATCGATTTCGACGCGCACGATCGCGGCGTATTCATCCGCTCGACCTCCGCCGGCGAGCGCCTCGGCGGCCTGGCGTGGGCGACGCGCGCCGCGGCTCATGCGCTGGCGGCGGCGTTCGACGTCGTGGTGATCGAGACGGTCGGTGTCGGCCAGGCCGAGACCGAGGTCGCCGACGTCGCCGACACGGTCGCCGTCGTCGTCCAGCCGGGCAGTGGCGACGTCCTGCAGTTCCTCAAGGCGGGGATCATGGAGATCCCCGACGTGCTGGTGATCACCAAGGCCGACCTCGGCCAGCTCGCGACGCGCACGCGGCGCGACATCGCCGCGGCGCTGCGCTCGCTCGGGTCGAGCGCGACGCCTGTCGTCGCGGTCTCATCACTGTCACCGCCGCAGGGAATCGGCGAGCTGACCGACGCACTGCGCGAGCGGCGCGGCGGCGGCGACGTCGGGGCGCGGCGGCTGCGGGCGCGGCGCTCGGCCGCACTTGCCGACTTCGCACACGAGCACGGCGAGCGCGGCATGCGGGCCCTCGGCGGACGGCGTGCGGCCGAGCGTCTGCTCGCGGCACAGGAGCCGGCGCTCGAGACCGCCGCACTGGTCGCCGCGCTCGAGCACGCCGCGGGCGTGCGATGAGGCGGGGTCCGCTGATCGACCTCGCCCTGATGTTCGGCGCGTTCGTGCTCGCGAGCGCACTGGCCGGCGCGCTCGGCGCGGTCAACCTGGGCACGGCGCTCGCGTTCGGCCAGATCGGATTCGCGATCTGCACCGTCTACGTGCTGCTGCGTCGCTGAGCTGGCCCTCGGCGACGGCGCGTGCGCGCCTCGCGCGAGGGATCCGCGCCGCGCGCCATGCCACGCGCTCACATATGCTGGCGCGCATGGCGACGGGGTGCTTCGTCTCGAGCGGGCGCTCGCTCGACGGCGCGGTCGAGCGGGTCAGGCTCGCCGAGTCGCTCGGCTACGACTGCGCGTACGTCACGCACATCGCCGGGCGCGAGTCGCTGACGGTCGTCACCGCGTACGCGCTCGCGACGACGCGGATCCGCGTCGGCACGGGCGTCGTGCCGATCTACACGCGCACGCCGGCGACGATGGCGCAGACGGCGGCGACGATCGACGAGCTGAGCGGCGGGCGCCTGAACCTCGGACTGGGCGTCTCGCACCGCCCGGTCGTCGAGGGCTGGCATGGCCAGACGATCGAGCGGCCGGTCGCCGAGATGCGCGAGTACGCGGGGATCGTGCGCGCGATCCTGCGAGGCGAGGAGCCGCCGGAGGGCGAGAAGTGGCGCACCGGCTTTCGCCTGCTCGGGATCGAGCACCGCCCGCAGCTGCCGATCTACCTCGCCGCCCTCTCCCCGGCGATGCTTCGCCTCGCCGGCGAGATCGCCGACGGCGTCCTGCTGTGGCTGTGCACGCCGCGCTACATCGAGGAGGTGGTGATCCCGGAGCTGCGCGCGGGACGCGAGCGCGCGGGGCTGACGCTGGAGGGGTTCGACGTCGCGCCGGCGGTGCCGGCAGCCCTCACCGATGAGCCCGACGCCGCGCGGGCGACGATCCGCGGTGAGCTGATTCCGTACTTCGGGCTGCCGTTCTACCGCGCGATGATCGAGCGCTCGGGGTTCGGCGCCGAGATCGCTGCGTACGACGCCGCAGCAGGCGACCTGCCCGCGATGCAGCGGGCGATCTCCGACGAGTTCCTCGCCGAGCTGACGGCGATCGGCGACGAGTCGCACGTGCGCGCCGGGCTCGAGCGCTACCGGGCGGCTGGCGCCGACACCCCGTGCGTCGGGCCGATCGCCAAGAGCGACTTCGACGCGACGCTGCGCGCCGCTGCCGGCGCGTAGCCGGCTGGCTGACCGTAGGCTCCAAACACAGCGCCGGATCGGTCGTGTGTGACAGGCCGCGGGGCCGGCTGACTGCAGGAGTGACAGCAGATGATTGTCCTGATCGGCTTCGCCATCCTCGCCGGCGCCGGCACGGCCCTGTCGCCGTGTGTGCTGCCCGTGCTGCCGGCGCTGCTGTCGGCCGGCGCAGTCGGCGGTCGGCGGCGGCCGCTGGGGATCGTGCTCGGGCTGTCGGTCACGTTCACCGTGACGATCGTCGGGGTCGCAAAGCTCGTCGACGGCGTCGGGCTCGGCAGTGACCCGCTGCGAGCCGTGGCGGTCGTCGTCCTGCTCGCTTTTGGCGCCGCGCTGCTCGTGCCCGACGTCGCGGCGCGGATCGAGGCGCCGCTCTCGCGCCTCGCGCGCTTCGGTCCGCGACATCGCGGCGACGGGTTCCGCTCGGGCCTGCTCGTCGGCGGCGCGCTCGGCTTCGTCTACACGCCGTGCGCGAGCCCGATCCTCGCGGCGGTGATCTCGGTCAGCGCCGCCTCCGGACGCACGATCACGATCGCGATCGCCTACGCGCTCGGCTCGGCGATCGTGCTGCTCGCCCTGACGCTCGGCGGCAGGCGGCTGTTCGACCGCGTGCGCCGCGCCGGCCGGGGGCCGTTGCTGCAGCGCGCGCTCGGCGCGATCATGGTGCTGACGGCGGTCGCGATCCTCACGAACCTGGACGTCAACTTCGATCAGTTCGTCGCACAGCAGATCCCCGACGTCAACCTGACGGCGTCGCTTGAGTGCTCGCGGACGATCACGAAGCACCTGCACGAAGTGAGCGGGCATGAAGTCAGGTTCGCCCCGGCCAACGGCTCCTCAGCCTGCGGCGGCTCCGGATCGAGCGTCAAGGCGGCGCCGGCGAACGCGAGCCAGGCGACGCTCCTCGCGGCCGCACACGGGCTGCGCGACCTGGGGCCGGCGCCCGACTTCACCCAGACGCAGGACTGGTTCAACACGCCCGGGATGCGGCCGCTCTCGCTGGCGTCGCTGCGCGGCCGCACCGTGCTCGTCGACTTCTGGACGTACACGTGCATCAACTGCATCCGCACGCTGCCCTATCTGAAGGCGTGGGACTCGACATATCGTCGCGACGGGCTGACGATCGTCGGCGTGGAGACGCCCGAGTTCGCGTTCGAGCGCGACGCGCCGAACGTCGCCAACGCGATCAGCCAGTTCGGCCTGCGCTACCCCGTCGTGCAGGACAACGAAATGGGCACTTGGAACGCCTATGGCAACGAGTACTGGCCGGCCGACTACCTGATCGACGCGAAGGGGCACGTCCGCTACGCGACGTTCGGCGAGGGCGACTACGACAAGACCGAAACGGCGATCCGCGCGCTGCTTGCCGAAGCCGGCGGCGCGGTCGGCGCCAAGAGCCGACCGACCGGCGTCGTCGTGCCCAGCCAGCAGACCACGCCGGAGACCTACCTCGGCACCGAGCGCGCCGAAGGGTGGATCGACCAACCGAAGAACGGCGTGCACGACTACGGAGTCGCCCCCGGCGGTTCGCTCGCGCTCAACGACTTCGCGCTCAGCGGCACCTGGCGGATCGGCGGCCAGCCGGCGACGGCGATCGCCAACGCGGGGATCGACGTCGAGTTCCAGGCCCAGCACGTCTATCTGGTGCTCAGCTCCGAAGGCGAACGTCCACGCTCGGTGCGCGTGCTGCTCGACGGGCGCCCGATCGATGCTGCCGCAGCCGGCTCGGACGTGCGCGGCGCACGGGTCACCGTCCGCGGCCAGCGCCTGTACACGCTCGTCTCGCTTCCCCGCACGGGGCGCCACCGCCTCGCCCTGCGCCTGCCGCCGGGCGTCACCGGCTACGCGTTCACGTTCGGCTAGCCTCGGTCGCCGTGCGAACCCGGCTCGCCGCCCCGCTCCTGCTGCTCGTGCTCGCGTCCGCGTCGTGGTCGACGTCGGCAGCCGTCGCTGCGCAACCGGTCACGCTGCCGGGTAGCCCGCTGAGCGTCTCGATCGGTCCGCTCGGGCAGTGTCAGTCGAGCAACGCCGCCCTGTCCAACGACTTCTACCCCCCAACCGGCGCGCTCGGCGACTGCGGCTTCTTCCTCGGCTTCATCGAATCCGGCAACCCGCCGTTCCTCGCCAAGAAGGTGTTCGGCTTCGAAGGCGTGCGGGGGCCGGGGCTCGCAGCGCAGTACACGCCCGTCAGCCAGGGGACCGTCACCGGCTCCGGCTCGACGTCTGATCCGTACGCGCTCGTGACGACCTACTCGGTGAACGACCCGACGAAGGCCAAAGAAGGCGACTACGCGCTGGTCCGTCAGACGACGACGTACGTCGTCGGACAGGGAGAGTTCACGTCGACGTTCGACGTCGAGAACCTGACCGGCCAGGCGCCGCTGTCGGGGTTGAGCCCGGCACCGGCGACGCCGCTGCGCTTCCACGCGATCTACGCCGGCGACCTGGCGATCGGCGGCGGGGCGTTCGCGACCGGGCTGCTGCTCGCCGGTCCGCCACGTCTGGTCGGCGGCCAGGTCGAAGGGGCCGGAGCGATCGGCGGCCTTGTGGAAGCGGCGGCGCCATCGCCGCCGTGGGCGAACTATGCGGCCGGCTGTTGGAACGTCGTGCCCGAAGCGGCGGGGTGCCCGGCGACGAGCGCAGGCGACAGCGGCATCTGGGCAGCGGTCCGCGCGGCCGGCGGCGAAGGGCCGGTGTTCAACGACACGGTCGACCCGAACGCCCTGGACGCCGGCGCCGGCGTTAGCTGGGACGACCACCTGAACAAACCGCTGAAGCCCGGCGAACACGCGACGTACACGATCGTCAACCGCGCCTCGGTTCCCCGCCCGTTGGCGGTGGCACCTGCGGTGCAGACCGTCGCGGTAGGCCAGATGGCAACCGTCCTGGTGACCGCGACCGACACGACCGGCGCCCCATACGCCAACCGCCCGATCGTCTACACGATCGGCAACGCGACCCCGAAAACGGGGAGCGTTCTGACGGGACCGACGGGCGTGGCGACGATCAGCTACACGGGCACGGCGATCGGCGCCGACACCGTGCGGATGTTCCTCGACCTCAGCGCCAGCGGCGAATCGACGGCGAGCGATCCGGCGGCGACCGCCCAGGTCGTCTGGGCAGCGGCCGCGAGGAGCGCGAGCAGCAGGTTCTCGCTTCGCAGCCTGCGCGCGACGAGAGGGGGGAAGGTCACGATCGTGATCGTCCCCCGCCAGCAGGGTGTCGCGCGAGCAGGGGTCACCGTGCCGACGGCGAGCCTCGCGCTCGGTCGCACGCATGCGCGACGGGGCCTCAGGTGCAAGCACGGAGAGGTCGCGCTCGGCGCACGCTGCCGTCCGCGCAGCACCGTCTCGGGCAAGGTGACGGCGCCGGCGCGCGCAGGCGCAGCTCTGAAGCTCGTGATCGCGCCCTCACGCAGCCTCGCGGCGGCGCTTGCACGCGGGCGCAAGATCGCGCTGACGGTCCGGATCGGCTACCGATCGCGGCTGGGCGGCAAGCCGACGAACGAGAACGTCAGGCTCGTCGTGAGAGGAAGGCGCGCAAGGCTCCGCCACCACTAGCGAACGCGGGCGAGCCGTCGCTGGCCTGGCCATACGTTCGACTCCGTGGACTTAGCGACCATGACCTCGGGTACAGTCCCGGAGGGTTGCGGGAGCGCGGCGGTGCGAGCGCAGCCTGTGGCGATCCAGATGAACGGCGGACCATCGGGGGGTGCGGCAAATGAAGCGTGTTGGGCAATCTCTGTTCGGTGCTTTCGCGGCGGGCGCTGTCGTCGCGGCGATCGCCGCCCCGACAGGCGGCGCCGCGCCGGTCGCGCACGCGAGCCAGTGCGTGCCGGCGACGAACATCGAGGCGATCATCGACGACTCGGGCTCGATGGCCTTCACGGACCCGGGCACGCTGCGCGTCAAGGGGCTGAAGCTCCTGATCAACGACTTGAGCCCGACCACCACGCTCGGCGCGATCGAGTTCGGCGGGAACTTCTTCGAAAGCTCGACGCCTTCGGCGGACACCGTGTTCAAGCCTTTGCCGATCGGCGCGAATGCCGCCGCGATGGAAGCCGCGCTGGAAAGCAAGATCAAGGCCGACAACGGCGGCACCGACTACAACGCCGCCTTCGCCCAGTCCGACGCGGACAACCCCACTGCCCAGGCCCGGATCTTCCTGACCGATGGCGGGCACGACGTCGGCACGTACAACAACGGCCACCTGACGCACAAGGTGCCGACGTACGTGATCGGCTTCAGCTCGGGCGTCGCAGACGCTGAAGCGCAGCAGCGGCTGCAGACGATCGCAAGCGACACGGGCGGGCATTTCTTCCCGCTGACCGACTCCAGTCAGCTTCAGTCTGTGATGAACACGATCGGCGCTGCGATCAGCTGCCAGACCCCGCCGCAGAGCTTCACGGACCTGCTGAAGCAGGGCGCCGGCAAGGCCCACAACGTCTCGATCGGCGCAAGCACCAAATCGCTTCGCATCGCGCTGACTTGGGCGAGCCCGCTCGACAAGTTCACGATCTCGCAGTTGCGGCTCGTAAATCATGGAAAGACGGTCGCCAAGTCAGCTCGTCGGGGGGTCAGAAAGCTCAAGGTCACGACGGTCACGAGCCCGACGTTCACCGTGCTGAAGGTCTCAGGCTTGACGAAGGGCAAGCTGACGTTCAGGGTCCAGGCGACGACGATCGGCTCCGGCCAGCCACAGGTGACGCTCACGACCCAGGTCGGCCCCACCAAATAAGACCTGCCCCGCGCGCAGCCCGGCGGGGGGCTCGTCCTACAATGCGCCCATGGAGGGCTCGACCCCGGAGACCGGCGCGCGCAGCTGGTTGCGTTGCTATCGCTGCTGGTCACAGGACCTCGAGGTGCAGGTCCACTACGAGGGAATCCACAAGATCGATCCGGACACGGGCGAGCGCGCCGAAGTGATCGACGAGCTGCAGGAGGCGGTCGTGCAATGCCTGGACTGCATGCACGACCAGCCGCACCTCGGTTTCAACAACAGTCGGGTGGAGCCGATCGAGGATCGCTGGGAACGGATGATCGCCGGCACGCCGTGGGTCGCGTCGTGCACGGTCACGGTCGATGCCGACGAGGTCGAGAGCTGCTCCGGCCCGGAGGCGGGCGACGCGCTCTCCTATGCGGCGTTCGGCGACCACGGCGTGCGCGAGTTCTTCACGCACGTGCGCTTTCACAAGCACGAGGACGACTCGCGCATCATCGTCCACCTGCTCGTCGAGCTGTACGCACGCTCGCTCGAGGAGGCGACCGACGTGCTCGAGTCATCGGCGCGCGGCGCGCTGACGATCACGTCGCTGGCCGAGGAGTCGCGCCC
>DASXIJ010000083.1:0-71682 GCA_036498045.1 Solirubrobacteraceae bacterium
TTCGTGGTGGCCCGACCAACGATCACGGGCGCGTGCCTGCCGTTTACCCCGTGCGAGCAGTCACCAATCCGACGGTCGCGATCGTGCTCGCGCCTCGCCGGCTGGCCGCTGAGCGCTCCCCGGCGTGCCGCGACCGACGCCGCCCGCGGGGCCTCAAACGGGCCTGGGAAAAATTTCTGCAAAGAAATGTTTAGAGGCGTGCCGGGCGGGAATCAACAACTCTGGAGTTGTCCTCCCTCAGGCGGTGATCGCTACCCCCGGCGGTCACCGCCTTTTTTATGCCCAAACGCGCTCTGGGGAGCCGTCTGCGCCCCACCGCGGTGCGCCGGACGTCAGCGCTCGTCGCGCAGGCGCAGGGCGACCACCTTGCCGCCGCCGTCGGCGACCAGGCGCTGATCGTCTGTCAGCCGCTCGATCACGGGGTCGACGTCGCCTAGCACGGAGCCCTCGATCAGGTGCTCGGCGCGCCCGTCGTGGAGCGGCCCGACGCGGAGCTCGAGGCTGCGCGGCTCGACGGCGACGGACATCTTCAGGTGCTCGACGGCGCTCGCCTGCGAGGCCTGCGCGACGAGCGCCTCGGCGACTAGTTCGGCATCGGCGATCCGATCGGTCGTGAAATGCGCGCGCGCGGCCAGCACACAGATCACGCGCGGGAGGACCTTGCGGGCGAGCTCGCTCGGCGCGAGCGCCAGGCCGGTGGTCGTGGCGAGCTCCGAGTGGGCGACGTCGGGCGGGTGAAATCCGTTCTGCACCAGCGCTTGCAGGTTGCGTTGGGTGGGTGTCGCGAACTCCATCCGCACTTCGGTGCCGCCGCCGGCGACGTCGCGGAACTCGACGCGCGGCGCGAGCGCCTGGATGATCGACAGCCCGATCCCAAGCGCGGGCTCGCCATCTGCGCGGATGTGCGGTTTGATCCCGGTTCCGTTGTCGCGAACTACGACTTCGACAGCCTCGCCACCGACGTACAGCTCGAGCTCGAGCGGGCCTTCCTCTCCTTCGTAGGCGTGCAGCACGACGTTGTTGCACGCCTCGGTGACGGCGGTGCGAATGTCGTTGAGCTCGACGCCGTCGACGCCGACGGCCTCGGCCATCGCGCTCAGCGCCACACGCACCAGCACGACGTTGTCGGGTTGGTTTGAGAGCGTCAGGGAGACGTTCGGAGGCTCGGCCATCACCACACGACGCTAGCCGACCTGTCCCCGCCGACAGGCCAGCCGCTTCGATCGCGCCCGGACGACGCCCTGCCGGCGGGTCTAGCCCGCCGAGCTCGTCATTGCGCGCAGCTGGTCCAGCGAGCGCCGCAGCAGGCGCGAGACCTGCATCTGCGAGATCCCCACACGCTCGGCGATCTCCGTCTGCGTCAGGTCCTCGACGAAGCGCATCCGCAAGATCTGGCGCTCGCGCTGCGGGATCCGCCCGAGCACGGCGCTGACGGTCGCGTCGAGCTCGACGAGCTCGTAGCGCACGTCCTCCTCGCCCATCGCGTCGCCATAGGACGTCGCCTCATCGGTCGCGCCGGGGCGCGGCGCGTCGAGCGACAGCGACTCGTACGCCTGAATCGCCTGGAGCGCGTCGATCACGTCCTCTATGCTCAGCTCGAGGTACTCGGCCAGTTCGTTGACTGTCGGAGCGCGCCCACGCGTGTTGGCGAGGCGCTCCTGAGCGTCGCGGACCTTCAGCGCGCGTTCCTGCGAGCCGCGGGGGACGTGCACCGACCAGCCGGCGTCGCGGAAGTGGCGGCGCATCTCGCCGAGGATCGTCGGCACGGCAAACGATGCGAACGGGTGACCCATCTCGGGGTCGAAGCGGTCGAGCGCCTTCAGCAGTCCAAGCGACGCGACCTGAAGGAGGTCCTCGAACGGCTCGGACGAGCGGTCGTACCGCCGGGCCAGGCTGCGCGCGAGCGGCATGAAACGCTGCACCAGTGCTTCGCGCGCTGCAAGGTCACCCTCGCTGTGGCGCGTGAAGAGCTCTGCCTCGCCCCCACCGTTTGCGCTCTTGCGCTCACGTACTGCAGTCGAGCGGGTCATGTTCTTGGTAGTCATGACGCCTCCTGTCGGTTAGCCCTTTGGGCCTCCGGCTCGTTGCTCGACAGCATATTACCCGTCAATGGCCTTGCTGTCCAGCTAGTTCGGCGTTTGCAACGCCGCACGTCGGTCCCCGCGCTTGCGGTCGGTTCCCGCTCATCCAATTCGCTACCCGTTCATCGCCGGTTTCAACCATCAGCCTAGATCGAGCGAACGTGTGTTCGCGGGACCTGCTGGGTGATGCAGTGGATGTTGCCGCCGCCGAGCAGGATCTCGCGCGCGGGGACGCCGACGATCTCGCGCTCCGGGAAGCAGCGGCGAATGACGTCCGCGGCCTCGTCGTCGAGCCGCTCGTCGAGCAGCGGGAAGACGACGCGCGAGGAGCCGATGTAGAAGTTGACGTAGGACGCGGCGAGGCGCTCGCCGGCGCGGCGCGGGAGGGTGCCGGCGACGGCGTCGACGCCGGATGCCTCATCGCCGGTGATCGTGACGGTGCTCGGCAACGGCAGCAACACGACCTCGAGCGAGCGCCCGCGAGCGTCGGTAGCGGCCTGCAGTCGCTGCAGCGCGTCGAGCGAGACCTCGTGTCGCGGGTCTGATGGGACGTCGGACCAGCTCAGCAGCACGACGCCCGGACGCACGAAGCACGCGAGGTTGTCGACGTGCCCGTCGGTCTCGTCGTCGCACAGCCCGCGACCGAGCCAGAGGACCTTCTCGGCGCCGAGGTGCTCGCACAGCGCGCGCTCGATCTGCTCGCGCGTTAGCCCCGGGTTGCGGTTGGGGTTGAGCAGGCACTGTTCGGTGGTCATCACGGTGCCGTCGCCGTCGGCGTGGATCGAGCCGCCCTCGAGCACGAGCGGCGCGCGGTAACGCGGCGCTCGTTCGGTCTCGAGCACCTTCGCGGCGGCGCGGTCGTCGCGGTCCCACGGAAAGTACAGGCCGCCGTCGAGCCCTCCCCACGCGTTGAAGCGCCAGTCGACGCCGCGCAGGCCGCCGGCGTCGTCGAGCAGGAACGTCGGCCCGACGTCGCGCATCCAGGCGTCGTCGGTCGAGAGCTCGACGACGCGCACGGAGGGCGACAGGACAGAGCGGCAATGCTCGAACTGCGCATCGGAGACGGCCATCGTGACGGGCTCGGACCCGGCGATCGCCTCAGCGACCGCAGCGAACGCGCGTTGGGCGGGCTTTGCGCCGAGGCGCCAGTTGTCGGGCCGCTCGGGCCAGGCCATCCAGCAGCCCGCATGCGGCTCGAACTCACCAGGCATCCGAAAGCCGTCGGCGGCGGGCGTCGATGCGAGCGGGGTGCTCATCGTTGAGAACGTAGCCGAGCGAGCTGTGGCGCAGTGGGACGCGTCGCTAGAGCGATCATCGCCGGGGCAGCGCCGACGTAGAGTCTGATGGATGGCCGACGACATCCACCTGATCACGTCCGTCGGGCCGAGCACGTCACCGGCGCGAACGCGTCGTCCCCGGCGAAAGCCGTTTCGCGTCGGCGCCGTCCAGCAGCGCTGGCACCCCGACGCCGGCGAGCACGCCGAGGCGCTGGCGAACGGGATCCGCCGGGCGGCGGCCGCGGGTGCCGAGCTGATCTGCCTGCAGGAGCTCACGCTGAGCCGCTACTTCGCGATCGACCCGGACGGGCCACGAGCGGCGGGGGCCGAGCCGGAGGAGCTGCCGGGCGGTCCGACGTTCGCGTTCGCCGCGCGGATGGCGGCGGAGACGGGTGCACACGTGCACGCGTCGTTGTATGAGCGCGCGGACGGCGAGGACGGCCTCGGGTTCAACACGGCGATCGTCGTCGCGCCCGACGGGACGCTCGTCGCGCGCACGCGCAAGCTGCACATCCCGATCACGGAGGGCTATCACGAGGACCGCTATTTCCGCCCTGGCCCGGCGGACGATGGCGCGTTCGGACTGGTCGCGCTCGCCGACGCGCGCGTAGGCCTTCCGACGTGCTGGGACCAGTGGTTTCCCGAGCTGGCGCGCGCGTACAGCCTCGAGGGCGCAGACGTCCTCGTGTACCCGACGGCGATCGGCTCAGAGCCCGACCATCCGCAGTTCGACACAGAGCCGCTGTGGGAGCAGGTGATCGTCGGCAACGCGATCGCCAACGGCCTGTTCATGATCGCGGTCAACCGGATCGGCCAGGAGCGACCGCCCGGCGGCGACACTGCGCTGACGTTCTACGGGTCGTCGTTCATCTGCGACCCGTACGGGCGCAAGCTCGTGCAGGCGCCGCGCGACGAACCGGCCGTGCTGGTCGCCGACCTCGACCTCGATCAGCGCGAGGACTGGCTGGAGCTGTTCCCGTTCTTGACGACACGCCGCCCGGACGCGTACGCGTCGCTGACCGAACGCGCCCGCGAGCGCTGACGTGCCTCGCGCACGCGGGCGCTGACCGCTGGCACCTGACGGGACCGCTGGCACCTGACGGGCGAGCGGCGAACGTGTCTCTCGATGCGCGAGCTCGACGAGCGCGTCTGGTCACGGTCGTCGGCTGAGCGTCATCTGCGGGGCGCAGCCCCGGACACGAGCCAGCGCGGGCCGGAGCGGACGAGCTGCAGCGGCGCGGCGTTTTCGGCCTGCACCTCGGCGGTCGTCTTGCTCTGGGTGAGCAGGCGGACGTGCACGTGAGCGAGCTTCCCCAGCCTGGCGGTGCCGCCGAAGTGCTTGAGCGTCAACTCGACCGCAGCGGGGCAGCTGGCGGCGCCGCTGGCGCCGCCGGGAAGGCGCTTGGCGAGTTCGATGAACCGCTGCTGGCGCAAGGCGGTGCTGAGCTTGCACAGCTTGTTGCCGTCGCCGGCGGCGGTCGCGCGATACCACTGCTGACCCACCTGGACGGGCGACGGTCCGGACGAGCCGCATCCGAGCACGACGGACGCCGCAAGGCCGGCGGCCAAGCTCGCCATCGCGTTGAACGGGGCGCGCCTTCGCATACGTCGCATGCGCCAGGCCCTACCGCGCCGGCGCCTCGGCGGGTGGGTGCGCGAGCAGACTGCGCGCGCAGTCGACGATCGTCTCCTGCATCGGACGCGGGCTCCAGCCGACGCGGCGCCTGGCGTTGTCGACGGAGTAGGTCGTCTTGTGCCCGAGCTCGCCGACGATCGAGCGCAGCTCGGGGTCGAACCGCGCGAGGACGCGCACGACGAAGTCGGGCACGCCGCGCCGCGGCACCTTGCGCGCGTCCGGTCCGAGCTGCTCGCGCAGGATCGCGGCGACTTCTGAGAACCACAGGAACGTCGAGGCGGCGATCAGCCGCTGACCGCCGGCTTCGGGGGCGGTCATCGCGCCGACCTCGAGCGCGGCCACGTCGCGGACGTCGATGAAGCTGAAGCCGAGCCGCGGCAGGCCGGGCATCTTGCCGGTCAGCATCCGCTCGACCGCCTGCAGCGAGTAGGAGCGATCGCGGCCGAGCACCGGCCCGATGATCGCCCCGGGCTGGACGGTCACGAGCCGCTCCTCGGCGCCCTCGGCGCGCATGAAGTCCCACGCCGCGCGCTCGGCGATCGTCTTCGATCGGGTGTACGGCGTCGAATCGGGGTTGTCGGGATCGTTCCAGTCCTCCTCGGTTAGGTCGCGGCCGTTTGCGACCGAGTCAGGGCCGGGTCTGCGCACGGCGGCGACCGACGAGGTGAGCACGATTCGCTTGACGTCCGCCCCAAGGCTCGCGCGCAGAACGCGAAGCGCTCCGTCACGGGCCGGCACGATCAGCTCGTCGGGGTCCTTCGGCTGCGCCGGGGGAAACGGAGAGGCGACGTGCAGGACGTAGTCACAGCCGGCCGCGGCGTCGGCCCAGCCGTCGTCGTTGGTCAGGTCGGCGGCGACGACTTCGAGCCGGTCGCGAGCGTCGACCTGCGTGCCCACGGCGGCGCGCACCTCGCCCACGCGCGCGAGGTCGCGGACGGTCGTTCGCGCGCGGTATCCGCGCTGCAGCAACTCGACCAGGCACCACCCTCCGAGGAAGCCGGAGCCGCCCGTCACCAAGACCGTCTGCTCACCGTCTGTCATCGCTCAGTCTCCCTGGGTCAGCGCGCCATCTGTTTCACCGCTTCGCGGTGCGTGGGGATGCATACCACGGGGGCGCGCGATCGGCTGATCTGCGCTCGCGCGCAGGACGTCAGTTCCCGCTGATCTCGGTGAGCTTTTCGACGCCCTGCTCGACGTCTGAGTGGTCTGTGGCTGGGTTGCGACGCACCGCCCGGCGATCGGGGTGATCGCCGCTGGCCGGCGTTCGCTCGTGGTTCTCGTCGCCCTCGGCGATCGCGTATTCGGCTCCCTTGCCGACACCTTCAAGCTCGGGAACGGGCCCAGCGGGATGCTGCGTTTTCGCGGTCATCTGGTCTCCTGGGTCTCGTTTTTCGTACGTGTCCCCTACCCGCGCCGCGTCGAATCACTCAGAGCCCGTTGACTGCTGCTGTTCGCGTCGGCCAGGACCCGCGCGGGCTTCGCGTCAGGATGTCCTCGGTGGAGATTCGCGATGGACGTTCTTGAAGTCATCTGGCACGGCTTGCGCGACGCATTCCTGATGGCGTGGGAGGTGTGGTGGGCGCTCGCGCTCGGGTTTGCGATCAGCGCGATCGTGCAGGCGTGGGCGCCTCGCGAGCGGATCCAGAAAGCGCTGGGCGGATCGGGCTTTCGCCCGGTCGCTCTGGCGACGGGCCTCGGAGCCGCGTCGTCGTCATGCAGCTACGCGGCGATCGCGATCGCCAAGAGTCTGTTCGGAAAGGGTGCGTCGGCCGCTTCGGCGCTGGCGTTCCAGTTCGCCTCGACCAACCTCGTGATCGAGCTCGGAATCGTGATCTGGGTGCTGATCGGCTGGCAGTTCACGCTCGCCGAGTTCGTCGGCGGCCTCGTGCTGATCGCGTTGATGACGTTGCTCGTACGGGTGTTCGTCTCAAGGCGCCTCGAGCAGGACGCGCGCCGCCATGCGCAGCAAGCCGACGCTGGTCACCAGCATCAGAGCGCCGGCAGCCGCCTTCCGATCCGCGCGCGGGTGCTCAGCGTCAGCGCGTGGTCGGACGTCGCGCACAACTTCCGCAACGACTGGTCGATGGTGTGGAAGGAGATCACGATCGGCTTCGTGCTCGCCGGCTTCATCGGCCAGCTGCACAACGGGTTCTTCAACGCGCTGTTCGTCACCCACGCGCCGTCCGGCGTGAAGCTGCTCGAGAACGCGTTGGTCGGGCCGATCATCGCGATCGCGAGCTTCGTGTGCTCGGTCGGCAACGTCCCACTCGCGGCGGTCCTGTGGTCGGGCGGAATCGGCTTCGCGGGCGTGCTCGCGTTCATCTTCGCCGACCTGATCGTGCTGCCGATCATCGCGATCTACCGCAAGTACTACGGCAGCGCGTACACGGCGCGGATCGTCGCGCTGATGTTCGTGACGATCGTGGTCTCGGCGCTGATCGTCGACGGGCTGTTCAACGCCGCCGGGCTGATCCCGAGCGCGCACCCGACGCGCGCGCAGATCTTCGGCTCGATCAAGGTCGACTACAAGCTGTTCATGAACATCCTCGGCGTCGGTATCTTCGCGGCGCTGTTCGCGCTGACGATGCGACGCGGCGCGAGCGACCCGTTCTGCGGGATGAAGGTCGACAGGGCACACGCCGTGCGAATGAACTTCGGCGGCGAGACGTTCTACTTCTGCAGCGATCACTGCGCACACGCGTTCGAGATCAGCCCCGGCGACACGGGCGTCAGTCTCGACCACGCGGCCGAGCCCGTCGGGCAGCGACGAGGCAGCTGAGGACGGGTGGTTCTCGCGCGACATCGCGGTGCGAGTATCGCGCAGCTAATCGATCCGTCGTGCAAGCTGCGTACGTGACTTCACATCGAGCTTGCGGAATGCCTTGCGCAGGTGGTACTCGACGGTGCTCTGGGTGATGAACAGCTGGGCGGCGATCTCCCGGTTGGTCCTCCCTGTCGCTGCAAGACGTGCGACCTGCTGCTCCTGCGGTGTCAGCTGGTCGCGCGTGTCGACCGTCCGTTTGCGGGCTCGCTCGCCGGTTGCGAGCAGCTCGCGTTCGGCGCGGCCGGCGAACGCGTCGGCGCCCATCGCGGTGAACGCCTCGAGCGCGGTGCGCAGGTGCTCGCGGGCATCGCGGCGGCGCCGTTCGCGGCGCAGCCACTCCCCGTAGAGGAGATGGGTCCGGGCGAGCTCGACGCGGACACGGGTGCCGGCGAGGTGCGTGATCGACTCGCGGTACAGGCCGTCGGCGACCTCGCCCTCGCTCAGCAGCGCGCGCACCCGACGCTCGATTCCGATCACCCAGTCTGAGCTGATCGCGCGGGTACGCTCCGAGAGCCATTGAAGGGCGGATTCGAGCAGCGCTCGGTCGCCGGTCCTGGATGCCGCTTCGGCAAGCTCGGGCACCAGCCACGATCCGTATCCGATCGGATCGGGCTCGAACGCCCGCCAGGCCGCATCGCGCGCGACGTCGTGCCGCCCGAGGCCGTTGTAGAGGACCGATCTCGCGTAGTCGTTGGACGTCCAGCCCCGGGCGGCCGCCTCCTTTGAGTTGGCGTCGATCAGCTCAGATGCTCGCGGCTCCTGGCCGCGCCACGCGGCGAGAACCATCGGCGCGCTCACCAGCGCCGGGTTCCCGGTCGCCTCGGCGATCACGCTGGCTTCGTCGAGCATCACGGCGGCGGTCGTCAGGTCGCCGGCGAGCATGTGGCTCCTGGCCAGAAAGCTGAGCCCGAACTGGAGGTGCACGAGCGCGCCCGCGTCACGGGCGGCCTGTACCTGGCGAGCGGCAAGGAGATGCAAGGCCTGGGCATCCCACATTTCGAGCGCGACGATGTTGCCGTCCCTCGCCCTGGAGACCGAGAGCCGTCGCGCGACGTCGTCATCGCTGACGTCGATCGCGACCAGCAGGTCGAGAGCCCGAGCGAACGTCGGCGCCGCGGCCTCGTATCCGTCGGTCAGGCGGATCGCGAACGCATCGAGCAGCTCGTCGACCGTCCGGGGCGGGACGGCGCCGGGGGGCGCCGCCCGCGCGGCCTTCGCAACCGCAGGCGCGCCGCCGGCGACTTCAACGTCATTTGACATGGCGCCCGCGAGCGCCTCGAGGTATGTCTCGCGGGCCAGTTCGGGGTCGAGCGGCTCAAACCGGCGCGCCGCGCTCAGGAATAGGCGGCCTGCTTCGCCGCCCCGCCGCTGCTCCAAGGCGATCTGGCCGCGCAGGAGATCGACGCGCGCGCGGGAGAGCTCATCGAGCGCTGCGACCTCGAGACCTGCCAACAGCCCGAGCGCGTCATCCAGGGCGCCCGCCTCACGCTTCGCGCCGGCGGCCGCGAGCTGGCGCTGCGCGCGGTGTTTGGGCTCGGGCGTGAGCGCTGCAGCACGCTCGAGGAATGCAGCGACGGCCGCGAATCCCCCGCGCGCCTGCGCTCTTCCGGCGGAACGCTCGAGCTCGGCGGCGACGTCCTCGTCGGGCAGCGACGCCGCCTGCGCTTGGTGCCAGGCGCGGCGATCGGGGTCGATCTTCGGATCGGTCGCCTGCGCCAGGGCTCGGTGGACGGCGCGACGCTCCTTCAGCCCGGCCGCCCGGTACACGGCCGAGCGCACCAGCGGATGGCGGAAGACCACCCGCGCGCCAACCTCCAACAGGTCTTCCGCTTCGACCGTCTCCGCGACCGACTCGGGGACTCCGAGCTCTCGGGCCGCCCGCCAGACGAGCGCGGTGTCGCCGACCGGATCAGCTGCGGCGACGAGCAGAAAGCGTCGCGCGTCGCCGGGAAGCCGGGCGAGCCGGCGCGTGAAGCTCTCCTCGATGCTCGCGGACAGCGGGACGGCCACGGGCAGCCCGAACCCGCCCGCGAGCTGGGTCGGAGTCAGCCCCCGCGGCAACTCCAGCAGGGCAAGCGGGTTGCCACGCGTCTCGACCACAATCCGATCCAGCACGCGCTCATCCAGCGGCGCCGGCAAGACCGACTCCAGCAGTGTCCGCGCATCGTGAGGGGCCAGCGGCTCGATCCGAAGCTCGGGCAATCCCGCAAGCGCGTCGCCAGGTTCGCGAGACGCGAACACGAACGCGATCTTCTCCGTCGCCAGCCGGCGGGCAACGAATGCGAGGCCACGCGCTGACGCTCGATCGAGCCATTGCGCGTCATCCACGACGCACAGAAGCGGACGCTCGTGCGAGGCCTCAGACAGCAACCGGAGGGCCGCCAGCCCGACCAGGAACGGTTCCGGAGCCTGGCCGGCGCTGAGCCCGAACGCGACGCTGAGCGCATCGCCCTGCGGATCGGGCAGCCGCTCAGCTAGGTCGAGGATCGGCGAGCACAGCTGTTGAAGCGCCGCGAACGGCAGCTCCATCTCCCCCTCGACCCCGACGGTCCGAAGGATCTGCAACTGCGCCCCCCGCGCGACCATCCACTCGAGCAGGGCGGTCTTGCCGACGCCTGGATCGCCGTGCACCACCAGGACACCTCCGTCGCCGCGGCGCGCATCGTCGAGAACGCGGTCGAGCACCTCGCGCTCGCGTTGGCGGCCGAGCAACTCGGCGGTGGGCGCCCCGGCGAGCATGCGAGCGTGTGACGACGGACCCATCTCCAACCACAGCATGACTCAGGGCGGTATTCGGCACGGCTCAAGCGGTGAGAGCCCCGGCGCCAGTCTGGTCGCGGACTAAGGAATCCCGGGATGCGATCGCTGCGCGGCGGCGCGACGATCGCTGCCGACGATCAGCCCGACGACAGGAGCGCCCGATGAGCTTTGCCGACACGACGACTGAGGCGTTTGCCAACACGCGCCCGAGCAACCCCGACGATCTGCCGGACTATGCGCCGGTTCCAGCTGCTGCGCTCGGACCGGCATTGAACGAGCAGGGCTACTACGTCGGGCGCGTCGAGCGAAACCTCTACTGGGTCACCGACGGGACATACCAGTCGGCGTTCCTGACGACGTCGGACGGCGTCGTGCTGCTCGACGCCCCGCCGACGATCGGCCACAACATCCAGCGCGCCGTTGATGAGATCGCATCCGCAAACGGCGTGAGCAATCGGGTGACGCACCTGATCTACTCCCATCACCACGCCGACCACGCGGGCGCCTCCTCGCTGTTCGACGGCGGCGTCGCGCGGATCGGGCACGAGGAGACGCGCAACCTGCTGCTGCGAGACGACGACCCGGCGAGGCCGGCGCCGGAGGAGACCTTCCAGGACCGGCTCATGCTAGAGATCGGCGGCGAGCGGATCGAGCTTGCCTGGCGAGGCACCAACCACTCGCCGGACAACATCTACATCCACCTGCCCGACCACGACACGCTGATGCTCGTCGACATCGTCAACCCCGGTTGGGCGCCGGTCTATCTCAGCAACCTGACCGAGGACATTCAGGGCTACATCGAGGCGCCCGAGACCGCGCTCTCCTACCCGTGGAAGCACTTCATCGGCGGCCACCTCGGCAGGCTCGGCACCCGCGACGACGTCACCCTGCATCAGCAGTACATGGCCGATATCGCCGCGAGCGTCAGGACCGCGATCGACACGGTCGATCCGACGCCGTTCTTTGTCAAGTACGGCGACAACGCGTGGGCGGCGGTGAGGGGCCTTCTCGATGCGACGGCCGCCGCCGCCGCGGAACCTGTGATCGAGAAGTACACCGGCGTGCTCGCGGCGGCCGACGTGTTCACCGCAAGCACGGCCTTCTGGGTGATGGAGTCGATCCGCCTCGACCTCGGCTACGGCTCCCAGGTCCACCCCTGACTCGGGCGAGGTGGCCCCCATGTCCAGCGCTCCGATGCGCGACCCGCTCTCCGACCATCTGATCACGCCGCAGAACTCGGCGCTCGTCGTGATCGACTACCAGCCGTCGCAGTTCGCCGGGGTCCGCTCGATGGACGGCGACCTACTGCTCAAGAACATCGTCTCCACGGTGAAGCTGGCGAAGCTGTTTGGCGTCCCGATCGTGCACTCGACGGTCAACGTCGCCACGGGGCGTGGCAAGCCGACCGTCCCGGCACTCGCCGAGCTGCTCACGGACGACCCACCGATCGACCGAACGGCGCTGAACGCCTGGGAGGACGTCGACTTCCTGAACGCGGTGCGCGCCACCGGGCGGCGCAAGCTGGTCTTCTGCGCCCTGTGGACCGAGATCTGCATGGCGTTTCCGGCGCTCGACGCGCTCCGGGAGGGATATGAGATCTACCCGGTCGTGGATGCGATCGGCGGCACCTCGATCGACGCGCACCACGCAGGCCTCGAGCGTGTGACTCAAGCCGGGGGCCAGCCGATCAGCTGGGTCTCGCTCGCGTGCGAGCTTCAGCGCGACTGGGCTCGAGAAGACACGGTCGAGGGAGTCGTCGACATCGTGCTGACCGAGCGCCTGCTCAAGGAATGATCAACTGTGGCGACCATGCAAAACGACCAGAGGCAATGTCGACTCGCAAGGGGGCGACGCTGCGGGCGATCGCCGAGCGATTCGTCGACGGGCGCCTGAGTGACGAGGGATGGCGGCGATGAGCGACGACGAGGTCGAGGCGGCGCTGACCGACGTGCCGGGAATCGGCCCGTGGACGGCGCATGGCTTCCTGCTCGTCGCCCTCGATCGGCCGGATGTCTTCCTGCCGGGCGACCTCGCCCTCCGGCACGCGGTCGAACGGGCGTACGGTCTCGACCATCTTCCGACCGACGAGGAGATGGACGAGCGGGCGGAGCGCTGGCGTCCGTACCGGAGCCTCGCAGCGTCCTATCTGTTCGCGTCCGCATACGAGGCGTGAGCGTTGCGATGAGCTCGGTCGATCGCAACCTCGTGGGAACCATCGGCGCCGGCCGCCTCGGGCAGGCGATGGCGCGAACCGCGCTGCGAGCGGGGCGCCGGGTCGTGATCTCAAACAGCCGCGGGCCAGAGTCGCTGGGCTCGGTGCTCTCGGAGCTCGGCGAGGGAGCTTCTGCCGGAACGGTCAACGACGCGGCGGCCGCCGGGATCGTCGTCATCGCCGTGCCATGGGACCACGTCGCGGAGGCCGTCAACGGGCTCGAATGGAGCGGTCAGATCGTCATCGACGCGACCAACGACTTCGATGGCGCAGATCTCCACGGGAGGACGTCGAGCGAGCTCGTCGCCGACCTCGTCGAAGGAGCACGGCTCGTCAAGGCTGCGAACACGCTGGTCGCCGCGATGCTCGGCTCGGATCCGCGCGAGGCCGACGGTCGCCGGGTTATCTTTCTCTGCGGCGACGACGACGAGGCGAAGTCCGACGTGACGAAGCTGTTCGACGACGCAGGCTTCTTCGTGATCGACCTCGGCGGCCTGGCGACAGGCGGGAGGATGCAGCAGGTCGGCGGTCCGCTAGCCGGCGTCAACCTACTCCGGCTGCCGATGGGCGACTAGACGCTGCGGGGCGCCATCGGCGGCCTCGGGGGCGCCATCGGCGGCCTCGAAGTAGTGGCAGTTGCCGATCGCGTGACGGGCGAGCGCAGCCTTGACGTTGGGCAGCCGCGGTGTGATCCGGCCGGGGAGGATCACGATCGCCAGCAGGAAGGCAAGGGCGAAGATCCCGACCCCCCACCAGAATGCCGTGGTGTATCCGTGAACCGCCGCGGCGTTGACCACCCCGGCTTCGTGGAGGTGAGCGGCCGTGTAGCTGGCGACCGCGCTGGTGAAGATCGTGCTCAGGAGGGACGTTCCGACCGAGCCACCGACCTGCTGGGAGGTGTTGACCATTGCCGAGGCGACCCCGGCCTCGCTTCCCTCGACTCCGAGAGTCGCCGTCGAGAACCCCGGCGCGAATATGCATCCCATCCCCACGCCGAGCACGAGCAGGGCGGGAAGGACGTGGCCCGCGTACGTCGAGGTGGGCGTCAGGCGCGTGAAGAGGAACATCGCGATCGCCCCGAGCGCCGTGCCCGCGAGTACCAGCGGCTTTGCCCCCGTGCGTTCGATCACGCGGGTCTGCACCGCCGTCGAAGTGACCACCAGGACGCCGGTGAGGGGAAGGAACGCCAGCCCGGTGGTGAGCGGTGAAAGACCACGCTGCTGCTGCAGGAAGTATGTGAGAAAGAGGGATACCGCGAAGACGCCCGCGCCGGCGAGCGCGAGCGTCGTGTAGGCACCGCCGCGGGCGCGGTCCCAGACGATGTGCAGCGGCAGCAGCGGATGCTTGGCCCGGCGCTCGATCAGCACAAAAGCCGTCAGGAGCACGGGGCTGGCGACGAGCGCCACGACCGTGGCCGTTGCGCCCCACGAGTGCGTCGAGGCGTTGGAGAACCCGTAGACCAGCGCAAACAGACCCAGCCCCGAGGTGAGAGCGCCTGGTATGTCGATCGGATCGCGCTCCGAAGCGCGGACATTCGGGAGCATGCGCAACGCCACGATCGCCGTCGGGACACCGATCAAGAGGTTGACGTAAAGGCACCAGCGCCAGGACAGGATCTGGGTGAGCGCTCCGCCGAGGATCAACCCGAGCGACGCGGCGCCACCGGCGATCGCGCCGAAGATTCCGAAAGCCGTGTTCCGGTCGGGAGACCCTTCAAACGTCACCGTCAGCAACCCCAACGCCGAGGGGGCGAGCAGTGCGCCGAAAGCGCCCTGCAGCGTTCGCGCGGCCACGAGCACGCCGAAGGACTGGGCCAGACCGCCGATCGACGATGCGATCGAGAACCCGACGAGGCCGCCGATCAGGGTCCACTTGCGCCCGAACAGATCGCCGAGCTTGCCGCCCAAGAGCAACAGGCTGCCGAACGCGAGCGCGTAGGCGGTCACGATCCACTGCCGGTTCTCGTTCGAGAAGTGCAGCGCCTTCTGGGCCGAGGGGATCGCGATCGTCACGATCGTCGCGTCCAGCACCACCATCAGCTGAGCGACGCTGAGCAGGGCGAGGACCGCCCATCGATTCGGTGCGCGTCGCGTCGAGCTGTTGGCGACCGCGTCAGTCGTCGAGTGCGTTGTGCTCATCGAGAGCCCCTCTCGTCGTCGTCTCAAGAGCACGCATCGTGGCGACGGCGCCAGGCGATCGAATCCCGGAATTCCTTAGCGCGTCCCCAGTGTCCTCGGGAGGAATGATTCACGGCGGATGAGAGCGGAGCACTTCTTACGACCGCCTGAGCTCCCGGACGAGCTTCGCTCCGACCGCGCCCGTGATCACCACGAACGAGCCACCAAACGCCACGATCGGCAGCCGATTCCGCGAGCGCTCGCGGCCTCTGCTGCCGGTGCGCCGTCCCGGCGACAATCACTGGTGTCCCGCTTCGGCCGCCCTCGGAGGGATCGTGTCGCTAGTATCCGCCACCCCGCAAACTGCGTGATTCGCTTGTGGGAGCACCAGGGAGGGTTGATGGAGAAAGGGCGACGGATCGTTGTAATCGCACTGGTCGGCGCATCCGCGCTGATCCCAGTGCTCGCGCCTGCGGCCGGGGGCGCATTCGATGGCGCGGGAGGACAGGCCCTTGGCAGCCCCGGACAGCTGTGCCACACGATCAAGATCCACGAGCGCGTCAGGCGCTGGGCGTGGGTCCCCGCGATGCGGAGGTTCCACGGACATCGGGTGGTCATCCGGCGACACGGCAGGGTCGTGCACGTGCACGTGCGGGTCTGGCGCACGCGGACGGTGCTGCATCTCGTCTGCACGCCCGTACCCGCGCCGACCCTCGCGCCGCTGCCGCCGCCGATCCCGCTCGTCCCGGCACCTCTGGCTGCGGTCCAGCCGGGCAGCCCGGGGCCCCAACTGCCGGCCAATCTGGCCCTCCCGGCGATCACCGGAACACCACAGGTCGGCCAGACGCTCGCGTCGAGCTCCGGAGCGTGGAGCGGTTCACCGACCAGCTTCGGCTATCAGTGGCTGCGCTGCGATCCCGCCGGCGCCAACTGCACCCCTATCGCGCTGGCGACGTCCTCCCTTTACAGCATCGTCGCTGCGGACGTCGCACACACGCTGCGGGCCGCAGTGACCGCCTGGAACGCGGCCGGACCGTCCGCGCCCGCGCGATCTGCCGCGACGGCACCCGTCGCGGCGCTCGTTCAGCCGCCCGGGAGCTTGGCACCGCCGGCGATCACCGGCACGGCGCGGGAAGGCGCATTGCTTTCCCACACCGACGGCAAGTGGTCGAACGCACCCACGAGCGAGGCTGACCAGTGGCTTCGCTGCGGCACCTCGGGCACCGGTTGCCAGGCGATCTCGGGGGCAACCGGCGAGACCTACGCACCGGGCGCCGCGGACGTGGGCCACACGCTCGAGCTCCGGGAGACCGCGTCAAATGGCGCCGGTCTTTCCGCGCCCGCCTCCTCGACCCCAAGCGAAGTCGTCGTCCCCGCCCTCGCGCCCCCCGAAAACACCACGCGACCGAAAATCTCGGGCACACCACAGGAGGGTCTCACGCTGACCGCCGCCCCCGGCACGTGGACGAACAGCCCGACCGAATACACCTACGAATGGAATCGCTGCGGTCCGTCGGGCGCGGGCTGCGAACCGATCCCCGCTGCCCGGTCTTCAACCTTCACGCTCGGCGAAGCGGACGTAGGCCACACGCTGCGCGTGACGGTCGTGGCCTCCAATGCCGCCGGACCGTCCGCACCGACGAGCTCGGCCCCAACCGAAGTCGTGTCCGGCGCCCCCCAAGCGCCGACCAACGTCAGCCCACCGACGATCTCTGGGACGGCCGCGCAGGGACACACGCTCGCTGCGAGCCCCGGAAGCTGGACATCCTCCCCCTCCGGCTTCAGCTACCAATGGCTGCGCTGCGACGCGGCGGGAGCTAACTGCGCCTCGATCGCGCTGGCGACGACCGCCAGCTACGCCGTGGTCGAAGCGGACGTAGGCCACACGCTGCGCGTGACGGTCGTGGCCTCCAATGCCGCCGGACCGTCCGCACCGACGAGCTCGGCCCCAACCGAAGTCGTGTCCGCCGCCTCGAAGGTTCCCGTCAATATCAACCCCCCGCAGATCACCGGCACTCCCCAGCAGGGCAAGACGCTGGGTGCGAGCACCGGCGCCTGGACGAACTCGCCTGAATCCTTCGCCTACCGCTGGATTCGCTGCGACGCCCAGGGCGAATCATGCGCCCCGATCACGGGAGCAACGACGCGCGGCTACACAATCACCGCCGCTGACGTCGGCGCGACGCTGCGCGTGCGCGTGGGCGCGTCCAACGCGTTCGGCGAATCGGCGTCGGCGAGCAGCACTCAGAGCGCTGTCGTCAGCTCCTCGGCCGGGATCTCACACCTCGAGTACGTGTTCGAGGACGGCGTGATCTCGGTCTATGACATCGACCACGAACAGAAACTCGTAAAGACGATCAGTCTCTCACAGACCGCCTCCGGCATCAGGGGCATGGCGGTGTACCCGCCGACGCACAGGCTGTTCATCTTCTACGGAGGCGACGGCGGACCGTTCGGTCGCGGCTCGGTGCTCGCCTACGACCTCGTCAAAGAAGAAGTGGTGTGGACCGTGCACCTGCAAACCGGGATCGACTCCGGCGCGGTGAGTCCCGATGGCACCAGGCTCTATGTCCCCACGGGAGAGAACGACGAAAGCGGGGTGTGGAACGTCCTGGACTCCACCACCGGCGCGATCATCGCGACGATCCAGGGAGGCGCCGGCGCGCACAACACCATCGCCTCCGCGGACGGGCGCTACGTGTACCTGGGTGGACGCAACCACAACTACCTCGACGTCTACGACACGGCCACCGGCAAAGTGCACGAAGTCGGGCCGCTGCACAGCGGCGTGCGGCCGTTCACCGCCAATGCCGACAACACGGTCGCCTTCACGACCGCCACGAACTTCGACGGCTTCCAGGTCTCGAGCCTCGTCACGAACAAGGTCCTCTTCACTGTCTCGTTCGGCGCGGTGCCTCCTGAATTCCCGGCCTCAGCGCCCAGCCACGGCGCCTCGCTGTCGCCCGATGAGCGTCAGCTCTACGTGATCGACGCGGTCCACAAGGAGGTCCAGGTGTGGGACGTCTCCAGGGTCTACGAAGGAGTCGCTCCCAGCCGGCTGGGCACGATTGCGGTCTCCGGCCTGCTCAACGGCAGCGAGAGTACCTGCGCCTATGAATGCCAGAAGGGCGGCTGGCTGCAGCACACGCTCGACGGTCGCTACGTGTACGTCGGCGACTCGGGCGAGGTGATCGACACCGCGACGCGCGAAGTCGTGACGACGCTCGCCACCCTCGCCAACACGAAGAAGTCGATGGAGATCGACTGGCAGGGAGGCGTGCCGATCGCGAGCACGCAGCGGACGGGCGTCGGCTACGCCGAATAGGCCAACCGTGTCCAGCGAAGTTTGAACACGTCATGGCCCCGCCTGGACTCGAACCAGGGACCTACCGATTATGAGTCGGCAGCTCTGACCAACTGAGCTACGGGGCCCCGCGCGCTCTGGCCGAGGCTCGCGGGCGACCGGCAGACCGGCCAGCAGAAGCTACCAGCGCGGATGTGGAATGCTCCCGACCGCCGCCCGCCGGGCGGCTCCCCGGCCCTCGATGGGCTCAGGGGTCGTTTCTTTGAGCGACGGAGGGAAGGCATGGCGGAGCGCGCAGCGATCGTGACGGGGGCGTCGAGCGGGATCGGGCTTGCGATCGCGCGGATCCTCGGTGAGGAGGGCTTCGGCATAACGATGGCCGCGCGGCGGCCCGAGAAGCTCGAGGGCGCCGTCGCCGGGCTCGCGGCGGACGGGTTCGACGTGCACGGCGTCGCGGCGAACGTCGCCGACGAGGAGGAGATCAAGAAGGTCGTCGACGCCCACCGCGATCGCTACGGGCGCCTCGACGTGCTGGTCAACAACGCCGGCGTCGGGATCGGCGCGACGGTTGCCGACATCGAGACCAAGCGCCTGGACATGCAATTGGACATCAACCTGCGCCAGATCGTCCTCTTCTATCGCGAATGCGTGGCGATGCTGCGCGACGCCGGAGCCGAGCACCACAACGCGCTCGTCGTCAACACGTCGTCGATCTCAGGCAAGCGCGCCGAGGGCTGGCTGTCGATCTACAGCGCCACCAAGCATGGCGTCGTCGGCTGGACCGAAGCGATGAACAAGGAACTCGGCAAGGACGGGATCAAGTCGACCGCGCTGTGCCCAGCGTTCGTCGACACGCCGATGACCGACTTCGTCAAGGAGCACGTCGCCCCCGAGGAGATGATCCGCCCCGAGGACATCGCCGAGTCGGTGCGCTACCTGCTGAAGACCTCACCCGCGTGCGTCGTGCCCGAGATCATGTTCATCCGCCCCGGCGACTCGCTGTAGCGGCGGCGGCGCGCGCGGCGCTGGACGACGATCTCGCCCGTCGGGTCGCGCTCTGCGCGGTCGCGGCGCTGCATGCTCGCGCGGTGCTCGCCGATCGCACCAGCGAGATCGCCGTGCTCGGCGCTCAGCAGGCTGGCCTCGAGCTGGCCGACCAGGATTGTCAGCTCACGCCGCGTCGCGCGCCGCGCGCGGTTGCCGGCGTGCGTGAAGCGGTCCCACGCGCGAGCGAACGACAGCAGGCTCGTCCGTCCGCCGCGGCGGTGGGCGGCGAGCATCGGACAGACGCCGCCCTGACGATCGGTGTATGCACCGACGATCACACGCTCTGCGCCGCGGACGCCTTCGAGCATCGCCACGCGCGTGGTGACCGGCAGGCAGTCGATCGTCAGGCGCAGGTCCTCGACGTGGCGGCTGCTGGAGCGACGGCGAATTGCCATAGGGTGTTGCCCGCCGGGGGTCTTGATCTTGCCTGCGGCTGGCGCGTCGCCAAGCGTAGGTCGCGCGTCGCAGCAGCGCAATCGAACCCTCCCGCTGAAAGGAAACTTGCACATGAAGCTCGGCGTGCACATCGGCTACTGGGGCCTCGGCCTCAGCTCGGACGACCAGCTGACGATCGTCACAGAGGCCGAGCGCCTGGGCTACGACTCGGTCTGGGCAGCCGAGGCGTACGGATCGGACACGGCGACCGTGCTCGGCTGGCTGGCCGGGCAGACGTCGAAGATCCGCCTGGGCGCCGGGATCTTTCAGATGCCTGGGCGCTCCCCCGCGATGACCGCGATGACCGCCGCGACGATCGACCAGCTCTCCAACGGGCGGATGATCGTCGGCATCGGCTCATCCGGGCCGCAGGTTGCCGAGGGGTGGCACGGTCAGCGCTTTGCCAAGCAGCTGCAGCGCACGCGCGAGTACGTCGCCGTCGTGCGGATGGCGCTCGCGCGCGAACGCGTCGAGTTCCACGGCGAGACGCTCGAGCTGCCGCTGCCCGACGGGCCCGGCAAGGCGCTCAAGCTGACGATCTCTCCCGTGCAGGAGCGGATCCCGATCTACCTCGCCGCGATCGGACCGAAGAACACCGCGCTCGCCGGCGAGATCGCCGACGGCTGGATCCCGACGCTGTTCAGCCCCCAGCACGTCTCCGAGCTGCGCCCGCTGCTGGAGGAAGGCGCCGCGCGCTCGGGCAAATCGCTCGACGACTTCGACATCGCGCCGACCGTCAGCCTGTGCATCGACGACGACCTCGAGGCGGCTCGCAACACGATGCGCCCGTTCGTCGCGCTGTACGTCGGCGGGATGGGCTCGCGCAAGCAGAACTTCTACAACCAGCTCGTCCAGCGCTATGGCTACGAGGCCGAGGCCGAGACGATCCAGGACCTGTACCTCGAAGGCAAGCGCGACGAGGCGATGGCTGCCGTCCCCGATGCCCTGATCGACTCCGTCTCGCTCTGTGGCCCCAAGGACGTCATCCGCAAGCGCCTGGCCGTCTATCGCGACGCCGGCGTCGGCACGCTCGGCGTCACGCCCACCGCGTTCACCGCACCCGAGCGCCTCGAGCAGCTGCGCCTGCTGGCCGAGCTGGCCGCCTGAGCGGCGTCGCGCAGTGAGCGACCGCGAGCGATCGCGCCTGCGGATCCTGCTCGGCGCGTTCGGCGATCCCGGGCACGCGTTCCCGATGATCGCCCTCGCCCGCACCCTCGTCGCCCTCGGGCACGACGTCACGCTGCAGACGTGGACGCGCTGGCGTAATGACGTCGAGGCCGAGAGCATCCGGTTCGCCGCCGCGCCCGAGTACGAGGTGTTTCCGACCGGCCCCGAGCCGCTCGACTTCTACGAGTCGGTTGTCCGCGCCGCGCGCGACACGCTGCCGCTCGTGCGCGACCTGCGCCCCAACGTCGCAGTCGCCGACATCCTCACGCTCGCCCCCGCGCTCGCCGCCGAGCTCGAGCACGTGCCCGTCGCGACGTTGATCCCGCACGTCTACCCCCATGGCGAGCGCCACTTTCCGATCTACTCGCTCGGTGCGCGAATGCCGCGCACCGCGCTCGGTCGCGCGATCTGGCGGACCGCGCAACGGCCCGTCGACCGCGGGCTCGAGCTCGGGCGCGTCGAGCTCAACCGGACGCGTGAGCAGCTCGGCCTTGCCCCACTCGCGCACGTCCACGGCGGGATCAGCCGCGACCTCGCGCTCGTGGCGACGTTCCCGCAGCTCGAGTACCCGCGCGAGTGGCCGTCCGGCGCCCACGTCGTCGGGCCGCTGATGTGGGAGCCGCCCACAGCCGAGGTCGAGCTGCCCCCGGGCGACGCGCCGCTCGTGCTGATCGCGCCTTCAACTGCCCAGGATGCCGAGCACCGGCTGCTGCGCGACGCGCTGCGCGGGCTCGCCGGTGCGCCCGTGCGCGTGCTCGCCACCTGGAATCGGCGCCTACCGGCTCGACCGCTGCCCGTACCCGACAACGCGCGGCTCGTCCCGTGGGTCTCCTACTCGCGCACGATGCCCCACGCGGACGTCGTCGTCTGCCACGCCGGCCACGGCACGCTCGTGCGCGCGCTGTCCTGTGGCTGCGCCGTCGTCGCCTGTCCCGCGATCGGCGACATGAGCGAGAACGCCGCCCGCGTCGACTGGGCCGGCGCCGGCGTGCGCGTCCCGCGCCGGTTCGCCACGCCTCGCGTCCTGCGCCTGGCCGTTGAACGTGCGCTCGGCGACCCGTCGATCAGCGCCCGAGCTCGCGATCTCGCAGAGTGGTCGCGCGGACACGATTCCGGCGCGACCGCCGCGACGCTGATCGAGCGGCTCGCGGCTTCGAAGGAGCTCCGGGGGTGGGACTCGAACCCACAACCAATCGGTTAACAGCCGACTACTCTGCCATTGAGCTACCCCGGATCGGGCTACCCCGGACTCACGTGGTCGGGTCGCGACATTGTACGGCAGGCCCATTCGGAGGCATGACCTTTGCAACGCCCGCCTCGACCTCCGCGTGGCAGTTGGCGCAAAGCAGCACGCACTTGCTTGCCTCCTGGCGCGCACGCGCGATCGAGCGCGTGACGCCCCGATGGCTGAGCGAGAACAGCTTCTCCGTGCGCTCGAGGTGGTGGAACTCGAGAGCGGCGATGCACGCGCTGTAGCCACACAGCCGACACGCTCCGCCCGCCTCCGCCACAAGCGTCTGCTTGATCCGTCGCCGCCGCCTCGACACGGCCTCGCTGTTGCACCTCGAGCACCGATAGCCGCCGTTTTCTCGCAGCCTGAACGTCGTCAGTCCATGCCTGGCACAGCGAAGCGTGAGCTCACATCGGCCTTCGCTCGACGCCTGCCGTCGTTCGGCCCACTGGGTCCGCAGCTCGTACTCGCGAAGCCAATGGCGAACCGTGGTCCGAGTGCGGCCCACGACCGTGCCGATCTGCGAGCTGGATAGGCCCGCCGCGACCAGATCGGCCAACTCATCACGATCGAGCGCCCCCTTCGACGCGTAACGTTCGTGCCCGCTCGCCCTCAGGCCGTGTTTCGCAAGCCAATATGCGACGGTCGATTCGTGGCGCCCGACCCGCTTGCCGATCTCCGCGAGCGACAGGCCGTCGGCGAGCATCGACTCCAGGCCAGCACGATCCATGCACCGTATTGTCGTCAGCGCTTGGGACGAAACGCTCGCGCCGGCGAGCCGGCTGGACCGCTACTCCCGCTCCCCCGTCTGGTCGAGCACGCGAGCGTACGCGCGGTCGAAGTCGCGTTTGACGATCGCCTTGCGCTGAGCCAGCTCGCTCACCTCGCCGCTGCGCCGGCCGCGCGCCTGCGCGATCTCGCGCTCGACGCGCGCGAGCTCCAGCTGAAGGCGCTGTGCCTCGAGCATCGCCGGGTTCACACCGCCGCGGCCCGCCTCGACGACGAGCTCGGCCAGCAGCGCCTTCAGCTCCGGGTCGGCGTCGAGCTCGCCCGCTCCCGCGCCCGCAAGCGGCTCGCGCAGGTCAGCCTCGCGCAGGCGCCGCGCTGCGCGGCGCAGCGGCTCGCTCGAGAAGTCGCGGTCGACGTCGACGCTCGCGAGCATCGTCGCGCCGTCCTCCGGCGTCGCGATGCACAACGCCAGGAACGCACGCTCAGCGTCCTCGCGCCCCGAGATCGGCGGTGCGCCCGCGCGCGCTCCGTTTGCGCGGGCCTCGGGTTGCCGCCCGCCCTGCCGGCCCTCCAAAGCACTACCCTCGCTCCCCTCCCGCCCGCGTGTCGCAGAGCCCGACACCTGCTGCTCGAACACACTCTCCGGCACCGCTAGGCGGCTCGACGCGATTCGCGTCAGCTCCATCCGCATCGCGCCCGGCACCAGCTGCGCGAACACCGGGCGCAGCTCGTCGATCATCCGGTCGCGCCCCTCCGGGCTTGAGTCATCGCCGTTCTCCAGCACCCGTTCGACGCGAAAGCGAACGAACGGCACCGAGCGCTCGACGGCCGCCGCGATCGCCGCCGCTCCGTCGCGCTGGATCAGCTCAGCCGGGTCTGCGCCCGTCGGCAGCGGGACCACGCGCAGCTCGAGCTTGCGTTTCGCCGCCAGCCCCGACGCTCTCAGCATCGCCTCCTGGCCCGCGCTGTCCGCGTCGAGCGCGAGCAGCACCGTCTTTGCCATCCGGTCGAGCTCGCCCACCTGCTCCGCAGTCAGCGCCGTCCCCATCAGCCCCACCGCGTTGCGCATCCCCGCCTGATGCAAAGCGATCACATCCGTGTACCCCTCGCACACGATCACCGTCCCCGCTCGCGCCGCGTGTGCGCGCGCTAGGTCCGCGCCATACACATGCAGGCCCTTGTGGTAGACGTCGTTGTCCGACGTGTTCAGGTACTTCGGCCGCTGGTCCTCGCGCATCGCGCGCGCGCCGAAGCCGAGCACGCGGCCGCGCACGTCCGCCAACGGGAACATGATCCGCGAGCGAAAGCGGTCGTACGCCTGGCCGTTCTGCTTGGAGCGCTGCGCCAGGCCCGTCGCGTACAGCTCCGCCTCCGAGAAGCCGCCCCGACGGGACGCGAGCAGCACGCGGTCCCACGCGCTCGGCGCGAACCCCACGCGAAACTCGCGCAGCGCCTGCTCGCTCAGTCCCCGTCCCGCCAGGTACTCGCGCGCCCGCGCCGCCTCGCTCGACTCCCAGAGGTAGCGCTCGTAGTAGCCCGCCGTGCGCTTGAGCAGCTCCAGCAGCCGCTCGCGCTGCCTGCGCCGCTCGGCCTCGCGCGGATCCTCCTGCTCGCGCTGCAGCTCGACGCCGTACCGTTCCGCCAGCAGCTCCAGCGCGCCCTTGAAGTCGACACCCTCCGTCTCCTGCACGAACGTGAACACGTCGCCAGACGCCTGGCAGCCGAAGCAGTGGTAGACCTTCTGCGCCGGGTCGATCCCAAACGACGCCGTGCGCTCGTCGTGGAACGGGCACAGCCCCTCCATCCGCGACGGCCCCGCGCGTCGCAGCTCCGTCCGCGCCGACACCAGCTCGACGAAGTCGACCGCGTCTCGCACGCGGTCCCTCGACTCGTTCGTGTACAGCGCCACGGCCGCAACGCTAGCGCGCGAACGCCTGCGGAACCTCGAGCTCCGTGAACCGCGCGATGCAGTAACGGTCGGTCATCCCCGCCAGGTAGTCCGTCACCCGCTGCGCCAGCGCGCGCTCGTCCGCGCGCGCCGCGTCTGCCGCTCCCGGCAGCTCCTGCGGGCTCTCGACGTAGTGCTCGAACAGCCGGCGCACCACCCGCGCGATCCGCGCGTGCTCGGCCCGCACCGCCGGCCCCAGGTAGACGCGCTCGAACATGAAGTCCCGCAACGCCGCCATCGCCGGCCCCGCGTCCGGGCCCTGGACGATCTCGCCCGCCCGCGCCGACTGCTCGACCATGTCGTGCACGAGCGCGTCGATCCGCGCCGAGCCGCTTCTGCCGAGCACCGCGAGCGGCTCAGCCGGCAGGTCGCTCTCGCGCAGCAGCCCCGCCCGCACGGCGTCGTCGATGTCATGGTTGATGTACGCCACGCGGTCGATCGTCCGCACGATCGCCCCCTCGAGCGTCTGCGGCTGCGGCGCGCGGCTGGAGTGGCGCACGATCCCGTCGCGCACCTGCTCGGTCAGGTTCAGTCCCTGCCCGTCGCGCTCGAGCCGGTCGACCACTCGCAGCGAGTGCTCGTAGTGGCGAAAGTCCAGCCCGAAGCGCTGTTTGACGCACTCGTCCAGCACCTCCTCGCCAATGTGCCCGAACGGCGGGTGGCCGAGGTCGTGCCCGAGCCCGATCGCCTCGACCAGATCCTCGTTCAACCGCAGCGCGCGCGCCACCGTGCGCGAGATCGTCGTCACCTCGAGCGTGTGCGTCAGCCGCGTGCGGTAGTGGTCGCCGCGCGGCGCCACGAACACCTGCGTCTTGTGCGTCAGCCGGCGAAACGCCTTGCAGTGCACGATCCGGTCGCGGTCGCGCTGAAACGGCGTGCGCAGCGAGCAGTCGGACTCCTCGCGCTCGCGCACCGCCGGGTACGAGCGCGCCGCCAGCGGCGAGAGCAGGCTCCGCTCCTGCTCCTGCACGCGCGCCGCGAAAGCGCCCGCGACGGTTTGACCCCGAGTCGTCGAGCTCACAGTTCGATTGTGCCAACGCGTGCGGCGCTCGCCGGACCCGCAAAATGGCCAATATCGCGCCCCGACGCCGCCGGGCGTCGGATCCCAGCGTTCAGCGCTCGTGATTCCAGTCGTTGCGCCCTGTCAGCAGACGGACCCAGTGGCTCCATTTCGTCTGCTGCGCCGGGTCCTCGTCGTAGACCGGCGCTTTGTGCTCGGGCGCCGGCAGGCTCCGCGCCACCGCCGAGTCGATCTTCAGGTCGACGCCGTGTTCGTGGATCGACGCGATCGCCGACGCTTCGAGGAAGCGGATGCCGTGCGCCGGCGTGTTGACCAGCAGGCCGTGGAAGACGTCCTCCTCCGGCGCGCTGAGCACGCTGCCCACCGTCCCCACCTGCTCGCCGTCGGACGCGAGCACGGGCACACCCGCTTCGAGCATCTGGTAGGCGATCGGGAGTCCCTCATCCACGGCTGACACGATACCGGCAGGCGCGCAGCCGATCCCTCAGCCGCCCCGCGCCACTGCCGGCATCAGCCGCAGGTTCGCGTGGTGCTCGAGCGTCGCCGAGATCGCCCGCTCGACCTGCGCGAGGGCCACCTCCGGCGCCTGCGGCGCTTCGTGCAGCGGCGCGCCGAACGCGTCCGTCATGAACCGGTATGCGTGCTCGCCCAGCGCGAACGACCCCGCCTCGCACGCCGCGCACACGACGCCCCCCGCCGCGCCCGAGAAGCCCACCAGGTGCTCGCGCGCGCCGCAAGCCGCGCACGCGCCCAGCTGCGGCGCAAGCCCCGCCGCGACCAGCAGCTTCAAGCGGAACGCAAGCGCTCCCGAGCGCGCCTCTGACTGTGCGCCGCCGTCACCCTCCTCGCGTAGGGCGCCCGCATCAGCCGCGTCGGCGGCGGCGGCCGTGCGCGTGCCAGCCGTCGTCCGATCGCGTGCCGCGCGCTCGTCGAGCAGCGCGAGCTTGCGGCACAGCAGGTTGAACACGCCCGGGTGCGGCTCGGGCGTCTCGAACAGGCGCCCGACCGCGTCGCACGCCCGCGCCGCCGCGTCGAGCGCGCTCGCGTCTTCGCGGAGGCGCGCGTAAGCGTCGACCGTCTGCGCGCCCGTCACCGTCAACAGCTCGCCGCGACCTTCATGAAGCTCGACCCGTAGCCGAAAGAACGGCTCCAGTCGCCCGCCGAAGCGGCTGCGCGCGCGACGCACGCCCTTCGCGATCGCGCCCACGCGGCCGCGTGCGGGCGTGTACAGGTGCAGGATCCTGTCGGCCTCGCCGTAGCGCATCGACCGCAGCACGACCGCCTCGGTCTTGACAGCTCTGCCCATCCTATGAGCGAGTGTACGTTTGCCTGCGGCGGCGCCTCGGCGGGCTGCTATATCCGAAGTCGATGGCCGCCAAGACGATCGTCTACACCACTGACCCGTGCTCCTTCTGCCAGCGCGTCAAGGCGCTGCTGAGCTCGCGCGGCGTCGACTTCGACGAGATCAACCTCTCAAAGGACGCCGCCGGGCGCGTCGAGCTCGCGCAGCGGACCGGCATGATGAGCTTCCCGCAGGTGCTCGTCGGCGACCGCCTCGTCGGCGGCTACGCAGACGTCCTGCGCGCGCTCGACAGCGGCGAGCTCGACGAGCTGCTCGCCGCCTGAGCCGCCGGCTCACGGCGTCGTTGCCACTCGAGGCGCGGTCGACGAGCCCCGACGCGACCCTCGGCGCCGGCGCCGCGGCGGCGGCTGGCAGTGCTCGCACACGTACGTCGCGCGCCCGCCGACGACGAGCTTTGTGATCGTCGTGCCGCAGCGCACGCACGGCTCGCCCGCGCGCGTGTGCACGAGGAACTCGTTCTGAAACGCCCCGCGCACGCCGTCGACGTGGCGGAAGTCGTCGATCGACGCGCCCTTCGCGTCGATCCCCGCCTGCAGCGCGTCGATCACCGCGTCGCGCAGCTGCGAGTACTGCTCGCGCGTCAGCCTCCCGGCCGGGCGCAGCGGATGGATATACGCCCGAAACAGCGCCTCGTCAGCGTAGATGTTTCCGACGCCCGCGACGTGGCGCTGGTCGAGCAAAAACGACTTGATCGGGCCGATCCGCCCGCGCGCCTGCGCCCGCAGGTACTCCGCCGTGAACTCGCCGCCGAACGGCTCGACGCCCAGCCGCGTCGAAAAGAACTCCGCCAGCGCCTCGTCCCCGAGCAGCAGCTCGCCCGTGCCGAAGCGCCGCGGGTCGACCACGACGAGCCGTCGCCCGCGGCCGAGGTCCAAGCGCGCGCTGACGTGCGTCGGCTCCGGCCGCGGTTCGAGTAGCACCGCGCCCGTCATCCGCAGATGCTGGGCCAGGTGCACGTCGCCGCTCAGGTTCCACACCAGGTACTTGCCGCGACGCCCAAGCGACTCGACGCGCCGGCCCTGCAGCGCCGCCGCAAGCTCGTCACGCGCGAGCGGGCGCGACCAGCGTGGGTCGACGATCTCCACGCGTTTGAGCGTCCTGCGCTCGACGATCGGCGCGAGCTGACCCCTGATCGTCTCGACCTCGGGCAACTCCGGCACGAGCTCAGCTTACGAGGCGCCCGGCGCGGTCACGAACGCCTGTCCCGGGAGCCGCTCGGCGTCACGCCCGGTCAGCCAGCGCAGGACGCTCGCCCCGACGTCCGCGAGCGGCCCGTCGTGACGCCTGGAGCCGTGGCGGCCGTGGCGGCCGGCTTCGGTGCCGGCGCGCTGCATCGCGCCGGTCAGCGCGAGAAGCGGCGCGTACTCGCGCGTGTGGTCGGATCCCGCGTGCGTCGGATCGACGCCGTGGTCGGCCGTGACGATCAGCAGGTCGCGCTCGCGCATCTGGTCGACCCAAACGCCGACGTGCTCGTCGAGCTCGGCCAACGCGGCGGCAAAGCCCGCCACGTCCTTGCGGTGTCCGTACGTCTGGTCGGTCTCGATCAGGTTGACGAACACCAGGCCCTGATCGAGCGTCGCGAGCAGCCGCTCAACGCTCGAAAGCGCCTGCGCGTTGGTCGCGCCCGGGTGTGAGTGCGCGACGCCGACGCTCGCGAACAGGTCGTCGATCTTGCCGACGCCGTGCACCGCCGCGCCCGCGTCGGCCAGCTCTTGCAGGTATGTGCGCCCGGGCGGCGCAAGCGAGAAGTCGCGCCGTCCGGCCGTCCGCACGAACGCGCCAGGAGCTCCCTCGAACGGACGCGCGATCACCCGCCCGACGGCGTGCTCTGAGTGCAGCTCCGCACGCGCCGCTTCGCACGCGCGATAGAGCTCGTCCGGCGGGATGCGATCGACGTGCGCCGCGAGCTGCAGCACCGAGTCCTGCGACGTGTACACGATCAGCGCGCCGCTGCGCAGCGCCTCGTCGCCGAAGTCCTCGATCGCCGCGATCCCGTTGTACGGGCGGTTGCAGATCAGCTCATGGCCGGTCGCCGCTGCAAGGCGCGCGAGCAGATCCGCCGGAAACCCCTCCGGGTAGGTCGGCAGCGGGCGCTGCAGCACCGCGCCCATCAACTCCCAGTGGCCCGTCGCCGAGTCCTTGCCCGGCCCGAGCGCGTGCAGGCGGCCGTGGATCGCCGGCTCGGCCGCCGGCTCCACGCCCTGCAGCTCGACGATCGAGCCGAGCCCCAGTCGCTGCAGCGCGGGCAGCTCCAGGCCGCCGACCGCCTCGGCGACGTGCGCGAGCGTGTTCGTCCCCTCGTCGCCGTAGTCCGCGGCGTCCGGCAGCGCGCCGACGCCGCACGCGTCGATCACGACCACCAGCGCGCGCGCCCCCGGCGTCGCACTCATCGCCGCTCCCCGCTCAACGCGAGGACGCGCGCGGGTGAGCGCTGAAGTACGCATCCTTCAGGCGCTCGGCCGACAGGTGCGTGTAGACCTGCGTCGTCGCCAGGTCCGCGTGCCCGAGCATCTCCTGTAGCGAGCGCAGGTCACAGCCGCCGGCGAGCAGATGCGTCGCGAACGAGTGGCGCAGAGTGTGCGGGCTCATCCGGTCCTCAAGGCCCGCGCCGCGCGCGTGCCCCTGCACGATCTTGTACAGCCCCTGGCGACTGAGGCCGCCGCCGCGGCGGTTGACGAACAGCTTGGACTCCGCCTTCGCGCCGACCAGCACCGGACGGCCGCGCGCGCGGTAGGCCTGCAGCGCCGCGAGCGCCTGGCGGCCGACCGGCACGAGCCGTTCCTTGGAGCCCTTGCCGCGCGCGCACAGCATTCCCTCCTCCGTGTCGATGTCGCCGAGCTCCAGCCCGATCACCTCCGACGCGCGCAGTCCGCACGCATACATCAGCTCGAGCAGCGCCCGGTCGCGCAGCGCCAGCGCGTCGGTCCCGCTCGGCTCGCTCAGCAGCCGCGCGACCTCCTGACGTGTGAGCACGCGCGGGAGGCGCTGGGTCTTGCGCGGCCCGTGCAGGTCGGCCGTCGGATCGTGGTCAATCGCGCCCTCACGGCGCAGGTGGCGGTAGAACGAGCGCAGACACGCGACCTTGCGCCCGAGCGTCGACGCCGCGGCCGGACGGCGCGGGCCGCCGTTCGTCCCATTGGGCGCGGGGCCCGCGAGCTCGGACAGAAACGCCGCGAGGTCGTTGTGCGACGCCGTCGTCACACCGACGCCGCGTCGTTCGAGGAAGCGCCCGAACTGCAGCAGGTCCGAGCGGTAGGCCTCGAGGGTGTTGCGCGACAGCCCGCGCTCGAGCTCGAGATAGGCGAGGAAGTCGAGCATCGCCGACTCGATCTCGCCGCGCGACGGCGGCTTGGCGATCCCCGCCGTGCTCACCGGTGAACCTTCGCGCCGCCGCGCGAGCCTCCTTGGCGGTGCAACGGCGCGTTCAGGCGCTGCGACCGTCAGCTCGACCCTCCAGCCGCCGCGCGAGCCATTGCAGCCCGATCAGCGTCTTTGCGTCGCGGCACTCGGCGATCGCGTCGTCGAGACGCTCCAGCGGCCACGGCACAAGCTCGATCCGCTCGTTCTCCCCGCTCTCGGCATGCGCCTCGTACAGCTCTCGCGCCTCGAACACGTGCACGCGCTCATCGGTGAAGCCGGCACCGGTGTAGTAGATGACGATCGGCTCCCACACGCGCGCGGCGCGTCCGATCTCCTCGGCCAGCTCCCGCTGCGCGGCCGCCAGCGGCAGCTCACCCGCGACGTCCAGCCGTCCGGCCGGGATCTCCAGCAGCGCCGGCTCGCCGACCGCCTCGCGCGGCTGGCGCACGAGCCACACGCACGTCTCGTCATGCGCGACGATCGCCACGGCGCCCTGATGGCGCACAATCTCGCGCGAGACCTCCTCGCCGTCGGCGTGGCGAAAGCGCTCGATCCGCACCTCGACGATCCTGCCGTCGTAGACCGTCTCGCCGCCGAGGTCCGTGAACGCCGACCCTGTCACGCCACCTCTCCTGCGAGGCCGACCTCGGCCGCGAGCTCGGCGAGCACGCCGCCGCCGGCCAGCGCGGCGCCGAAGAACAGCGGGTCCTGCTCGAGCGTGCGTCCCATCGTCAGCGACGGCAGCCCCGACGCGGCGTAGCCCGGCAGGTCGACCTCCGCGCGGCGCCAGTCGTGGCGGGTGATCCGAACCGGACGCTCGACGTCGAGGGCGAGCGGTGGTCGAGCAGGATGGTTCGCGCCGAACGCCTCGCCCAGTCGCGCGCGCAGGTCGACCCCGACCGGCGAACGCATCCCCGCCGGAAGCGCAACGGTTACCGGCTCGAGCAGCAGGTCGAGGACGGTCAACGTGTGATGGGAGATCCCACGATGACGCTCGCGCTCGTCGCCGTGAGACATCCGCGCGACCAAGAGCGTCGGCGCCTCGAGCGCGAGCGCGGCGTGCGCCGAGTCGAGCGCCGCCATCCCACCGTGTCCCAGCGGCGAGCTCGAGCCGACGATTCCCGGACCAGGCCCGCAGATCGCCGCGTCCCAGCCGAGCGCGCGCACGCCGTGGTGCAGCCCGCCGGCCGTCGTAATCGCCTCGCCCTCGCCGCCGAAGCACGCGCCGGTCGTCACGTGCCCCGCGAGCAGGCCGCGCTCGCGCAGCATCCGGACCGTTCGCGAATGGCCTCCCGGCAGCGCCCCGCCGGCGGTCTGCACGAAGCCCACGCGCGATCCGGGCGCCGCCCTGGAGAACGCCCACGCGACGGGCGCGAGCTGGCCGTGCAGCGCGAGCACCGCCACCGCGCGTCCGAGCGGCAGCTGCAGCTGCTCGTCCTCGACCGGGCGCACCGTGTGCTGCAGGCTCGTGTAGTTGAGCTTCATCACGTTCGCCGCGCAATCGCCCGGCGCCGCCAGCCCGCGCGTGAGGTTGACGTGGACGATGTCAAAGCCGCCCGAGCCCAGCCCGAGATCGTTTGCCTCGACGTTGACGATCAGCTCGTCGCCGGCCTGCGCCGCCCCCAGCAGGGCAACGTCGCCGATCGCCGCGCGCCGCTCGCCCGGACGGTCGGCGAGCTCAACGACGAGGCTCTGCTCGGGGCGCTCGGCCGTCCCGGCATCGAGCACCAGCGCGCGGCGTAGCTTCAGCATGTCGGGTGGGAACCTAGCGCGCCGCGTCGGCGCGGGACTCGGCTGCCGCGTCGAGCAGCGCGAGCGCGACGTCGAGCATCCGCTGCAGCGCCTCGACGCTAACCCGCTCGCCCGGCTCGTGGTTGCGCTCGGTCCCGTTGGCGACGTTGACGACCTCAAAGCCCGACGCGATCAGCGCGTTCGCGTCCGACGCGCCGCCGCTTGCGATTCGCACGGGCTGATAGCCGCACGCTGCGAGCGCCCGCTCGGCGGCGCGCACCGCCGGACGCGACGCCGGCAGGTGAAACCCCGAGAACATCCGCTGCACCCCGATGTCGACGTCGCACTCGCACTCGGGCAGGTTGGCCGCCTCGTGCAACCGGTCGACGACCTCCGCGACGACCTCCTCGGCGCGCTCGGCGCCCAGCGCGCGGACCTCGGCGAGCACCGTGCAGCGCTCGGGCACGACGTTCATCGCGCTGCCGCCCTCGATCTTGCCGACGTTCACCGTCGTCTCGGCGTCCAGCCGCCCGACGCGCATCGCCGCGATCGCGCGCGCCGCGGCGACGATCGCGCTGCGGCCCTGCTCCGGCCTGATTCCGGCGTGAGCGGCCGCGCCACGAAACTCCGCGTCGATCCGGAAGTGCGTCGGCGAGTCGACCACGACCTCACCGATCGGGCTGGCGTGGTCGAACACGTAGCCGAAGTCGCTCGTCAGCTGCGAGGAGTCGAACGCGCGCGCTCCCGCGAGCGCCGTCTCCTCGCCGACCGTGAACAGAAGCTCGACGTCGACCGGCGCGTCCTCGCGCCGGATGTGGCGCGCAAGCGCGAGGATCACCGCGATCGCAGCCTTGTTGTCGGCGCCGAGGATCCCCTCGTTGGCGTTCTCCCACCAGCCGTCGACGAGCACTGGGTCGATCGGCGCGAGCGGTGGGACGGTGTCGAGGTGTGCGCACAGCAGCACGCCGCCCGACTCGGCGTCGTCGCGCTCGCCGCCCGCCGGGATCCGTGCGAGCAGGTTGCCGCAGTCCGAGCCGGCGCGCTCGCCGGCATCATCTTCGGACACGCTCACGCCGGCGTCCCGCAGCTCGGCGATCACGCGCTCGGCGCAAGCGCGCTCACGCCCCGACGGGCTCTCGATCCGACAGAGCTCGGCGAACGTCTGGTTGAGGTAGCTCAGCTCGTCTGCGCCGGCGCGCGAGGGGACGGCTCCGAGCGTCACGGGACGTCGCTGTGGCCCAGCCCGACCGAGCGGCCGTCGGAGATCCGCAGGCGTCCCTCGCCGTCGCCGGCCTCCGCTGCGGCTGCAGCGACCTCGCTGCCGGTCCGGGCCTCCGCGGCGGTATCTGCGTCGGCCGCGCGGTCGAGCGCAGCGGCGATGAACTCGCGAAACAGCGGAGCCGGGCGCTCGGGGCGCGACTTGAACTCGGGGTGGAACTGTGACGCGACGAAGAACGGGTGGTCGTCGAGCTCGACGACCTCGACCAACCGCTCGTCGGGCGACGTGCCCGATGCTCGAAGCCCCGCGGCCTCCAGGCGCTTGCGCAGCAGGTTGTTGACCTCGTAGCGGTGGCGGTGGCGCTCATAGACGACCGCCTCGCCGTAGATCTCGCGCACCTTCGACCCGTCGTGCAGCTTGATCGGGTCCGCGCCCAGGCGCATCGTCCCGCCGAGGTTCGCGACCTCCTTCTGCTCGGGCAGCAGGTCGATCACCGGATACGGCGTCTCGACGTCCATCTCGGTCGAGTTCGCGCCATCCATGCCGGCGACGTGGCGCGCGAACTCGGCGACCGCGACGTGCATGCCGAGGCAGATCCCCAGATACGGGATCTGCCGCTCTCGCGCAAACCGGGCCGCCGCAATCTTGCCCTCGATCCCGCGCCCGCCGAACCCGCCCGGGATCAGGATGCCGTCGGCGCGCTCGAGGCGCGCGCGAACCTCCTCGCCGTCGGTGCCCTCGATCTGCTCGGAGTCGATCCAATCGATCTCGACGGTGCTGTCCTTCAGCGAGGCCGCGTGGCGCAGGGCCTCCGAGACCGACAGGTAGGCGTCCTCGAGCTGGATGTACTTGCCGACGAGCGCGATCCGCACGGTGCGCATTCCGCGCTCAGAGCGGCGGATCGACTCTTCCCAGCTGGTCAGGTCGGGGGCGGGCGCCTGCATCTGAAACTGCTCGAGGATGAAGTCATCGACGCCCTGGTCGCGAAACGTCAGCGGCACCTTGTAGATGTTGTCGACGTCGTACGCCGAGACGATCGCCTCCATCGGCAGGCTCGCGAACAGTGCGATCTTCTTGCGGATCTCCGGCGACAGCGAGCCCTCCGAGCGGCACATCAGCATGTCGGGCGCGATCCCGATCCGACGCAGCTCGTTGACAGAGTGCTGCGTCGGCTTGGTCTTCAGCTCGCCCGCGTGGCCGATGTACGGCACGAGCGTGAGGTGGATGAACAGGCACCGGCGGCGCCCGACGTCGACTGGGAACTGGCGGATCGCCTCCAGGAACGGCAGCGACTCGATGTCGCCGACCGTGCCGCCGATCTCGGTGATCACGAAGTCGACGTCGCTGGACTCCGCGATCAGGGCGATCCGCTGCTTGATCTCGTCGGTGATGTGCGGCACGACCTGGACCGTCCCACCGAGATAGTCGCCGCGGCGCTCGCGGCGGATCACCGTGTCGTAGATGCCGCCGGCGGTGACGTTCGAGGCGCGGCTGGTGTTGGCGTCGGTGAAGCGCTCGTAGTGGCCGAGGTCGAGGTCGGTCTCCGCGCCGTCCTCTGTGACGAACACCTCGCCGTGCTGGTAGGGCGACATCGTGCCCGGGTCGACGTTGATGTACGGGTCGAACTTCTGCAGCCCGACGGTGAGGCCGCGGGCGACGAGCAGGCGCCCGATCGACGCCGCGGCGATGCCCTTGCCGAGCGAGGAGACGACGCCGCCGGTCACGAAGATGAAGCGCGTGTCGCTTGGGACCTGGGCGTGTCGATCGGAGTATTGCGAGGTCATGCGGGCCTGCCGAAGGAGTCTAGTTGGCGCAGCCCCGGAGTCCGTTCGACGAAGTCGGAAATTGAGCGAAGCTCGCCGTAGACGGTCAGCGCAGCCAGCAGCGCCAGCGCGACGACCTGTCCTGCGCCCGACAGCGCGAGCACGAGCCACAGCCCGGCCAGCGCGCCCAGCAGGTTCGCGCCCGTGTCGCCCAGCATCGCCCGTTCGCGTAGGTCGTAGAAGCCCGCGACGAGCGCCGGGGCGGCGAACAGACCAAGCGCCCACAGCGGCCGCGCTTCGCCCGAGCCGAGGCCGACCCCCAGCCCGAGCAGCACAAACCCCTTCACTGCACGACCTGGGCGGAGGTCGAGCAGGTTGAACGCGTTCGTCGCGAGCACGAGCACGGCCGTCGCCAGCAGCCAGCGACCGTTGGCCAGGCCGAGCATGCTGGTCGCGAACAGCGCCAGGCCGAGCGAGCCGACCGCCTTCAACGCCCCAGTCGACAGCTCGCCGCGCAGCAGCGCCGCGCCGTGCCCGCGCCAGCCGCGGGCGGGGGCTCGGCCGGGGGACTCACCGGCGCCGCGCGCGGCAGGCCGCTCGCCCATTGTGTCGTCGATCAGCCCGAGCGCGAGCACGCCGAGCGCATATACCGCGATCGGCACCGCCTCGGGATGGAGCAGGTCGACCGAGGCGAGCACCTGCACGAGCATCACCGGGACGAGCGCCGCGACCGCGGCCAGCAGCACGAGCACGCCGAACGGCGACGGCAGCGCTAACGCGCGGTAGTTGAGACGCGTGTGGCCGCCGGCGAGCAGCATTCGCAGAAGCGCCGGCGCGAGCGCCACAGCGGTGACGAGCGAGATCGCGAAGGGCAGGGCGTGCATCGGTCGAAAGTACCGGCGCGCGCGGATACGACGCTACGGCTGCGAGGAAGCGCCGACGACGTTCGGCAGCAGCGAGTCGGCGGTCGGCTTGGTGCCGTAGGAGCCGTGCGATCCCGTCAGCGCGTAGACGAGCGCGGCCTGCCCGGCTGTCGTGTCGATGTCGTCGACGCTCGAGAGAGTCCTGCTCTGAAACCATGGGATCTGCGACGGCGCGGAGCTGCTCAGCTCGGCGCCGACGACGGGGATGCCCACCGCCGCGGCGCCTTCGAGCAGGCCCGACTCCAGGCGTGCAGCGTCGGTCGACTGCGCCGGGGTCAGCACGCGCGGCTCGTTGCGCACGACGACGAGCGCGTCGAGCTTGCCGAGCTGGCCGTCGAACGCCGTCAGCAGGCGGGCGCGGACGCGGCTGATCAGCTCGCGATCGACGTTCTGCGCTCCACTGACGAGCTGCCTGCCGAGGATCGCGCCAAAGCTTTCGAGCAGCTTTGCGTCGGCTTCGCTGCCCGCGCCTTCGGCGGCGCGCGCGCCCCCCGTCGTGGGCGCCGATGAGGGTAGCGGCGGTTCGCCGGCGAGGGCCGCGAAGCGGGTGCCTTCGGCGGCGTGCGCCAGACCGTTGACGTCCAGCGGCTCGCGCACGGCGACGACCGTGGCGAGGTCGCCGCCGGCCTCCGTGATCGCGTCTCGGACAAACCCGTCGACCTGGTTGGACGCGCCGCCCAGGAACACAAGCCCGATGCTGCGCCCGTTGAGCAGCCCGTGCACGGCGATCGGATAGAGGTCGTTGACGAACGCTTCCTCGCTCGCCAGCTTCGTACGCGCCTGTTCGGCCTGGCTCTGGGCGCCCTGGACTTCGGAGCTCAGATCGTGGACGATCCCGCTCTTGGCCGAGGAGACGAGGTTGGAGTCGCCGATCGCGACGCCGATCACGACCCCGACTGCCAGAGCGAGCAGGACTGCGGCCAGCGATAGCGCGTGATAGCGAAAGTCGAACACGCGCGCCCCGGCGAAGCGTCTAGGCGCCGAGCAGCAGCTGGAGCTTCAGCCACAGCAGTTCTGCGACGTCGCGTAGCGCCGGCGTCGTCCAGACGACGGCGATCAGCGCGACCAGCCCGGCGGCGATCACGACCAGCAGTGGCGTGAGCCCGGGGCGAGGCCGGTACAGCCGGCTGACGCCCTTGGCGTCGACGAGGATCTCGCCGATCCGCAGGCGCGTGAGGAACGTCGAGGACATCCCTTCCCGATTGCGGTCGAGGAACTCGACGAGGTTGAACTGCGAGCCGACCGACACGATCAGCCGCGCGCCCTTCTCGGCCGCGAGCAGCATCGCCACGTCCTGACTCGTCCCGGGCGCAGGGACGAGCTTGAACGGCATGCCGATCGCTTCTAGGCGCTCGCGACCCGGCGCGCGACCATCGGGGTAGCTGTGAACGACCAGCTCGGCGCCGCAGCGCAGCGCCCTCTCGCCGGCCGAGTCCATGTCGCCGACGATCATGTCCGGCGTCAGGCCGGCCTCGAGCAGCGCGTCCGCGCCGCCGTCGACCGCGACGATCACGGGCCTGAGATCGCGAATGAACGGACGCAGCGCGCGCAGATCACGCTGATGGTCGACGCCACGAACGACGACGAGCGTCGAGCGGTCGCGGAAGTCGGTGGCGAAGCGCGGCAGGTCGATCCTGCCGGCGAGCAGCTCGCGCTCCTCGCGCATGTGCGCGATCGTGTTGTTTGCGAAGCGCTCGAGCGCCTCGCCGATTTCGCCACGCCGCGCGTCCGTTTCGGCGCGGATCCGCTCGAGCCCGAGCACCTCCCCGCGCGCGACCAGCTCGCCGCGGCGGCGCACGTCGCCGAGCGTGCCGTCGGCCGGACCTTCGGCCACGACGACGACCGGGTCGCCGTCGTCGAGCAGGTCGAACAGGGAGTCGTCCGGCAGGTCGATCAGCAGGATGTTCGCTTCAACGAGCAGCTGCGGCCCGAGGTTGGGATAGGTGCCCGTCGACGAGCGCCGGCAGTTGAGTACCGCGCCGACGCCGGCCGCGATCAGCTCCTCGGCAGAGACGCGGTCGATGTCCTCGTGGTCGATCAGCGCAATGTCGCCGCGCACGAGGTGCTTGACCAGCAGCTTCGTGCGGCGCCCAGGCCGAACCGGTCCACTGACGGTCCGCGCGACGATCCGTCGCTCGGGGGGGACGATCCTCGGGGCGACTGGCAGCAGCTCGCCGTCCACCATGGCGGGCGGCGAGGGTCTCGGTCGTGTCGAGGCCATCCAAGCGAGAGTAACGGGCGCGGGCGTCGCACGCAGCCGCTGTGGACGACGAGAGCGCGCTCAGGCCGCTTTGCGCAGGTCGCGCGCGTGCCGCCGTGCGGCAGCGTCGCCGTCGTCGGCACCGAGCATGCGGACGAGCTCGGACACGACCTCGCGCTCGCCCAGCTGAACGACGCTCGTCAGTGCGCTCTCGCCCGACGTCTGCTTGACGATCGCGAAATGACGGTCGGCGAGCGATGCGATCTGTGGCAGGTGCGTGATGCACAGCAGCTGGCGAGTCTCTCCGAGCCCGCGCAGTCTGGTGCCGACCGCACGGGCCGCGTGCCCGCCGATGCCGGCGTCGATCTCGTCGAAGACGAGTGTCTCTGTGGGTCCGCCGCTGCGCGTGCGCCGACGGGCCGATCGCGCGTCGGGGCGCCGCTGCCCGGACGTCCCGCGGCGCGCGCCCCCCGCGTCAGCGGCTGCGGCGATCAGCGCGAGCATCACGCGCGAGAGCTCGCCACCCGAAGCGACCTCGCGAAGCGGCGCCGCCGGCACACCGGGGTTGGGAGCGATCAGGAACTCGGCCGCATCGGCGCCGGTAGGACCGGGCTCGCGCTCGCTCAGCGCGACGGCGAACGTCGCGTCGGGCATCGCCAGCTCGCCGAGCTGGTCGCGCACGCCGGCCTCGAGCCGCGGCGCGGCCCGCTCGCGCGTGGCGCGCAACGCGGCAACGTGCTCGTCCAGACGCCTCTGCGCATCGGCCAATTGCTCGGTCGCATCCCCGAGCGCGACCTCGGCGCCGGTGATCTCCTCGCGCCGGGCTCGCGCGCTGGTCGCGTGCGCGAGAACGCCGGCGATCTCGCCGCCATGCTTGCGCATCAGCCGCTCGATCGCGGCAAGCCGCCCTTCGACGCCGTCGAGCGTCTGCTCGCGGGCGCCGCCGCGCTCGAGCTCGGCGTCCTCCGCGTAGGCGCGCAGCTCGCGCGCGACGTCGTCCGCCTCGATCGCGAGCGCCCGCATGCGCTCGCCGGCGGCGTCGAGGCGAGGATCGACGCCCGCGAGCGCGTCGATCTCGGCCCCCGCACGGGCGAGCAGCGTCGACACGCCCACGCCGTCGGGCGCATCGGGCGCAAGCGACTCGGCGCCCATCCCAGCCGCCGAGCAGAGCGAGTCGAGCCGGCGCAGGCGCTCGCGCAGCGCGAGCAACTCGTCGTACTCCTGCTCGTCGGGTGCGACGGCGTCGATCTCGGCGAGCTCGAACTCGAGCACGTCGAGCTCGCGGTCACGCGACCCCGCGAGCGCGCGCAGCTCCTCCAGACGCGCGTGCAGGCGGCGGGTCTCACCGTGGCACTCGCCGCATGCTCGCACTCGCAGGGCATGCTCGGGCCCGCACGTCTCGTCGAGCAGCTCGAGCTGCTTGGAGGCGATCGTGAGCTTGCGATGCTCGTGCTGCCCGTAGAACGACATCAGCGTCGCGCCGATGTCGCGGAGCTCGCCGACGGTCGCGGCGCGTCCATTGAGGTAGGCGCGGGTGCGGCCGTCGGCGCCGACGCGCCGAGCGAGCACGATCTCCTCGGCGTCGGGCGCGATCCGCCCGGCGAGCTCGCCGGCGACGGCCGGCGGAAGGTCGAAGATGCCCTCGACGTAGGCCTCCTCGGCCCCCGGACGCACGATCCCAGTTCGCGCGCGCCCGCCGAGGAGGAGGTCAAGCGCATGTGCGAGCACCGTCTTGCCCGCGCCGGTCTCGCCGGTCAGCACGTTCAGCCCCGGGGCAAGGCGCAACTGGGCCCGCTCGATCAGCAGGAGGTTCTCGACTCGCAGCTCTGACAGCACCGAGCAGGTGTACCAGCGCACGCCGACGGATCGCCCAGGGGTGTAGGGGCGCCGCGCGGCTGACGATAAGTGACCGTAATCTTCGAGCGGACGGGCGGCGAGGCCGATTTGGCTGACGCATCCCGCCCCTGCGCATAGACGGCATGGCTGCCAGCGACCAAGACACGAGCTCCCAACGGCCACCGGCCGGCACGGTCGCGTGCCTGTCCCAGAGCGCGCTGGACCGGCGTTTGGCAGAGGAGATCAACCGCGCCGGACGCCATGGGACGCCGCTCAGCTGCCTGCTCGTGACGATCGGCAACCTCGACGAGCTCCTGCGCGAACACGGCGACGGGCTCTACGAGGAGACGCTGACGTACGTCGCCCGCGCGCTCGGAAGCCAGGTGCGGGACTTCGACCGGATCGGGGCGCCGAGCGACGGCGAGCTCCTGCTGCTGCTTCCCGGCGCCGACGGCCCCCGCGGAGAGGTCGTCGCGCGACGCGCGCTGCAACGGCTGCGAACGATCAAGCTCGAACTCGACGGGGAGCGGCGCCCGCTCAGCGTGTCCGTGGGGCTCGCCGCGTGGCGTGCCGATCTCAGCGGCGCGGAGCTGCTGGAGCTCGCGCGCGGCGCCGCGCGAAGCAGCGACGCCGCCAGCCATGGACTGGCAAGCCCCTCGCCGCCCGCGCTGGGACGCCCGGACCGACCTGCATAATCAAAGGGTGCTGTCGGGGTCAGAGCTGTGGCTGCTGCGGTTGATGGCCGATCGCGGCCTTGCCCTGCTCGACGCCGACGCACTGCTGATCCTGATCGAGGAGCGCGGGGAGCTGCGGGTGGCGGCGTCCAGCGGATCGGTGACCGTGCGGCTGCGAATCGTGCCGGTCGACGGCAGCGCGCTCGGCGCTCTCTATCGATCCGGCGAGCCGCTGGCGGTGGAGCGCCCGCGCGGCCAGGATGCGGCGTGGTTGCACGAACTGGGCATCGAGGCCCGGGCCGGGCTGGTCGAGCCGCTGAGCATGGAGAACCAGGGCGGCGGCATGGTGGTCGCGTTGCGCACGGGCAGCGGCTTCCGCGGGCCCGACCGCGACGCGCTGAAAGCGTTCGCCACGAGCGTCGCGCAGCGCCTAGCGGCCGAGCGTTCGGTCGAGGTGGAACGCCTGCGCTACGGGATGGAAGCTCGCGAGCGCGAGCGCACGCGATGGGCGCGCGAGATCCACGACGAGAGCATTCAGGGAATGGGAGCGCTACGCCTGCGCCTGGCAAACGCCCGCGACGTCGACGACGCGCAGGCCCTGCGCGAGGCCGTCGACGTCGTGCTGGACGGCCTCGGCAACGAGATCGACGGCCTGCGCCACCTGATCACCGAGCTTCGCCCGGCGGCGCTCGACGACCTCGGGCTGGCCGCCGCGCTGGAGGCGCTCGCGCGCCGGGCGCAGGCGATCGATGGCCTGGACGTTCGAACCGAGATCGCGCTCGACCAGGACGCCGGACGCCTCGATCCCGAGCTGGAGAGCACGATCTACCGGATCGTCCAGGAGGCACTGACGAACGTCAGCCGCCACGCCGAGGCGAGCAGCGCGGTCGTCGAGATCGGCGAGCGCGACGGGCGCGTCGTGGTAGCGGTGACCGACGACGGCAAGGGCATGCCGGGAGCCGAGCGGCTGGGCCCGCGCGGAGACGGTCTCGAGGGCGGCTTCGGCATGGGCGGCATGCGCGAGCGGGCCGAGCTCGTCGGCGGCGAGCTCGAGTTCGGCCCGGCTCCCGAGCGCGGCACGCGCGTCCGCCTGACCGTCCCGCTCAGCGGACGCCCGTCTCCTGAAGCCGTCCGCGCCGCCGAAGCCCCGGCGGACGCGCTCAGCCGCTAACGCTGCCGCGGGCCTCGGAAGGCCCGACCCTGGGCACGCGCCCCCAGGCCTCTAGACGGCCGAGAGCCAAGCTGGCCAAGGACGCAGGGAGCGTGGCGTGCGGGTAGCACGCGAGCGACCGAGGACGGCGGCCAGCGCCGGCTATCGGTCGTCTAGTCGACCAGGCCGATGCGGCGGACGTACGCGGTGATCTCCGCGCGCGAGGAGAACCCGAGCTTCTCGATCGCTCGGGCGCGATAGGTCTTGACGGTCCGCTCGGCGACGTGCAGCTGTTCGGCGATCTGCGGGTTGGTGAAGCCGTTTGCGATCAGCCGCACGACCTCGCGCTCGCGCTCGGAGAGGACGACCCCGTCGCTGGAGGGCTCGTCGCCGGTCGCCATCAGCGCGCCGAGCCGAGGGTGCAGATAGTTGCCGCCGGACACGGCGAGGCGAAACGCCTGCAGCAGCTCGGCCGGCTCGGCCTCCTTGAGCACGTAGCTGCGCGCACCCGCGCGCAGGGCCTGGCGCGCGTACTCCGGGTCCTCGCGCATCGTCAGGATCGCGACCGCCAGCGGTGGGTGCGCGATGAAGCAGGACGGAAGCGCTGCGAGGCTCGATCCGCCGGGCATCGAAAGGTCGAGCGTCAAGAGGTCGGGCTTGTGCTCGCGCACCGCGCGGATCGTCGACGGTACGTCTGCAGCTTCGGCGATCACGTTGAACTCGTTGTGCTCGCGCTCGAGCACGGCGCGGATCCCGTCGCGCACGACGGTGTGATCGTCGGCGATGATCACGGTGATCGGCCGCTCGACTCCGGGTGTGCCGGACTCCTCGTTCAGGACGCTCGCCTCCATGTAAAGACGGTATCGACCGCCCAGGACCGATCTTGAGGGTCGCAAAGGACGACGCGAATCTGCCCGTTTGGGACGACAAGATCGGAACCGTGCAGACGACAGACAGATGTGCGTCGAGGGTCCATCATGTCGGACATGGCGAGCCGCATGGTCCAGACGACAGGACTCGCGCGCGCGGCGCGCTTGCGCCACCTGCCCGCAAGAGGCGACGCGGCCAAGGCCGTGGCCGACCCGCGGGGCCCGCGCCTGCGCCTGTTGAGCTCCGCACGACGGGCGATAAAGCCGGTCCTGCTCGCCGGGGGTGGCAGCGCCGCTCGAGACTCGATCCGACGCGACCTCGCCCAGACGATGCCGACGGCCACTGAGTTCGAGCAGGTCGGGGCTCTCTGGGAGGTGCTCGCGCGCGCCCCGGAATCGAGCATGGTGATCCTCGGCGGCGAGCTCGACGACGTTCCCGCCGAGTCGGTCATGCAGATGCTGGCGCACCGTCACCCCGCGCTCCCGGTCGTGAGGTTCGACGAGACGGCAGCTCCCGCCGCGGTTGCGGCACGAGCCTGAGGCGACGATCGCGCCCGAGGCAGCTCGGTCTCGGCCGCGCGAAGAGCCAGGTTGCAGCGTTCGATCATGACATCGTCAGGCGATAGCTTCCCGGCGTGCCGTCACCGCTGCACTCGCGTCGCGTGCGCCGGATCGTCGGCGCGTACACGGTCAACCGGTTCGGCACGTGGTTCGGCTTCGTAGCGCTGTCGGTCGCCGTCTTCGACCACACGCACAGCGCGTTGGCGGTTGCGGCGATGCTCGTGTCCGCGCAGGTGCTCCCGGCCTTTCTCGTCCCGGCGGTGGTCGCCCGTGTGGAGGCGTCTCGCGCACGCGCGCTGTTCAGTGGGCTCTACGTTGTCGAGGCGATCGCGACGATCGCGCTGATCGTGCTGATCCACAACTTCTCGCTTGCCGCGGTGCTCGTGCTGGTCGCCGTGGACGGTACGGCGGCGCTGGCCGCGAGCGCGCTGCTTCGGACAGCGCTCGCGCGCGCGGCGCGCGAATACGCAACGTCGGCGGACCGATTCCACGACACCGGCGATCTCGAGGCCGACCAGGCGTCGGCCGAGCGGAGCGCAAACGCCTCGCTGAACATCGCGTTCTCGGGGACGTTCGTCCTCGGTCCGGCGATCGCCGGGGCGGTCGTCGCCTCGGCGGGGGCGTCGACCGCTCTGGCGATCGACGTCGCGTCGTTCTTGATCTGCGCGGCGATGCTGATCGACCTTCGACCGCACGTCGAAGAGGGCGAGGGCGCCTCCGTGCGCGCCCGGCTGAAGGCGGCTTGGGCCTACGTCAGCGAGGCGCGCGCTCTGCGAACGCTGCTCGTCGCCCAAGGGATCGGGCTCGTCTTCTTCGAGTCGGCCGCGCCGATCGAGGTCCCGTACGCGAAGGTCGCGCTGAGCGCAGGCGATCGCGGATACGGCGTTCTACTCGCCTCCTGGGGCGTCGGAGTCGTCATCGGAAGCCTGTTCTTCGCCCGCTCGCCGCACCGCTCGCTGGGCGCGATGATCAGTCTGGGAACGCTCGCCGTCGGGCTGGCGTACGTCGGCTTCGCGACGGCGCCCACGATTCTGGTCGCCTGCCTGGCGGCGCTGCTCGGCGGGGTCGGCAACGGAGTGCAGTGGGCGGCGACGGTCAGCGCCGTTCAGCGGATGACGCCGCAGCGACTGCTCGGCCGGATCATGGGCGCATTGGAATCGATCGGCGCGATCTGCCCGGCGCTGGGACTCGCACTGGGCGGCGTGCTCGTCGCCGTCAGCTCGCCGCGGACGGCGTTTCTCGTGACCGGCCTGGGCGCCGTCGCCACGACCGGCCTGTTCGTACGCCTCTCGCGAATGGGCATCGAGCCGCCGCCGGGAAGCGTGTCGCGCGACGAGCTGCCGACGACGCTCGGATCACCGCTCACGCCGTACGGGCAGGAGCCGGGCCTGGTGGAGCCGCTCGCCGAGCCTTGATCGGGCATCAGGCGCACCTGAAGTGTGCCCGAGGTCCCTTTAGGACCACCCCGCGTTGGCCGTTAAGTACACGAGGGACCCTCACGTGCTGACCGAAAAGCTGACAACGCGTGCTCTATGGCTGGCAGAGGCCGCGCTGCTCGTCGGCGCGGTAACCGCGTCTGCCTGGCTGTCGCGGGCCGAGGAATGGCAGCCGCTGGCGCTTCTGCTGCTGCTGCTCGTGCTGGCTCTCGTCGCAGAGCGGTTCGACTTCTCGATCCGCGGCCAGCACCTGTCGGCCTCGTTCATCGCTTTGATGCTGACGATGGCGCTGCTCGGGCCGGCGCCCGCCGTCGCGTTCGGCCTGGCGGCGATGACCTTGAACTCGGCGGTGCGCCGCCTGTCGCCTGCGCTGTGGCTGAACAACCTGTCGGCCTACGCGGTGTTCCCGCTCGCCGGCGGACTGATGGTGCGCGCGCTGATCGGCGACGTCCATGCGCCGCAAAACCACCACGTGACCCAGAGCGTGACGTTCGCGCTGGTCGTGTTCGGCGTCTACATGGTCACCCTGGCGCTCAACTTCGCGCTGGTGGCGATCGACGTTCGGATCACCGAAGGACGCTCGTTCGTCGGTCAGGTCCGCGACGGGTTCGTTCCCCTGCTGCCGGGCCACATCGCCCTGGGCGGATTCGCCGCCATCCTCGCGATCGCCTACACGAACCTCGGCCTCTCGCTCCTGTTCGGCTCGATCCTCGTTCTGCTGGCCTTCCAGTACCTGATGCGAGCCCTGCTGCGATCGGAGGACCGTGCCGACCAGCTCGAAGCACGCTCGATCCACCTCGCGTCGCTGCAGCTCGGAGTGCTCAGCACGCTCGTCGAGACGCTCGCGTTGCGCGATCGCGACGCCGCGCGCCACGCGGCTGCGGTCGCCCGCTACGCGCGAGCCCTGTCCGAGCGCGCGGGCTGCAGCGAAGGCGAACAGGACCTGATCCACACCGCAGGCCTGCTGCACGACATCGGAAAGTTCGCGCTGCCCGACCGGATCCTCCATGCGGAGGTGCTCTCGGATGAGGACTGGGCGGTGATCCGCCGCCATCCGCAGGAGGGCGCGACGCTCGTCGGTCGCCTCGACGGCTATGGCCCGGTCGCCGACGCGATCCTCTACCACCACGAGCACGTGGACGGGAGCGGCTACCCGGCCGGGCTGATCGGCAACGAGATTCCACTCGCGTCTCGCGTCCTGGCGATCTGCTCGATCTACGACACGTTGACCGCCCGAGGCAGCTATCGCTCGCCGATGACGCCGCAGGACGCGATGACCGAGCTACGCAGGGTCGCCGGACGTCAACTGGACGCGGAGCTCGTCGAGACCTTCATCGCCCTGCTCGAGGAGGAAGGCGCGCTCACCGCGGTCGTGAGCAGTCAGGCCGAGTTCGATGCCGAGCTCGCGTTCGAGCGGCGCGCGCGCAAATTTGCCCAAGCTTCTGTGGGCTGACAGCCGCTGCGGTCGACCGATCGGGCCCAAAACGCACGCGGACGTCGCAACCGTGCGACGCCCCCGTGATCCTGCCTTGCCGCTTTTCGCGGCTTATAACTCTTCTATCGGCTGTAGCCCATAGTGATCTCCATCTCCCAGGCTTTGCGCAACGCCCGGGGTTTGCGGGGCCGATCAAGCGGGTCCCCGTCTGTCTCCATCCACAGGACAACCGCCACCTTTGAGTAGGTTCGAGCAACAATAGCGCGAAAAGGGGCAGAAAGTCCAGTATGCGAAGGAATCTGCAGGATTGCTTGCACCTGCGGGATACCGGCTACTGACGAGCACTCGGGGCGGCGAACTGCAGACAGTGCGCTCCGAATGAGCGCGGACGAGCGCGACTGCTCTCACGCGGCTCGGGCAAACGTCCACAAACCTGCCAGGCGCTCAACTTTCCCGACGCGCGTGTCGAAGCTGTCAGTGCGGCGCCCGCTCAGAGCGCGAGCCATCCGCCGCGACATTCCCTTCGACCGTTAGGCGAACCCCATGACCGCAAGCGCCACCCTTCCCCGCAACGACCGCCGGCTCGTCTTCACGAGCTCGCAGGCCGCCCGTTATCTGGGCGTCTCGCTGGCGACGATCCGCCGCTGGACCGACGCCGGGCACGTCAGCTGCTACCGCACTCCCGGCGGCCAGCGGCGTTTTGCACGCGAGCAGCTGGACGAGTTCATGTCGTCGATGGAGCGCGACGTGGCCGTCGAGCACGACCCGCCTACGCCCAGCGTCGAGCCCGGCAGCCCGAGCGTCCGCGCCGCCTGAGCGCCGGTCAGCTCGAGAGTCGTCCGAACTTCTCGCGCAACCGCCGGTAGAACGACGAGCCCGGCAGCTGCGCGATCATGCCGGCGTCGCCGACGAAGTGCGCGTCGATCGCCCCACTCGGCGCGATCTCGCCGGCCGGCCTGCCGTCGACGGCGACGTCGAGCGGCTCCAGCGAGCGGTTGTGGATGCGCAGGCGATCGCCCGGCGCCGCGACGAGCGCTCGCGCGGTGAGCGAGTGGGGCGCGATGAAGGAGACGACGAACCCTTCCACCCCCCACGCCATCACCGGGCCGCCGTTGGCCAGGTTGTAGCCGGTCGAGCCCGCCGGGGTCGCGACGACCAGCCCGTCGCAGCGCACGCTGCCGACGACCTCTTCGTCGATCTCGTAGGCGATCTCGGCGACGCGCTCGCCGATCTTGCGGTGGATCGCGACGTCGTTGACGGCGATGCGATTCTCCGCACGAACGCCGGGTGGCGCCTGGTTGCTCGTTCCACCGTTCTCGGCCGCTGCATCGATTCGGATGCCAGGCAGCTGCAGCAGCTCGAAGTCGCGCTCGAGCGCCCTGCGCATCCCGATCTCGAGCTCGCGCGGCTCGACCGTCGCGAGGAATCCGACCTGCCCGAAGTTGATCGCGAACACCGGGACGGTGGTCCCTCGGTAGGCGCGCAGCGCGCGCAGGATCGTGCCGTCGCCGCCAAGCACGACGCACAGCTCTACGTCGTCGTGGACCTCGGCGTCGAGCGCGAGCCCCGGCGCATCGCCGAGGGCGTGCTTGCGCGTCTCCTCGGGGTCCAGACGCAGCGTCACGCCTCCGGCGGCCGCGAGTGCCGCCAGTTCGCGCAGCGCCGCCGTCGTCTCCTCCGGGCGACGGTGCGTGAACACGGTGAACTCCCTCACCGCTCGACCTCGCGGGCAAGTTGGTCGAGCCGTGCGACGGCCGCGTCGCCCGCCTCCGCGCCGACGAGCACGGGGCGCCCGCCCGCGTCGTCGCCGGGGGGGTCGGTCAGCCAGACGAACGTCTCGCGATTGCCCTTCGGTCCGGGCAGCTCCGACGAGTGATATCCGACGACTCCCGCGCCGAGCGCGAGCGCGGCAGCACCGACGTCGACGAGCGCCGCGCGGCGCGCGTCGGGCTCGCGTACGACTCCGCCGCTACCGACGCGACCGCGGCCGACCTCGAACTGCGGCTTGACCAGCGCGAGAACGTCCCAGCCCGGCGCGAGGCACGCGAGGACCGCTCCGAGAACCTTGGCGAGCGAGATGAACGAGACGTCGACGACCGCCAGGTCAGGCGCGTATGGAAGCATCGACGGCGCCAGCTCGCGCGCGTTGGTCCGCTCGAGCACCGTCACGCGCCGATCGACGCGCAGGTTCCACGCGAGCGTGCCGTAACCGACGTCGACGGCGATCACCTCGCGCGCGCCGCGCTGCAGCAGGCAGTCGGTAAAGCCGCCCGTCGACGCGCCGACGTCGAGCGCCCGACGTCCGTCCACCGCCAGCCCGCTGTGATCGAGCGCGTTCGCCAGCTTGATCCCACCCCGCGAGACGAATCGCGGTCGCTGCTCGACGCTCAGCTGCTCGGAGGCGTCGACCAGCTCGCCGGGCTTGGCCGCCCGCCGTTGCGACGTTCCGACGCGGACCTCTCCCGCCATCACCGACGCCGCCGCACGACTGCGCGAGGAGAACAACCCGCGCTCGACCAGCAGCGCATCGAGACGTCGCTTTCCCATGCGCTCGAACCCTTACACAAGTGCGTCGCACGCACCGGGCAAATGCGCCCGGATCGGGTCCACCAGAGCGAACGGCGGCTATCCCTCCGCCGGCCCCTGCTCGCGCCCGGCTTCCTCACTCAAGCGCGCGAGCTCCTCCTCGCTGACGGCATCTTCGTCTGCAGCGAGAACCGCACGCGCCCGCTCGAGATCTGCGCGCTGGACGTAGACCGTCTGGCCTCCCGACACGCCCCATTCGGGCCCCCCGATCGTCCGCTGCAGCACCGACTCGACCCCCGCATCCTGCAGCAGCGACTGGATCAGGTCGGCCTCTGTGGCGCTCGCCACCCGGCGCACGATCTCCAGCTCGTCGGACATGGTGGCAGCCTATCTCGGCGCCACCCTGCCCGTGCGCACAGGTCCGTCCACGACGCAAGGGCGTGGGAGCATCGACCGCCGTGAGGTGGTCTACGTTCGCCGCAAGCCGGATGTAAACGATCGATCTGCGCGTTACGGAGTCAGATATTCCCAGGAAGGCGTAGCGTCTCAGGGACAGGGCGCGGGCCAGGCTCGAACCCGCCACGCCGACAGCTCCGAGTCAAGGACATCGAGCCATCGGCGAGCGAGCTCGAACGCTCAGTCGGCCACCTCGTTGTAGGCGCCGCAGCTTTTGCACCTGAACACGGCCTCGCGCACGGAGTAGAGCGGCGGGAAATGCCCGTGCTCATCCTCGGGTCCGTGCACCATTGTGGAGTCGGGGCCAACGCTCTTAAGGAGGACGGACCGGCACCTGCCGCAAAGGAACGACGTTGAGCCTTCGGTCCCGCTGCGCACCATGGCGCCCGCGTGTTTGCTCGCAACGTGGACTCTCTCGAAGTCCGCAGGCTCGGCGACGACTCGCATCGGAACCTTGGCCATCCTCGACATTGTGCCAATGGCGCATCACGAGACCGGCCGCGGTGAGGAACGTTGGTGATGAGCTTGTTCGCCGCCGACGCGGTGTATGACATGTCCGCCGCTGGGTTGGAGACCTTCGAGGGCACGGAGGCGATCAGGGGTTTCGTCGAGGACTGGGGTCGGAACTGGGAGGACTACCGGTACGTACTCGCGGAGCTGGTCGATCACGCCCGGCGGCTACCCCGGGACCGCCGCCTAGCGAAACTCGGCCTGCGGTTCACGTAGCGGCGAGGCGTTGCCGATACCTCGCCTGTGCGGGGCGTGTTCCGGAAGGGTGATTGGCGCATGTTCGTGGCGATTGCGTTGGCCGTCGTGCTGTTGATCTGCGCGATCCACTTTGGATGGATCGCGAGCGGGCCGCCAGGCGGCCCACCGACTCCCCCATGAGTGCGGCGTGAACCTCGCCGCGATCGGCATGGCTCGCGCTCGGACGGTGCCTGGGCTGGCACCCGGGTCGCCGCTCTTAGACTCGCTGGCGTGCTCCTGTTCGCCGCGTTCGCTGGCAGCGTCGTGGTCATCGCCGCCGGAGGCATCGCCTTCATCGCCGGAGGATCAATCATGCCCGCGGCGGCCGCTCTAGTTGGTTTGGGCGTCCTGCTGTTCGTATTCGCGGTGATCTCGGCTGCCAGCTACAACGCCTAGGCCGAGGCGATGCGCAGACCACCACGGGTGGCGACCGAGGACGATCCATGCGATCTCACTCGCGACCACCCACACGGAGTGAAGCCACAGCCCGAAGATGATCTGGCCTCGCCGGATGGCCGCTTGCTGTTCCTCGGGAGTGCTTTCCTCTAGCCACCCCGAGTACCGAGCCCGGTGCTCTGCCGCAGCCATTGGCGTGTCGGGGGCACCTGCGAGGAGGTGAGGGCGCAGGAACGCGCGGACGAGCACCCGTGCGACGGTCGAGCCGATCCGAAGCCACAGCGGGGGCATGAGGTCAAAGGATGCCCGATCGGCTTATACAGAGACTGACCAACTGTGATCAACGTCACATAGACCACCGTCCGCGCCGAGCATCATGATTTACGTACCCCGCAGCACTGCAGCATCCCTCCTCCCTGAAACGGCCCGCTTCCCCGGCGGGCCGTTTCTTTTAAGGCAGCCAGCTCGGCGTTAGCTGCCCGTCAGCGAGCCTGCCAGGGCGCTGTCCGCCCTCAAAAAGTGGTCGTCAGGCCTCGAGGATCGCCGAGGAGACCCGTGGAGCTGGGTGTCCCCGATCGTCGATCGCGGCCGTCACGCGCTCTGCGATGCGCTGCGGCGTGTAGCCGATCTCCTCGTGCAGCAGCGCCGGCTTGCCGTGCGTCACGTAGCGGTCGGGCAGGCCGACGCGCAGGATCCGCGGTGTCGCGCCCGCGTCGTTGAGCGTCTCCCACACGGCAGATCCGAAGCCGCCGGCGAGCACGCCCTCCTCGACGGTCACGAGCAGGTCGTGCTCGGCCGCGAGCTGGGCCATCAGGCCGGCGTCGATCGGCTTGGCAAAGCGCGCGTCGACGACCGTCGGCGAGATGCCCACGCCCGCGAGCTCGTCGGCGGCTGCGAGCGCCTTGCCGACGCCGCTGCCGTAGCCGATCAGCGCCACGCGCCTGCCCGTGGGCTCGCTCGCGCCGCCCTCGCGGACGATCTCTCCGGTCCCGATGTCGATCGCATGCGGCTGCGCCGGCAGCTCGACGCCGACCCCTTCGCCGCGCGGGTAGCGCAGGGCGATCGGGCCGTCGTGGGCGAGCGCCGTGCGCAGCATGTGCACGAGCATCGCCTCGTCACGCGGGGCCATCAGCACGATGTTCGGCAGGCAGCGCAGGTAGGCGATATCGAACGCGCCGTGGTGGGTCGGGCCGTCGTCGCCGACCAGGCCGGCCCGGTCCATCGCGAAGACGACGTTGAGCCCCTGCAGGCACACGTCGTGGACGATCTGGTCATACGCGCGCTGCAGGAACGTCGAGTAGATCGCCGCGACCGGCTTGATCCCCTCCAGCGCCAGCCCCGACGCGAACAGGACCGCCTGCTGCTCGGCGATGCCAACGTCGAAGTAGCGCTCGGGCATCGCCTTTTGCAGGATGCTCAAGCCCGTCCCCGAGTTCATCGCCGCCGTGATCCCGACGACGCGCTCGTCGCGTTCGCACTCGCGCACGAGCGCCTCGCCGAACACCTGCGTGTACTGCGGCGCCGGCGCAGTCGCGGGCTTGGCTGTGACGCGATCCTTGCGCGGGGCCGCGCTCGCCGGCAGGCCGTTGACGATCGACTTCGGCTTGGCCGCGTGCCACTCCTCCATCCCCTCCAAGCCGCCGTCCTCGGCCGGCGCGAAGCCCTTGCCCTTGACGGTCGCGATGTGCACGACGACCGGCCGTTCGGCCGCCAGCGCCTCGCGCAGCGCCTCGCGCAGCTGGCGCACGTCGTGGCCGTCGATCACGCCCATATACGCCCAGTCGAGCTCCTCCCACCACAGCCCAGGCGCCCAGAACGCCTTGATCGACTCCTTCAGCTGCGGGCCGAGGCGCTCGAACGCCGAGCCGATCCCGCCCGGCAGCCGCGTCAGACCGCCCTCGATGTCCGCGCGCGCATGCCACAGCTTCGGGTTCAGCCGTACGCGGTTGAAGTACCGCGACAGCGATCCGACGTTCGGCGCGATCGACATCCCGTTGTCGTTGAGCACGACGACCATCGGCGTGCCGAGCCCGCCCGCCTGCCCGATCGCCTCGAACGCGACGCCGCCGGTCATCGCGCCGTCGCCGACCACCGCGACGACCTTGCCGTCGGCCTCGCCGCCGAGCCGGCGCATGCCCTCCTTGATCCCGACCGCATAGCCGATCGACGTCGACGCGTGGCCCGCGCCCATGATGTCGTGCTCGGACTCCGCGATCGAGCAGAACGGCGCCAGGCCGCCGTACTGGCGGATCGTGCCCAGCTCGTCGCGCCGGCCCGTCAGGATCTTGTGCGGGTACGCCTGGTGGCCGACGTCCCACAGGATCTTGTCGTTCGGGGAGTCCAGCAGCGAGTGCAGCGCGACCGCCAGCTCGCACGTCCCCAGGTTCGCTCCGAAGTGCCCGCCGATCTCGCCGACCGTGTCGATGATGTGCGTGCGCACCTCTTGCGCGACCTGCGCGAGCTGCTCGTCCGACAGCTCGTGCAGGTCGGCCGGTCGGTCGATCGAGTCGAGCAGGCGCATCGCCTTGCCTTCGGCGCGCTCGTCTCCGTCGGGGGTTCGGTTGTGCTTGCGGCTCATGACGTTCGTGTGTAGATGAAGTCGGCGATCTGCTCGAGCTCGTCGGTCGCGTGCGCCTCGGCGGCGACGCCCGGACCGGCGCCCGCGAGCGCCACCGCGGCCGGCGTGCGCTGCGCCGCTTCAGCCAGCGATCGCACCGCCGTCGCGTGCGACTGCGCCGCCAGCTCGCGCGCGCGCTCGATCCCGAACTCGCTCACGTACGTCCGCTTGCCGTGGCGCTCATCGCTGCCGTGCGGCTTTCCCAGCGCGTCGTCCGTGCCGGTTACGTCGAGTATGTCGTCGACGATCTGAAACAACACGCCCAGCTCGGTGGCGAAACGACGGTAAGGAACTGCACCCGGGTCCTCGGAGACCCCTCCCAACAGTAGTACGCACAGCACCGACGCGCCGATCAGCCGTCCAGTCTTCAGCTCGTGCAGGCGCCGCAGGGCCGCCGCACCCGACGGCGCCCCGCCGCTGACGTCGGCGTACTGGCCGCCGACCATCCCGTCGACGCCCGTGGCCGCCGCCAGCTCGGCGGCCGCCAGGAGCACCCTCTCAGGCGCCGAGCGCTGATGGGTCAGCAGGTGGCGAAACGCCTCCGCGTACAGGCCGTCGCCCGCAAGGATCGCGACGTCCTCGCCGAACTTCACGTGGCACGTCGGCTGCCCGCGGCGCAGCTCATCGTCGTCCATCGCCGGCAGGTCGTCGTGGATCAGCGAGTACGTGTGGATCAGCTCGAGCGCTGCCGCAAGCGGCATCACCGACTCCGGCTCCAGTCCGATCGCGCGCGCGGTCGCCAGCGCGAGCACCGGCCGGATCCGCTTGCCGCCCGCCAGCAGCGAGTAGCGCATCGCCTCCTCCAGGCCGACCGTCAGCGGCTCGTGCGAGAAGCGCATCTCGCGCAGGTAGCCCTCGACCTCGGCGCGCAGGTTCTCCGGGTAGGTGGCGCTCACGAGCGGTCGCGGCGCCCTACAGCAGGGTGTCCTGGCCCGGCGGCGGCGCCGACGCTTCCGCGCGCGTCAGCTGCTCGAGCTCCGCAGCCGCCTGTGTCGCGAGCGTCGCACAGTCCTCGACCATCGTCGCCGCCGCGTCCTGCGACAGCTCCCCCGAGCGAAGCTGCTCGGCCGCGCGCTCGAGGCGCGCGATCGCATCGTCCAGCCGCTCCGCGTTCGTGCTCGTCATCAGATGCTCGCATTCTCGCGCACGTCGCGCAGAACTGCGGCCAGCACCCCGTTCACGAACGCCGGCGCGTCCGCCCCGCAGAACGTCTTCGCGCTCTCGACCGCCTCCTCGATCGCCCCCTCCGCCGGGATCGGCGCCTCGCCCGGCGCGACGTCAGGATGGAGGATCTCGATCAGCGCGACGCGCAGGATGCTGCGCTCGAGCGGCTGGATCCGGCTCGCCGGCCAGCCGTGCGAGTGAAGGTCGATCACCGCGTCGAGCTCCTCGGCCAGGTCGGACGCCGCGTGTGCGAGCGCACGCGTGAACAGCGAGTCTCGCGGTGACAGGGTCTGCGCCAGCGGCCGGCCGGTCAGGTCGTGTTGGTACAGCGCCACGACCGCCGCCCTGCGCTGCTCGGACCGGCGCATTAAGCCCGCGCCACGTACTCGCCCGAGCGCGTGTCCACACGAATCCGCGAGCCCTGCTCAACGAACAGCGGCACCTGCAGCGTCGCACCGGTCTCGAGCGTCGCCGGCTTGGTGCCGCCGCTCGACACCGAGTCGCCGCGCAGCCCCGGATCGGCCTGCGTGACCTCGAGCTCGACCGTGCTCGGCAGTTGCACGTCGGCCGGTTGGTCGTCGATGAACAGCACCTCGACCTCGCTGCTCGGCGGCGTCCAGCGCAGTGCGTCCTGCACCGCTGGCTCCGGGATCGCGAGCTGCTCGAACGACACGCTGTCCATGAAGTGCGCGTCGCTGCCGTCGGCGTACAGGAACTGCATCTTGCGCGACTCCGTCCGCACCGCACGGAACTTCTCGCCCGCGCGAAACGTCCGGTCGATCACATTGCCGTCGGTCGCGCGGCGCAGCTTCGTGCGCACGAACGCCCCGCCCTTGCCCGGCTTGACGTGCTGGAAGTCGACGATCTTGAAGATCGTGCCGTCGACCTCGATGTGATTTCCGTTGCGAAATTGATTGGTGCTGATTGCCACGGCTCGTCAGCGTAGCGGGACGAGGAGGTGCGCAAGCTCGCCCGCTCGGGCTGTATCGTCGCGCACGACCAATGACCCACGCGCTCACAGCGGTCGCCTACCTACTCCCCGCGTTCGTGCTGCTGGCGGTCCTCGCCTTCCGACGCTACCCGGGCGCGCGCGCACTGATCGCAACGATCGAGCGCCGCCGCCGTTGTCGGCGGCGCTCGGAGCCTCGAACGGGCGCTCCGCGTCCAGAACCTCGCGCGCTGCTCCCGCGTGGCGGTCGCCTGATCGCCTGCGCACTGGCTGTGCGGCCGCCGCCCGGACCTCGCTTCGGTCTCAGCTAGCCGGCGTCCCGCGCCCCGCGCGCTCGCCCGGCTCCGGCGATCCCAAAACAGGAGGAACCATGTCATCCGGTCTCACCGCGCGCCCGCGCGGTCGAACGTCGCGGCACGGATGCGCGACCGCTGCCGCCCGGCGCCGAACACTTGTCCCCCGCCGCGTCGTCACCCTCAGCGCGCTGCTGCTCTTGCTCAGCTGCGTACTGCCGTCGGTCGCCAGCGCACACGGCATCTCCGGCCGCGCCAGCCTGCCCGTCCCCGCGTGGCTGTTCGCGTGGGCGGCGGCGATCGTGCTCGTCGTCTCGTTCGTGCTCCTGTCGATGCTGTGGTCGCGACCACGCCTGCAAACGCCGCGCGAGCGCCGGTTGTGCGCTTGGCCGGCGGGCATCGCGGCCATCTCAGGCGCGCTCGGGCTGGCGCTGTTCGCTCTTGTCGTGTACGCCGGCTACGACGGCGTGAAGGCCTATACGGCGAACTTCGACCCGACGTTCATCTTCGTCACCTTCTGGGTCGGCGTCCCTGTCACAAGCGCCCTCCTCGGCGACTGGTTCAGGGGCTTCAACCCGTGGCTCGCGCTCGCGCGCGCTGCCCGGTGGGTCGGCGGCCGGCTCGGCGTGCGGTGGCGGGCGCCGCTCTCCTATCCGGGGTGGCTCGGCCGTTGGCCCGTGGTAGCGGGATTGCTCGCGTTCGCCTGGCTCGAGCTGATCTACCACGATCACGACAACCCGCGGACGCTCGCATCGCTGTCGCTTGCCTACTTCGCGCTGATGCTCGTCGGCATGGCGCTGTTCGGGATCGAGCAGTGGAGCCGCCGAGGCGATGCGTTCGGCGGGTACTTCGCGCTGATCGCGCGCCTCGCGGCATTCGACGTCCACGACCGTGCGCTGTGGCTGCGCCGCCCACTCTCGGCTGCTGCAGGATTCGGCCGTGAAGCTGGCGACGTCGCGCTCGTGCTCGCGATCATCGGGATCACCACCTTCGACGGCGCGTCCAACGGGGTGGTCTGGAACACACTGCAGCCGCATGTCCAAAGCGTCTTCTCGAACCTCGGTCTCGCGGACCCGGCCCCCGATGAGATCGCCGACTCGCTCGGCCTGTGCCTCGCGTTGGCCGTCGTATCGGGTTTCTACTGGCTCGGGATCGCCGGGATGCGGACGATCTCCGGTCGCTATGACGTTCGCTGGCTGGGACACGCGTTCGCGCACACGCTCGTCCCGATCGGCTTTGCCTACGTGCTCGCGCATTACTTCTCCCTGCTCGTGTGGCAAGGACAGGCGATCGGCTATCTCGCGTCCAACCCGCTCGGCCACGGCACCGATTACCTGGGCACCGCGCATTGGCATGTGAACTACAACGTCATCGGCTCGACCGGTATCTGGTACGTGCAGGTGATCGCGCTGGTCACCGGACACGTCTGCGGCCTCGCGCTCGCGCACGATCGCGCGTTGGCGACGTATCGCACGAGCGAGGAGGCGGTGCGATCGCAGTACTGGATGCTCGTCGTGATGGTCGGCTTCACCAGCCTCGGGCTGTGGCTGCTGTCGGCGGTCAACACGTGATCCTCAGGAGATCACGGTCAGCGCCTTGTCCAGGCCGTTGAGCACCTCGTGGCCGCCGTCACGCACGACGAGCAGGTCCTCGATCCGCACGCCGAGCTTGCCCGGCAGGTAGATCCCCGGCTCGACCGTCACGACGTTGCCGGCGAGCAGCGCTCGCTCGCCCTCGGTGCGCGACAGCCGCGGCGCCTCGTGCACGTCCATCCCGACGCCGTGGCCGAGGCCGTGGCCGAAGTGCTCTCCCTCGCCGGCCTGCTCGATCACCGCGCGGGCGACGGCATCGACCTCGCGGCCGGTCGGGCCCGCGGTCAACGCCGCAACGCCTGCTTCCTGGGCGGCGAGGACGAGCTCGTAGATCTCCCGCGCGCGGTCGGAGACGCCCTCGCCCGTGGCGTAGGTTCGCGTGCTGTCCGAGCAGTAGCCCTCGTGCACGGCGCCCCAGTCGATCGTCACGAGGACGTCGCGCGCGATCACCTCGTCGCGTGGTTCGGCGTGGGGCAGCGCCGCGTGCATCCCCGCGGCGACGATCGACGGGAAGCTCGGCGCGTCGGCCCCGAGGCGGCGCATCCGCAGCTCGAGCTCGATCGCCACGTCGCGCTCGGTGCGCCCCACGATGCCCGCCTCGAGCACCCCGCGCAGCGCCTCGTCGGCGACCTGCGCGGCCGCACGCATCCGCGCGATCTCACGCTCGTCCTTGATCGCTCGCAGCCGCTCCACCGCGCCCGCGAAGGGCGTGAGCTCCCAGGCCCCCGGCAGCGCCTCGCGCAGGCGGCGGTGCGCGGCGACGGTGAGATGCGCGTCGTCGAAGCCAAGCCGCCCGGCGGCGCCCTCCAGCGCACCGGCGGCCGCCTCGATCAGGCTGCCGACGACGATCTCGCGCGCGAACGCGTCGTCGACCTGCTCGGCCGACTGCGTCCGGTAGCGAAAGTCGGTCAGGAAGCGCCCGCGGGTCGTGGCGGCGCCATCGGCAAAGACGAGCGCGATCCCGTTGCTGCCGGTGAAGCCGGTCAGGTAGCGGACGTTGACCGGGGCGCTGACGAGCAGCGCGTCGACCTCTCGCTCGCGCAGGTGCGCCGCGAGCCGCGTCGCGCGCGAGGCGTTGGTCGCGCCCGCGCTCACGCGGCGCCGCCGGCGAGCTCGTCGCGCAGCAGGCCGAGCGCCTCGTCGTAGCCGTCGGCGCCGTGACCGGACACCGTGGCGAGGCAGAGCTCTGCGATCACCGACGTCCGCCGCCAGGGCTCGCGCGCCTGAACGTCAGAGAGGTGGACCTCGACGGCCGGCAGCGACGCGATCTCCAGGGCGTCGCGGATCGACCACGCGTAGTGCGTCCACGCGCCGGGATTCAGCAGGATCGCGTCGGTCTCCTCGCGCAACGCGTGCAGCCGCTCGACGAACTCGCCTTCGTGGTTGCTCTGAAAGAAGGTCGCGCGCAGGCCTAGCTTCTCGGCGCGCCGTTCGACGCGCAGCTCGAGCTCGGTCAGCGTCAGCGAGCCGTAGACGGCGGGGTCGCGACGGCCGAGCTGGTCCAGGTTGACGCCGTGCATCACCTCGATCCGGTTGCGCGCGAGCGTCGTCATCGTCTGCGGATCATCCTCGCTCGGCCAGCTCGTCGACGGCGCCCCGCAGCTCGGCCGGCGCGACGGCGCAGCCGGTGAGCGGCTCGCCGGGGCGCGCAAGCAGCACGAACGGAACCGTCTCCCCCACCCGCTTCTTGTCCAGCGCGGTCGCGGCGACGACGTCGTCGACGCCGACGCCGTCGAGCGTCACCGGGAGATCGTGCTCGAGCAGCAGATCGCGGACCTGCCCGCGAAGCTCCCCGGCGCCGGACAGCCGCAGCGCCGCCAGCAGCCCGAGGCCGACGGCCTCGCCGTGGCGATAGCGCACGTATCCCGTGACCGCCTCGATCGCGTGGCCGACCGTGTGGCCGAGGTTGAGGACCTGACGCCTGCCGCCATCGCGCTCGTCGGCCGCGACGATCGACAGCTTCGTGCGCGCGCACGCGACGATCGTCCGGTCGTCGATGTCGGCGCCGGCGGCGACCCGTTCCCACAGGCCGCCGCCGGCGATCAGCGCCGTCTTGAGCACCTCCACCCAACCCGCGTCGCGCTCGCGGTCGGGCAGGCTCTGCAGCGTGTCTGGGTCGACCAGCACGCCGGCCGGCTGGTGGTAGGCGCCGACGTAGTTCTTGGCCTGCGGCAGATCCACCCCCGTCTTGCCGCCGTAGGCCGAGTCGACCTGCGCGACGAGCGTCGTCGGGATCTGCACGACGGGGATCCCGCGCTGATACGTCGCGGCGCAGAAGCCGGCGAGGTCGCCGACGACGCCGCCGCCCAGCGCGGCCAGGTGGTCGCCGCGCCCGACCCGCGCGGCGATCAGCGCCTCCCACACCGACTGGGCTTCGGCTAGCGTCTTGTGGCGCTCGCCGGCCCCGATGGCGAACCTCCCGATCACGCCCTCCAGAACGTCTGCGTAGAGCTCGGCGACCGCTTGATCGGTCACGCAGAACGCGCGCGAGCGCTGGAGCGGCCACAGCTCCTCGCCGTCCGGTGCGCCGGCCGCGCGCAGCAGCCCTCGCCCGATCAGCACCGGGTACTCCCCGCTCGCGCTCTGCGCCCACAGCAGCCGGGTCCCGGCGGGCGCCGCGGCCAGCGCACGTAGCGCGTCGAGCACGCGCGGCGCGGCGCCGAGCTGCAGCGGCGGGAGGATCGCGTCGGCGTGGGGCTCATACAGCTCGCGGCGCTCGGCGTGCAGGGCGAGAAACGCCTCGCGGTCGCGCGCCAACGGGCGCCCGAGCTCGCCGGCGGACGCCTCCGGCGGCGCGCCGACCCGTTCCCATGCTTGTTCGGCCTCGACGTCGAGCAGCACGACGACGTGCGGCTCGAGCGCGACGCGGACCCGCTCGGAGAGGATGCTGCCGCCGCCGAGGGCGATCACCGACCCGGGCAGCGCCGAGTCGAGCAGCTCGCAGACGAGCTGCTCCTCGGCCAAGCGGAACGACGCCTCGCCGTGCAGCTCGAACTCGCGGGCGGGCGAATGGCCCAGGCGCTCCTCGAGCAGCACGTCGCTGTCCAGCGCCTGAACGCCCAGCGCGCGCGCGAGCTCGCCGGCAACGGTCGACTTGCCCGCGCCCATGAAGCCGATCAGCACGAGCGCGCGGCGCGGCGGGCGGGTCAGGTCTGCCATCCGATCCGCCGCTCGTAGGCGCCCAGCGTTTCGAGGACGTCATCGATGTGGTCGCCGCCGAACTTCTGCCGGTAGGCGTCGGCGAGCACGAACGCGACCATCGCCTCGCCAACGACCCCGGCGGCGGGAACGGTGCACGAGTCGGTGCGCTCGCGCAGGGCCTGGGCAGGGTCGTGCGTCTCGGTGTCGACCGACCGAAGCGGCTTGGTGAGCGTCGGCAGCGGCTTCATCGCGCCGCGAACGATCAGCGGCTGCCCGTCGGTCATGCCGCCCTCGAGGCCGCCCGCGCGGTTGGTCTCGCGGTAGTAGCCGCGCTCCGGCGAGTAGAAGATCTCGTCGTGGGCCTCGGAGCCGGGCAGCCCTGCGATCGTGAACGCGTCGCCGATCGCCGCGCCCTTGACAGCCTGGATCGAGCAGATCGCCATCGCCAGGCGCCCGTCGAGCCGCTGCTCCCAGGAGACGTGCGACCCGAGCCCGGGGACGAGGCCGAACGCCTGGACCTCGAAGACGCCGCCGAGCGACTCGTTGGCCTTGCGCAGATCGTCGATCTCGCGCACCATCGCGCGCGTCGCCTCAGCGTCGAGACAGCGCACCGGCGAGCCGTCGACCTCGTCGAAGTCGGCGAGCGTCAGCACGCGCTCGGGTGGGGGCGCGCGAACCGAGGCGATCTGCACGACGTGCGAGCGGACCTCGACCCCGACCGCCCGCAAAAACGCCTTGCACAGCGCGCCGCCGGCGACGCGCGCGGCGGTCTCCCGCGCCGACGCGCGCTCGAGGATGTTGCGCACGTCTGACTGCTTGTACTTCTGCACGCCGACGAGGTCGGCGTGCCCGGGGCGCGGCAGGTGCACCTCGGCGAGCTCCTCGTCGATCGGCCACGGGCTCATCCGCTCCTGCCAGTTGGCGTAGTCGCGGTTTGCGACCTGCAGCGCGACCGGGCCACCGAGCGTCTGCCCATGCCGAATCCCGCCGGTGACCTCGGCCGCATCGCGCTCGATCTTCATCCGCCCCCCGCGCCCGTGGCCGAGCTGGCGGCGCGCCATGTCCTGATTGAGCTCCTCGCGGGTCACGCGAAGGCCAGCGGGCAGACCCTCGACGACGCACGTCAGACCAGGGCCGTGCGACTCGCCGGCTGTGATCAGACGGAGCGACACGCTCCTAGCTTATTTACTGGCGCTCGGCGCCCTACTGGAGCAGGCTTACTTCGTGCAGCTTGGCGATGTGCGAGCGGGCGGCGGAGGCCCTGTGTGCAACGAACACGAGCACGCCGTTCGTGCGCGAGTAGCGCATCCCGGGGATCGCCTGCAGGCCGTCCTCGCGCAGCAGCTTCAGACCCGCTTGGGATTCGCCGACGCTCGCTGCATGCGCGGCGGAAGCTTTCGCCTGTGCCGACTTGATGTCGACGATGTTGAGCATGTACGTCGTCGGCGCGCCGCCGAGCGGGACGTATTCGAGTTCCTCGGTCTGGCCCTTTTGAAGGTCGATCACCTGGCACTGCACCGGGCTCGGGCGACACGCACCCTGGCCGCGGATGATCGCTTCGCCGACGAGCGTGAACGTCGCGCTCTTGCCGCCGGCGATCACGCCACGGAACACGACGAGCGGCTGCTGGGCCGACGGAAGCGGCTGCTGGAGCTTGAGCTTGTGATACGGCGTCAGCTGCGCGCTCGCGAGCGGCGTCGCGGGCGGGGCGGCACCGAACAGCGCGGCCACTTCGTAGACGGTCTTCGGCTTCGGCGGAGCCGGGGCAGGCTTCGGAGTGGCCGGTACCGAGTTGCCTGAGGAGCCCGATTTCGTTTCCGCGCCCGAGTTCGCGCCGGCGCCCGAGCTCGCGCCCGCGCCGGAGCTCGAGGCTCCGCTCGTCGTTGAGGAGGCGCTCGAGGACGAGGAGCTCGAGCTCGAGCTGGTAGCCGTGGATGTCGAGGTCGTCGGCTGCTTGGGTTGCGGCAATGGCGTGAACGGGTTGCGCGTCGCGCCGCCCGTCTGGTCGCGGCCGCCAGCCGTCTCGGCGACCGCCTGCGCAGCTTCGGTCTTGATCGGGCTCAGCGCGATCGCGCCCGTCGGGCGAGCGCTGGCCGCCGGGCCTGCCGGCGGTGTCGACGAGCTCGAGCCGCCGAGCAACGCGTAGGCGAGCGCACCGAGCAGCGCGACGCCGAGCAGGGCGACCAGCGGGCGCAGCCGCCGATCGACCAGGTCTGCGCGCAGGGAATCGAGAAAGGCGTTCATCGCGTGGCCCCCGCCGTGACGACGGCCGGCGGCGCGCTCGACGTCGGGGCCGAGCCGCTCGCGGCGGTCGTGGATCCGGTGGCGGAGCTCGCGGGCGCAGCCGGCGTGGAGCCTCCGGTCAGCCCGGCGCTTGCAGGCAGGACGTACGCGGTCGCGGTGATCGTGCCACTCAGCCCGCCGCCGCTCGCGTTGGATTGCGGCTGGAGTTTCATCCCCTGCAGCGTTAGGAGCCGGCCGCTGACGTGCAGTCCGCCTGAGCTCGTGCGTGCGGTCGCCTGGTCGAGCTGCCGGAAGAGGTGGTACAGGTCGGCGAAGCTGCCGTTGAAGACGAACGTGAACGGCATCTGGGTGAACGCTCCGCCCGCGGCCGCTGAGGCGGCCGTCGTGGACGACGCCGACGCCGCCGTCGCGCCAGCCGCGCTGCTGCCGGTCGTGATCGAATTGAATTCGACGTGCCGCTGGTTGGAGGCCTGCGCGAGCTGGTAGATCAGCGCCGGGACTTCTTCACTCGGGGGAACGGCTTTCCCGAGTTTCACGACCGATGCGTAGGCCGCCGAGTAGCGCGCCTGCGCCGAGCGAGCGCTCGCAGCTTCGCCTTCGGCCTTCGAGAGCTGTTCCTTGGCCTGCGTGATCTGGGAGCTCAGCGTCGAGGCTTCCTTGCGCTCGGGCGAGACGAGCATCAGCCAGACGAGGCCGAGCACGGCAAGCGTCGAGATGCCGATCAGCGCCAGGCGGTCGCGCGTGGTCATCGTTCACCCCCGGTCGAAGATGTCAGCTCGGCGCCGCCTTTGCCCGTCGAGGACAGGGGGGGGAGCGCCTGGAAGGTCAGCTCGACTGAGAAGGCGGCGCCGCTGGCGCAGCCGCCGCTCGCGCCGGGAACGGACCCGGCCCCGGTGCCGGCCGATTTGACCGAGCTCTGTAGGGAGACGTTGCTGACGCCATCGATCAGCCGCAGCCGCTCGAGCGTCAACGCGACCCTCGCCTGACTTGTCGCGCAGCCACCTAGCGTGATCGTCGGGACGCTGCCGGGAGGCGTGACCGAGGTGACCGTCGCCGCCGCTGCGGCGCTCGAGCCGGAGGCGGAGGCGGAGGCGGAGGGCGTCGGGCTCGACGCGGTCGAGGCCGTCGTGGAGCTCGCCGTCGGAGCGGCGGCCGGTGCTTTGCCGGCGGCGCCGCTGCTCGACGTCGCTCCGATCGCACCCGTGAGCGTGCTGATCGATGTCCCGCTCGGCATCACGCGGCCGAGCTCGTGCAGCGCGTGGGCCCAGTCGAAGCGCGCGTTGACGAGTTCGTCGACCGCCTTGATGCGTTGTTCGCGCAGGGACTCGAAGCTCGTGTAGGAGCTGAGCGCAGCGGTCGCTTCCTGCACACGCTGCGTGTTGGCGGTCGCCGTCGCAAGCTGTGCACGGCGGGTGGAGATCTGATGGCGCGCGAGGCCGTAGACGAGCGCTAGCACGGCGAGGCCGGCGAGCAGGGCGAGGACGCCATACGCGGCGCCCTGGGAGCGACCGGCACCGACGCCGCCGACGCCGCCGCTGCGGCGATCGTCAGCTGGGATCAGGTTGACGGCCCTCATCGCGGCGCCTCGAGCGTCGCGAGACCGGCGGCGACCGACAGCCTGTGCGTGGAGACCTCGCCGGCGAGGGCCTCGTCGACGAGGCCGACGGCCTCACTGCGAACCTCCATGGCTAGCGAGTCCTGCAGCGCCCGCGCGAATCCCGGCAGATCGAGGGCGGCGCCGCTCATCGAGACGTATGAGATTTCGCCCCCCTGATCCTGCGCGCGATGGAAGTCGAGCGAGTTTCGGATCTCGCCCGCAAGCTCGCGCACGCCGTTCTCGAGCACGACGCGGATGTCGTCGGTCGAAGCCGCCGGCGCCGGAGCCGGCTCGGCAACCGGCGCCTCCGCGTGCGCCATCGCCTCGAGAAAGCCCATCGAAGCCTCGTGGGCTTCGTGCTCCTCGGGGCTCGACGCAGGCTGCTCGACGGGTTCGTCGCTGAACTCGCGCTCGTCGTGCTCGGCTGCGCCGACGCGCACGGAAGGCGGGTCGGGCGAAGCGTCCTGCTCGAGAGCGGGCGCCTGCGGCTGCTGGAGTGCCGGGTCCGGCGCCGGCGCACTGAGGTCGACGACGGAAAGCAACGCGCGCGCCTCGCGGAGCGGGATCCCCCGGCGCGTCGCGAGCTCGTTCGCCATCGCCTCGACGCCTCCGCCGATGACCCGCGTGAAGCGACAGATCTCTCCCTGCGCGATCGCAAGGTTGGTCAATCCGTCGACGTTGAGATAGAGGACTCGCTCGGCGTCGCCCTCGCCGAGACGGCAGAGCGAGCGAATCAGCGCGAAGGCAGAGAGGTCGACTCCGACGGGCGTAAGGCCAGCAGCTCGAACGGCCGACAGCAGGCGCTCGACCATGTCGCGCTGCGCGGCCACGAGCACGACGCGCTGGCGAGGGCCGTCGGGAGTGTCCGAGACGCCGAGTGGGTGGAAGTCGAGCACGGCATTGGCCAGCGGCATCGGAACCTCGTCCTGGGCCTGGAAGGCGACCGCGGCGGCGAGCTCCTTGCGGTCGGTCACGGGGGGCAGCTCGATCGTCCGCATGACCGAGCGCTGGTTCGCGATACCCAGACGCACGCGCTTGTCGAGGCCACCCTCGGCGAACAGCTCTCGCAGCGCCTCGCCTAGCGCCTCGACGTCGACGACCTCGCCCTCGCGGATCACGTCGGCGTCGAGCGGCTTTACCACGGCGCGCTCGGCACGGATCGAGCCGTTCACGCGAACCTTCACGGCTGCCACGAGCCCGGGCTGCACGTCCAGGCCCACGACGTCCGTCGCGGCCCGGCGCCGGCCGAGGTTCAGGTCGAGAGAGAGTGAGGGGAGTTGGAGCATCTGTGAAGTTGTCCCGGGGCCGGTCCGGCGCCCGCAGGAGGGGTATCGGCGCGGGGCCGCCGACGCTTTAGGGGCGAGCGCTCATCTACAGGAAGTGGTGCACGTAGGCATGGACGAGGTCGTCACCGACAAACGTCGCGACGATCGCGCCGAGCGCCAGAAACGGCCCGAATGGAACGGCCGTCTTGCGCCCCTCGCGCGAACCCTTGCGCGCGACGATCGCCGCACCGACCAGGACGCCGGCAACCAAGGCGATCAGAATCGCGGGCGCGACTGCGCGCCCGAGGAACAGTCCAATCACGCCGGCGAGCTTGACGTCGCCCATCCCCATGCCCCCGGGGTAGGCGAGAGCCGCGATCAGCAGGAAGCCACCGGCTGCGGCGCCGGCGATCAGCCGTTGCGGCTCGCCCGACGGATCGAGCGCGAGCCCGAGCACGACCGCGACGACGGCGCCGAGCGCGGTCAGGGAGTTCGGGATGATCCGATGCTCGAGGTCGATCAGCGCGGCCGGTACGACGACCAGGATCAGTGCGATGCTCAGCGCGATCGCGCTGGCCGAAGCGTGCGCGATCGCTGCTCCCGCGCAGAGGGCGCCGGTGAGCGCCTCGACAAGCGGGTAGCGCGGCGAGATCGCGACGCCGCAGCTACGGCAGTGACCGCGCAGCAGCAGAAACGAGACGACCGGGATGTTGTCGTAGGGCTTGATCGGCTCGCCGCAGTGCGGGCAGTGCGACGCCGGTGTGATCAGCGACTCGTGGCGGGGCAGCCGGTAGGCGACGACGTTCAGGAAAGAGCCGACGATCGCTCCGAGCAGGCCGGCAGAGGTGATCGTCTCCATGCAACAGTGATCGACCGACGCCGACCTTCACTTGAGCGAACGGAGAAAGAACCGGGGGCGGCCCGTGCGGGCCGCCCCCGGTTCACTGCAAGTCCTACTCGCTCCGCGTTCGAGTGCTTAGCTCGAACGTGGCGCGCTTACCACGTTTTGCTGGTCGGACACCCGCCTTTGCCGCCAACTTCGCAGGTCCTGGTGACTTCACCATTTTCGTTTCGTGCGATCGTGAATGAGTCACCGCTGGAGGCACCCGCCGTGGCGGTGACCGTCCAGGTGTTGCCGGTGCCTTTCGCTGCGCTGAGGTAGGCGGCCCCGTTTACTTCGGCGATCGGGATCGTGCTCTCGACGGCCTTCAGGTCTTTCGGTTCGGCGACGCTCGAGTAGCTGCCGTTGTTGTCGGTAGCAATCGTCTCCATCGTCGTCTGGGCCGTACGCGCAAGCTCCTTCGCCGACGCGTCGTTGGCCTTGCTCTTCTGGCTGAGGAATGAGGGAATTGCGATCGCGGCAAGGATGCCGATGATCAGGATGACAACCAGAAGCTCGATCAGGGTGAAACCACCCTCATTGCTCAAGCGCTGGCGCAGTCGATACAACATTTGTGATCCTCCTGGATCTCGTTTCTTGGCGCCAGCACTCGGCCCATCGCCCACAGGTGGCGATGCGTCCCCCGACAGTGATCGATTCAGACCTCTGGTGAGAGCCGCCGGCTTTGCTACGCACCCCAAGGGGCACTTTGCCTTGGCGCTTCACACTGGCTTGTCAGCCCGTGCATCGACTCGCAGGTATCAGAGCTTTAGCGCTGCGCGCCGGTTGGACGCATGCACGATTGGTGGGGGTGAACGTCGGCCGGTCGGGACGCAGCGTCTACTCGACGTCCGGCGGGTCGCCGGCGTCTGAGCCGCCGCCCCAGTGTGCCTGCGCGTCGATCCCCGGGATCCGCACGCCACCGCCTTCGCACCAGGGGCAGGTGACCGTTTTGGGGCTGCCGCCGAGGTTGGAGATCACGTTGCCGCTGCCGCGGCAGGCCATACACTCCCGCGGCCCATGGGCCTCCTCGCTCGCGTCCCCACTGTCGCTGCCTGCGCTCGCCACGAGCCGACCACACTAGCGTTCCGGGGAATGAGCAGACGTGTTCGCGGCTACGAGTGGGCGCTGCTCGCGCTGATCACGCTCGGCGCGGCCGCGCTGCGGCTGATCGCGATCGGCAGGGTCGAGACCGACCCGTTCTACGACGCGGCCGTCCGCAGCATGGGGTTGTCGTGGCACAACTTCTTCTTCGGCGCGTACGAGCCTGGGGCGAGCGTGTCAATCGACAAGCCGCCCGTCGACCTCTGGCTGCAGGTCGCCACCGTCAAGCTGTTCGGCTTCACCACGACGACTTTGAAGCTGCCCGAGGCGATCGCGGGGATCGCCGCCGTGCCGGTGCTGTTCGTCGCCGTCAGGCGGATCTGGAGCCCCGCGGCCGGTCTCGCCGCGGCCGCCGCGCTGGCCGTCCTGCCGGTCGACGTGATCACGTCGCGCAGCGACACGATGGACGGCGTGATGATGCTGCTGATCGTGATCGCGCTCGTGTTCTTCGTGCGCGCCTGCGAGACGGGACGCACGCCGTGGCTGCTGGCCGGTGCGGCGATGCTCGGGATCGCCTTCGACGTGAAGATCCTCGAGTCGCTCGTCGCGCTTCCCGGCCTTGCCGTGCTCGTGGTGCTCGGATTCCCGGGCACGCTTCGCGCGCGAGCGCTCAAGCTCGCGGCGGCGGCGGCGATCTATGTGGTCTTCGCGCTCGCGTGGCTGGGCGCGACGTTGCTGGCGCCGGCGAGCGACCGCCCGTGGGCGATCGGCTCGACGAACGGGAGCGCATGGAACGCGGTGTTCGTGTTCAACGGCACCGAACGGCTCGGCGGCAAATCGCCCGAACCGCAGTTCACCCAATACGAACCAGGCCACAGATACCCGGTGGCGACGCAGTCCGAGCGCGACCACATCCCGATCGTGCCGCCGTCGGCGACCCGCCTGCTCGCGCGGATCGGCCCGCTGTCGGGCGAGCGCCTCGGGCTGGAGCTGCTCGCCGGGCTGCTGCTCGGCATCCCGGCGCTGCTTTGGAGCATCCGTCGCCGCCGCGATGCAGACGCCGACGACGACGAGGACGAAGGCGCGACGACACGCATGCTGCGGATCGCCGTCGCCGCGGCGCTGGCGGTGTGGCTGTTGACGGGGATCGTGCTGTTCAGCCACATGGCGCGTCTGCACCCGCGCTACGTCGAGGGGCTCGTCCCGCCCGTCGCGGCGACGCTCGGGATCGGCGCGGCGTGGGCGTCGCAGCCGCGCGGCGCCCTGCGCGCAGCGGTGCTGGCGATCACGCTCGCGATCGTCGTGTTCTACGGCGAGCGCCTGCTGTACGGCACCCCGCTCGAGTGGTGGATCTCGTTGCTCGCCGCGCTGCTCGCGCTCGCCTGCGCGGCACTTGCCCGCTTGACGGCGGTACCTCGGGTGCTGCGGCGCGCGTTCGCCCCGGCGGGGGTGCTCGCGCTCACGCTCTGCTCGGTGCTTGCGATCCCGCTGAAGACCGACATCACGGCGATCGACAACCACGTGACCGACGCCGGCTACGTCGGGGCGCTGCCGGTGGAAGAGCTCGACTCGATCAGCCGCTACCTGCGCGCGCACCAGGACGGAGCGCGCTATGAGGTGGCGGCCCAGTCGGCGACGCAGATCGGCGCGTTGATCGTCAAGGACGTGCGCCCGGTCGTGATCCTGACCAGCTACGGCGCGCGCCAGTTCACATCGGTGACGAAGCTCAAGGACCTGATCGCCGCCGGGGAGGTCCGCTACGCGTTCCTGAACTCGCCGTGCCCGCACAGGCTGGCCGCGAAAAACCCGGCGTGCTCGGCCCCGGCGAGGTGGATCCGCGCGCACGCGCGTGACGTCTCACGGGAGGCCGGCCTGCAACGCGGCAAGGTGCTGTGGCTGCTGCCGGGAGCCAGCTCGTGAGCGGCGCCGGCGCGACGCCTTCGCTGGCGGAGCTCGCGGCGCATGCGCGCGCGGCGGGGCGGCTCGCGCTCGACACGGAGTTCGTCGGCGAGGGGCGCTACCGGACGCTGCTGTGCCTGATCCAGCTCGCCGTGCCGCTCGGCGATCGCACGCACATCGAGCTGCTCGATCCGCTCGCCGGCGAGTTCGACGGTGCGCCGCTGGCAGGCGTGCTCGCCGACCCCGCGGTCGAGGTCGTGGTCCACGCGGGTCGCCAGGACGTCGCACTGCTGCGGCGCGTGCTCGCGACGGAGGTGACGAACGTGTTCGACACGCAGGTCGCGGCCGGCTTCGCGGCAATGGGCGCGCAGAGCTCCTACGAGTCGCTGCTGCGCGACGCGCTCGGCCTGCGCGTGGCAAAGAGCGCGAGCTTCACCCGCTGGGACCGCCGGCCGCTGTCTGGCGAGCAGCTCTCCTACGCGCGCGAGGACGTCGAGCACCTGCTGGAGCTCGCCACCGAGCTGCAGCGGCGCCTGCGCGAGCTCGGACGCCTCGACTGGGCGCGCGAGGAGTGCCGTGCGCTGGAGAGCGCAAGCGACGAGCGCGACCTCGAGGCGGTGTTCCAGCGCCTGCCGCGCGTGCGCAACCTGAGCGCAGGCGCCCGCCCGATCGCGCGAGCGCTCGTGCAGTGGCGCGAGCGCACGGCCGAGCGCCAGGACCGTCCGGTGCAGGGCGTCCTGAGCGACGCGGCGATCGTGGAGATCGCCAAGCGAAAGCCGTCGACGACGCAGCAGCTCGAGCAGATCCGCGGCTCGGGCGCCGCCAACCTTCGCCGGCGCGGCGAGGAGCTGCTGCAGCTCGTGCGCAGCGCTCGCGACGAGCCACCCGAGCACGTCGAGCGCGAGGAGCGAGCGCCGGCGCCGCGTCCCGAGGATGCGCCGCTGATCGCGCTAGGCGAGGCTCTGCTTCGGGCGCGCGCGCGCGAGGCCGGCCTTGCGTACGAGTTGCTCGCGGCGCGAGCCGACCTGCAGGCGATCGTCGCGGCCTGGCGGACGGGCGCGGAAGCGGCCGGCGTGCGGACGCTCGGCGGGTGGCGGCGCGAGCTCGTCGGCGCCGAGCTGCTGGAGCTGCTCGACGGGAAGATCGCGCTGTCGGTCGAGGATCGCGCGCTGCGGATCGACGACGCTCGCCGAGAGTGACCCGCAGGCCGCGCGCGGGCGGCCGCAGGAGCCTCGTGAGGGCTATTTGATGCTGTTGTGCGTCAGCCGTGCTGGCGGGTAGTTGGCGGTGTGGCTGCGTCTCGGAAAGATCGTCGAGGGCTTCGAGGCCGCTCGCACGTTCGCGCACCGGCTGGCGCTCGGCTTCGACCAGCCCAGCTAAGCAGCGGGCGCCCGAGCACCTGCGGGATACTCGACGGGCGATGCCCGAGGAGTCCACGACACCGGATCTGGTCGAGCTTACGCGGCAGGCCCTCGATGCCCACCAGCGCGGCAATTACGACGCCGCGATGGGACTGTTCGCGCCCGATGCCGTGTGGGAGTCCCTGGACGGACTTGGCACGTTCGAGGGTGCAACGGCGGTTCGGGGCTTCCTCGAAGACTTTCGCAGCGGTTACGAGTCGTTCGACACCGAGCCGGAGGCAGTCCTCAACCTCGGCGGCGGGATCGTTTTCGTAGTGATCCGCCACACGGGTCGTCTGCGCGGTGGAGCCGGTGGTGTCGAGGGGCGTTTCGCGTGGGCCGTAGTCTCGGAGCAGGGCCTCGTGGTCCACGTCATCGCTGGCAGCGACATCAGCAAGGTCCGGAGCGCCGCCGAGCGGCTCGCCGAGGAACGGGACTAAGCGATGTCGCAGAAGAACGTGGAACTTGTTGAAGGAGTCTTGGCAGGGGTGGAGGGCATGGATAAGCAGGCATTGCTCGCCGCCTTGCCCGAGATCATCTCGTCGATGTGCGATCCGGAGATCGAATGGGTCGAGGATCCACAGCGTGCCGACGGGCGGATCTACCGAGGGCACGCAGGCGTGTACGAGTCGTTTGAGCGGTGGCTCGAAGGGTTTGACAAGTACGACGTCGAGGCCGAGCAGTTCGTTGACGGCGGCGACCACGTACTCGTCGTGACGCGCGAGCAGGCGCGGGGTGGAGCGAGCAGAGCGACGGTCAGTTCGCGCAACTACGCGGTGTTCACGATCCGCGAGGGCAAGCTTCTGCGTTACCGCGAGTTCTATGACGAGCATGCCGCGCGACGAGCCGCTGGACTGGAGTAGGCGATGTCGCAGGAGAACGTGGAGAACGTGGACGCGATGCTTGAGGAGAACTTGGTCAGCGGCCATTCCACCGCGTAAGCTTCGCGTCGCGTAGCCCTTAACGCGCGATCGATCGGAGATCCAATGTCCACCAGGAAGCTGGCGTCCGAGTTCCTTGGGACCGCCGTACTCGTCTTTTTCGGGGTCGGCACGGCCACGTTGATGTTTGGCTTCAAGCTCGACGGCGGCAGCATCGCGGCCGGTGTGCTGGCAACAGGGCTCGCGTTCGGGCTCGTCCTGCTCGCGTTCGTCTACGCGATC
>DASXIJ010000084.1:0-37436 GCA_036498045.1 Solirubrobacteraceae bacterium
TGCGATCGGACTGCAGTTGGCGCCGGTGTTGTCGCAGCGCTGCCACTGATACGCATAGCCCGTCGGTTCGTTGGTCCAGGCGCCGTGCTGCTCGGTCAGCGTCTGGCCCTGCTGGGCTGTGCCGGTGATCGTCGGCGGCGAGGTGTTGGACGGAGCTGGCGGGACGAGCACTGCGACGAGCACCAGAGTCGTCGCCGCGGACGTCGCTGGCCCTGCCGATCCGCCGGAGTTGCTCGCGCTCTCCTGCACCTTGATCGTGTGGCCGACGTCGGCCGCCAGCAGAACATAGGTCTGACCGGTGGCGCTGGAGATCGCAACGCAGTTGGCGCCGGTCGTGTCACAGCGCTGCCACTGATAGGCATAGCCGGTCGGTTCATTTGTCCAGCTGCCGTGCTGCTCGGTCAGCGTCTGGCCCTGCTGCGTGGTGCCTGTGATCGTCGGCGGCGAGGTGCTCGACGGGGGCAGGGGGATTACCGTCGAGGTGGCTGCCGAGCTCGCCGGGGCTCCGGCCCCACCCGCGTTCGAAGCGGTCTCCTGGACCCTGAGCGTATGGCCGACGTCTGCAGACGCCACCAGATAGGTCTGCGCCGTAGCTGCGCCGATCGCAACGCAGTTGGCGCCGGTCGTGTCACAGCGCTGCCACTGATACGCATAGCCCGTCGGTTCATTGGTCCAGCTGCCGTGCTGCTCGGTCAGCGTCTGTCCCTGTTGGGCGGTGCCGGTGATCGTCGGGGGCGATGTGTTGGTCGGCCCGGTGGTATACGTGGCGTAAAGCGAGGTCTGCTGGCTTTCGACCGACACTGCGCCGAACGGATTGCTCGGGCCCGCTGTGTAGGTGTTCGCGTTGATATCGCGTGATGAGGCGACCGTGTCGAAGCGGTAGCCGGCGACGTTCGCTGTCGCTCCGGTGATGACGCCGATCCAGTAGTTGCCGGCGGCGAGTTTCAGCGGCGAGGTGAAATTGAGGTCGTACCAGCCGGTCGAGCTCGTGCTGGTGAAGGTCAGCTGTTCTGAGACTCCGAGCAGGGCCCCGGGGGCGCCGTTGCTGTCGGCGTAGACGATCCCCTTGAGAACCTGCTGGCCCGCGGTCGAGGTGGGGGAGAGATAGACGCTGAGCTTGGTCACCGAGCCGGCGGAGGGCAGCGCGTAGCGATTGACCCGCTTGCGATCGGCTGCGAAGGATTCAGACGAGGCGCCGACGCTGGTCTTGCCAAACGTCGGGGGAGAGGGCGGCAGCGTCAGCGAGCAGCCGGGGACGGCCTTGCACACGTCCAAGCGGCCACCGGTGATGACGCGACCCGACAGCGAGCTCAGTTTGTCGACGTGTTCGAGGATGTCAGCCTTCAAGGCCGTGGGCGACAACGATGGCTGGACGGAGAGGATCAACGCCGCCGCGCCGGCGACCTGCGGGGAGGCCATCGAGCCACCACTCAGGTAGCCGTACTTGCCTTCACGAAGGGTGGAGTAGACGCTCACGCCGGGGGCCGCGAGGTCCACCGTTTTGGAGCCGGTGTTGGCCCAGGTCGGCAGCTGATCGTTGTCGTTGCTGGCCGTCACGCAGATCTCGGTCGGGCGGTCGTAGTCGCAGGGGTAGCGCGCCACCGAATCGTTGTTTTCGCCCGTGTTGCCGGCCGCCGTGACGAACAGAATGCTGTTCGCCCCGAGCGTGTCGATCTCTTCGGAGAGCGCCTGCGAGCGCGCCGTCCCGACGAACGTCGCCGAGTCGTTGACGACGCGGACGTTGACGCCCGCCTGCTTGGCGGACACGAGCCACTGCATGGCCGCGATCAGCGCGCTCGTCGTGCCGGTGGCGCTTTCGTTGAGCCACTTGACCGGCAGGATCGTCGTCTGCCAGTTCACTCCGGCGACGCCGACGCCGTTGTTGGCGACGGCGCCCATGATCCCCGCGACATGTGTCCCGTGACCGCCGTAGAACGTGTCGTTGTCCAACGGGTTGCAGTTGGCAGAGACCTCGTTGTATCCGTGCGTCCCCGACGCGCAACCGCCGATTCCGCCCGGATTGGTCCAGACGTTCGCGGCCAGATCGGGGTGGGTGTAGTCGATCCCCGTATCCGTCTCGCCGATCACGATCGAACGATTGCCGGTGGTGACGCCCCACGCCTGCAGGGTCTTCTCGTCCGCCCCGGCCGTGCCGGGTGACGGGGCGCCGAGCACCTCTTCTGCGTTCTGCGACGGGACGCTCTGCCCGGTGTTGTTCGCCGCCCATTGCAGCGAAAGCGACGGATCGTTCGGCCGAGCGCTGGCGTGCATCAGATAGTCCGGTTCGGCGTACGCGACCTCGGGGTTGCGCCGCAGGCTCCGCACGGCGGCGGCCACAGCCGACGCCGAGACCTTCATTGACAGCGGCACCGGAATCGCGCGCTGCGTCGCGCCCGGGCCCCGAGCCGTGTTGACCGCCGGGCCGATCCGCGCGACGGCCTTCGCGCCAGCAGCTCGCTCGATCGTCCGCTGTCGAGCCGGCGATACGCCGGCTCGAAAACCGAGTATCACGCGTCCGGGGCTGTACGGAGCGGGCGTCGACACGGAGGCGCTACGGGACTTGGCGCCTGCTGCGGCGGGCGACGTCGTCCCCCGCGTGGCCGTCTGGCGAGGGGCGAGACGTGACTGATGTGCCGGCCTTGCGCGCCCCGACGATGCACCGCCGAGGAGCACGGCCACGACCGCCAGCGCGGCGCTCGCCGCGAGCCCGAGACTCACTCCTATCGTCCGCCGGCCTCCTTGCGCGCTCATGCCCGTCTCTCCAAGAACCGTCCCCCCCGCTCTTGCTCGGCGACGCCTCCAAAACGCCTGCGGGACAGGACCCGACAGTTTACGCCAGCCCAACCGACCGAGCAAGCGGTATAAGGCCCGAGGGCCTCACTCGACCGCAAATAGCACCGTTCGCCAGATCGGAACCGAGCCGACAGTCAGAGCGTCCGTGCGGGCGCTCAGCTCGGTGCCGGTGGCGCCCCGGCGCCCGCTATCGGCTGCGCTCGTGCTTTCGCGCGCTGAGGAGGTAGTGCCACCCTGTCGAGCGCAGCAGTGGGACTCCTCGATCGGCGAGTGCCTGCAGGCGGTGATGGAGGCGGATGCCGGCGCGATCGGACAGCAACGGCCGGCTGAGGAAGGAGAACGGACCGAAGCCGACGGTGCGCCGGTGGAGAATGTCCAGCCCACGCGCGCGAACGAGCGAATCGACGTGTGACGGGAAGTGCAGGCGCGAGCGCGCTCCGGTCTCCGGGCGCGGCCACAGTCGCCTGCGAAGGCGCTTGACCGGGGCGAGCAGCACGTTGGCACGGGGGTCGACCCAACTGCCCAGGCGGGCGCGGTTGTCGGCCGTCAGGATGATGTCTCCGCCAGGTCGCAGCACGCGAGCTATCTCGTGCAGCGCCTTCGCCGGCTCGTGCAGCCAGGGCAGCAGCCCGACGGCGACGACCAGCGAGAAGGAATCGTCTTCGAACGGCAGGGCGTGCACGTCGGCGACTCGCGTATCGACGATCGTCCCCGCGCCTTCGCGCAGAGCGCGCCGTGCCGTGAGCTCGACCATCGCCCGGCTGGAGTCAACCGCCCGCACGGAATGTCCGCGGCGGGCCAGCTCGACCGTCAGCAGGCCCGCGCCGCAGCCGATCTCGAGAACCGCCGCGCCCTGTGCAAGCCCGAGCTCATCGACCGCGTCAAGCACCGCCTCCTGCCGCGCTCGGTAGATCACCCCCTGCAGTCGGGGGTCATCGTAGACGCCCTGCCAATACAATGCCTCGGCGTCGAAGTACTCATTCACCCTTTCCTGCTGATCTGCCCCCGGCGTGTCTGCAGCCGCCACGGGTCGCCTCCTGTCGTCGAGTCACTGGACCGCCCCCTCAAGCATGCACGTCAAAACACTCGCGATCGACCAAGCTGCTGAAGGTGATCTGCCGACGGCTTGTGTGGCGAAGGGCGGCCGGCCATGGTAGCGGGGGACGGTACCTCCGTGCTCGAGCAGTACCTGAACAAGATCAACGTTCGACCGACGCCGAGAGCGACGTGTCCGTTCGATCCCGGGTATGACCCGGCGACGGTCGAAGGCCACATCGAACAGAGCGGTCACCTGATCGCAACGCTGAAGATCTCGATGGCCTGTTGGATGGTGGCGAGCGAGGCCGCCACTCGGCGCAAGATCGAGGCGGCGAGGAACGCCGGCATACCGACGGTCGCAGGTGGCGGCCCGTTTGAGACCGCGGTGGCTCAACGGGCGCTTCCGGACTACCTCGACCTGTGCGCCGATGTCGGGCTGACTCGGATCGAGTGTGGCGAAGGTTTCACCGACCTGACGATCGCACCGCAGGAGATCGTCCGACAGGCCGGCGAGCGTGGATTGGAGGTCGAGTTCGAGCTGGGGGAGAAGCACTCCGGCAGGTTCACCGACGAGGTGACCGCCGAGCTGATTGCGACCGGCGAGCGCTGGTTGCAGGCCGGCGCGCTTCGTCTTGTCGTCGAGGCTCGGGAGAGCGCGCAGGATGTTGGGCTCTTTTCGGCCCCGGGTGAGTTCGACGCAACGCAGGCCGAGCGTTTCGTCGACGCCTTCGGCCTAGAGCGGGTGCTGTTCGAGGCGCCGAACAAGGCAAGCCAGTTCGCGCTGATCAATCACTTCGGACCCGAGGTCCAGCTGGGCAACGTGCGCCTGGAGGAGGTGCTGCGCGTCGAGATCTACCGGCGCGGCCTGCACTCTGACGCTTTCGGTCGCAGCGAGCTGCGCCCGCCCCCGCCCGCCGGCGACGCCGCCTGAGCCACCATGCCGACCGTTGCCATCGGCTGCTTTCACGAGCACCTCCCGGACGTGACGCCCGACTGCGCGATCGTCGGCGTCGACGTGATCCGGGCAACGACGACCGCTGTCACAGCGGTGACGATCGGGCGAAGGCTCTACCCGGCCGGCTCGATCGAGGCGGCTGTGAGGCTGGCCGCCGATCTCGATCGGCCGGTGCTCGCAGGCGAGCTGGGAGGCGTTCAGCCCTATGGATTCGACATGCAGAACAGTCCCACCGAGGTGCACGCGCTGGAGCCTTCGACCCGGCCGATCATCCTGCTGTCGACGTCGGGCACGCGTCTGATCGCTGAGGCGGCGACGCGCGGGACCTGTCACGTCAGCTGCCTGCGCAACGCCACCGCCGAGGGCACGCATCTGGCGCGCCTTGGCCGCGATGTCGTGATCCTCGGTGCCGACAGTCGCGGCGAGTTTCGCGAGGAGGACCAGCTGTGCGCAGCTCGGATTGCGCGCGTGCTGGTCGAGGCGGGGCATGAGATCGCCGATCGCGCGACCGACGATGTTCTCGCGCGCTGGGGGGATGCGCCAGACGACTCCTTCCTCGATGGACGCAGCGCCAGGTACCTGCGCGATACGGGGCAGGGGCACGACCTTGCGTTCGTCCTGGAGCACGTCGACGACCTCACCGCGGTGTTCGCGACCGAGCGCGGCGAGGTTCGCGAGCTGGAACGCGCGTGAGCTCGCGTCGTCCGGTGAATGGTCCCTGGGCGGCGCAGCTCGCGGTCGACACGCCGATCCTCGTGCTCGGGCTCGCCGGACTGTCGATGCATCACGGCGCGCTCGGGATCGCGCGCAGCGCCGGGCGCTTGGGAATCCGTGCATTCTGCGCCCACGGCGGCGAGACAACGGCGCTGCTGCGTTCGCGCTACTGGCAGGGGCAGGCGCGGCTCTCGTCGGCGGACACCGATCCGCAGAAGCTGTCTGCGCTGCTCGAGTTCGGACGCGAGCACGACGGGGCGATCCTGATTCCGGTGGACGACGAGAGCGCGATGTTCGTCGAGGCCAATGCGCCGGAGCTCGCGCGGCTGTTTCGGTTTCCACGTCAACCGGCCGGGCTCGTTCACGCGCTGGCGAGCAAGCGCGAGATGCATCGTTTGTGCCTCGAGCACGATGTGCCCACTCCGCACGCGAGCTTTCCGCGGTCACGCGCAGACGTCGCGCGCTATGCCGAGAACAGTGGCTTCCCGATCGTCCTAAAGCGGATCGACGCCTCGATCCCGGCCGCCCAGCAGGCGCCGAGCGTGCGGATCGCCCGTGACCGCGAGGAGCTGCTCGACGCCTACGAGCTGATGGAGTCGCCGCAGGAACCGAACGTTCTGCTCCAGGAGTACATCCCGGGAACGCCGGCGACGATCTGGATGTTCAACGGCTATTTCGATGGGCAGTCGGACTGCACGACAGCGTTCACGGGCCAGAAGATCAGACAGTCGCCACCGGACACCGGTGCAACCACGCTGGGCGTGTGCAGGCCGAACGCCGTCGTCGAACAAACCACAAAGCGGCTGATGAAGGCGATCGGCTACCGCGGGATATTGGACATCGGCTACCGCTGGGACGAGCGCGACGGGCAATACAAGCTGCTCGACGTCAATCCGAGAATCGGTGCGACCTTTCGCTTGTTCGTGGCGTCGAACGGGATCGACGTCCTTCGTGCGCTGTATCTCGACCTGACCGGCCAGGCGATCCCGGACGCCGATCAACGCCAGGAGCGACGCTGGCTGGTGGAGCCATTGGACCTGCGCTCTTCGCTGACGTATCTGCGTCGTCGCGACGTCGGCGTCGCCGAGTGGGCGGGCTCGCTTCGCGGTGTCGAGGAGACGGCGTGGTGGGCGCGCGACGATCCGCGGCCGTTCCTCGCGGCGATCGGATCGCTGTCGCGTCGGTATCTCGGAAAGCGCGTGAGGCCGACTTGACCGCGCGCCGGTGGGGAGCTCGCGCGCCGCGATGAAGGTGCTGGCGATCGCCCCGACGGGCGAGTTGGGAGGCGCCGAGCTGGCGCTGATCGAGTTCCTGCGCCAGCGTCCGCCGGACCTCGACGTGAGCGTCCTGGTCATCGGCGACGGACCGCTGCACGCGCGCCTGCGACGGCTGGGTGTGCCGGCGCAGGTGGCCAAGGGCTATGCCGGGAGACCGACGCCCGCACAGCTCGTCCGCTTCACCCGGTCGCTGGCACGCCTGCTCGCGTCGAGCCGGCCGGACGTCGTCTGGGCGATCGGCATCAAGTCCGCGAGCCTCTCGGTCGTGGCATCGCGACTGTCGCGCGTGCCGGTCGTCTGGCACAAGGTCGACTTCTCCCTCGATCGAACGCTTGCGCGTCCACTGGCGCTGGCCGTCAACGGGGTGATCAGCGTCAGCGACGCTGTGGCAGATGCGCTGGGACCCCTGCGCGCCCGCCGGCTTCTCACGGTCGTCGGTCCGCCCGTGCGGCTGTCCGCCGAGCTGAACCTGACGCCCAACGCGCATGAGCCGACGATCGGGACGCTCGCCACGTTGATCCCATACAAGGGCCAGGCGCACATCATCGAAGCGGCGGCGTTGCTCTCGCAGGAGTTCCCCAACCTGTCCGTCGTGCTCGCTGGCGCCCCGAGCCCTGCTCATCCAGGCTACCGGGCCGAGCTGGAGCGCCTTTGCGATCAGCGGAACATGTCACACAGGGTCGTGTTCAGCGACTTCGTCGAGGATGTCTCGCAGGTCCTTCGGCGCCTTACGGTGTTCGTCAACGCCACGTGGCGCGACGAGAGCGGTTTCGGTCGGGAGGGCCTGAGCGCGGCGATGCTCGAGGCGAGCTGGGTCGGGCTGCCCGTCGTCGCGACGCGCGGCGGAGGTAGCGCCGAGGGCCTGCTCGATGGCCGCACCGGCGTACTCGCCGAGCCAGGCGATCCCGCCGGCCTCGCGCGAGCGATTGCGCCGTACCTGCGCGACGCCGGGCTCGCCGGCAGCGCCGGAGCCGCCGGACGCGACTTCGTGCGCGCCCGCTTTGCACCGAAGATCGTCGCCACGAGGCTGTTCGAGGCGCTCGAGACGGTCGCCTGGGGACGCGCGGCGCCGCGGCGCTAGGTGAGCCGGTGGCCCGGCAGGCGCCTGCGAGCCATTTCGGCGACGAAGTTGAGGTCGACCGGGTTGACCAGGCGCTCGACGATCACAAGGACGACGAGATAAACGGCCCCTCCCAGCCCGAGCGCCGCCCACAGGCTGTTGCTCAACGCGAGGGTGACGAGCGTCATCGCGCCCCCGGCGACGGTTGCGCCGGAGGCCGTTGCCAGCCAGTGCACGCCGCCGACCTCTCGGGAGCTCATCCGCATGATCCAGGCGGCATATATGAGCTCGGTGATGAGCATCGCCGCGGCCGCGCCGGCGTCTTCGAAGAGCGGTATGAGAACGATGTTCAGGGCGATGTTCAGCGCCGCCATGACGGCCGTCAGCGACACCATCCGGCGAGGATTCTCCCGCGAGATCAGCAGGGAGTTGGCGAGCGTGACGACTCCCATGAAGACCACGGCCGGCGCGAGGATACGCAGCGGCAGGCCGGCGGAGGTGAAGGCGTCGCCGTAGATCAGCCGGCAGATCTCGGGGGCGAGCACGGCGAACGCGACGGCGACCGGGACGAGCAGCACGAGCGACAGCTTGACGGCGCGTTGGAACACAGACCGCAGCGTCGGATCGCTGTCGTGGGTGAGGTAGGCGAACATCGCCGCGAACGCGCCTCCCAGCGCGTACGTCAACAACAGCGTCGATTCGAACAGGCGATAGGCGGCGCCGTAGCGACCGACCGCCGCCTGACTGGCGATCAGCGACAGGATCAGCGTGTCGACGCGCGCGAGCATCAGCGAGAACGTGTCCTGGGTGGCGAACGGAACGCTGGCGCCGGCGATCCGCCGCCACTGGCCCGAGCTCACGGTCATGCGCGGCATGCCGACGGTTCGCTTGAGCAGGATGAACCCGACGACGACGCCGATCGTCGAGCCGATCGAGTACGTGTAGCCGACCGCGACCACGCCGTAGCCGGCCTTCAGCGCGGCGATTCCCAGCGCCGCCGAAAGCACGCGTTGGATCGCATCGGCAAGCGACGGCGGCCCGCTGCGCTCGTGCGCGAGGAAGACCGACAGCTGGGTTCTCGCGACCGAGTCGCTGAACACGCCCGGCGCCAGCGCCCAGACCGTCGCCTGCGCCTGGTGGTTGTAGCCGAGGAGGTGGAGCACGAGGAAGCCGAGCCCGAACAACGGAACCACCAGTGCCAGCTTGAGCGCGAGGACGTTGAAGAACAGGTGATCGCTGCTCGACCGCACGCGCGCGGCGGTGCGCAGCAGATAGCGGTCGAGCCCGATGTCCACCCCAACCATGACGAACCCGAGATAGGCGACGGCGAACACGAACGCGCCGAGGCCATTCGGGCCGAGGGTCCGTCCGGCCGCGGCGAACAGGAGCAGCGACGCCAGCCGGCCGACGATCTCGCCGCCGCTCCGATACAGCGTGTTCACGATCGCACGCTCGCCGGCTGCGACGGCGCCCGAGCCCGCCTGCGGCCCCGGGCCGGGCGGGAGAGAGCCGCCTGCGGAGGTTGCCGTCTCAGACGACGGGCCACTGACCGAAGCGCCCGCTGACCGCGAGGCGTCTTTGCTGCGACGCACCATGCCCGGCATTATCACCGGCGGCGCGAGGGCCCAAGTCGACCGATCCCGGTCTGTAATCTGACGATCGACCGGATCGCCGAACGTGTGCCGACGGTGGCCCGGCTCAGCGCGATGCGTCCTCCACTGATACTTGCCTACCACGGTCTGGGGCGCTATCCGCGAGCGCTCGATCCGTTCAACCTGATGCTCGCCCCCGAGCGTTTCCGCTGGCAGCTGCGCAGCCTGTCCCGCCGCCGCTACCGGTTCATCAGGCTGTCGCAGCTCGCGCGCATGCTCGACGATGGCCCCCCGTCCGATCGCGTCTGCGCGTTGACTTTCGACGACGGGACGGTCGACAACCTGCAAGTGCTCGCGCCGATCCTCGCCGAGTTCGACGCGCCGGCCACCGTGTTCGCCTGTCCCGGGCTGCTGGGCAGTCGTCATTTCGCGATGCCAGAGGCCGCGGACGTGCGGCTGATGGACGCCGAGCAGCTGGTCGAGCTCGCGTCCTCGCCGCTGGTGGAGATCGGCTCGCACACGAATCTCCACACAGATCTGTCGACCGCGACAGCCGACGAGGCCCATCACGAGATGGCAAGCTCGAAAGCCGCGCTGGAGGAGCTGCTGCAGCAGCCCGTGGAGTCATTTGCGTACCCGAAATGCCGCTACTCCCCGGTGTGTCCCGACGCTGCCCGCCGCGCCGGCTATGCGCTGGCGGTGACGTGTGCGGGACTGGGCGGCTGGCGCCGATTCGAGCTCGCGCGCGAGAGCATCGACGCGTTGGACCGGAAGGTCACGTTCGCGTTGAAGTCGCGGGGACTGTTCCTGCCGCTGCGCAACTCAGCGCTCGGGCGCGTCGCCACCGCCGCGGCTCGTCCGCTTCGTCATCGCGGTGCGGCTTAGCCCAACGTGGGCCGCGGAGGCAGGGGGGCGCCGGCGAGGATCGCGGAGGGTGCCAGCTGAGTCAGCCAGTCCACTTGTGCCGCGAGCCCGGGCAGATCCGGCTCGGCCCGCCCCAGCGCTGCGGCGAGCCCGGGCGGGCGACGTGCCGCATCATGCGAGTCCGACGCGACGTCGTGCGCGAGCCCTTCGCGCAGGATCTGGAGCGTGAAGGTCCGGACGGCCTGGCCGAAGCGCCCGTCGATCGAGCCCGCCGTGATCGAGCAGAGAACCCCAGCGTCGACGAGGTGTCGCAGGCGCTCCGGCTCACGCTGAAACAGCGGAGAGCGCTCCGGATGGGCGAGGAGGATCGGCTCGCCGCGCTGATGGATCCGCAGGATCAGCATGTCGAAGTCCCCAGCGGTTGGGCTCAATGAGCTCTCGAGTAGAAGGTAGGGGCCATTTCCGAGGCGCATTTCGTCGCGCTCGTCGGCGGTGAGATCGGCCAAGCGCGAGAGGTCGAGCTCGCCGCCGGTCAGGAGCTCGAGCGCGATGCCCTCGCTCTCCAAAGCCGCCGCGACGATCGCCGCGCGCCGCGCGATCTCGCGTGGGCGGACGTTCCAGCGGCTGTCGATGTGAGGGGTGGCGACCATCGTCGTCGTCCCCGACGCCACGGCCGCCCTGGCCATCTCCAGCGAGCCGGCCATGTCGCTCGGTCCGTCGTCGAGCGCCGGCAGCAGATGGCAGTGGAGATCGATCACGGCGTGCTACCGGCCCGTGGCGTTCGGCCCGCCGGGGGCGGTGGCCGCGGCCGCGTCGACGAGGCCCGCGCCGTAGAGCGATTCGTCGCCGCCGCCGCCGAGCTTGCGCGCGGTGGAGCGCAGTCGCGCGATGATGCGGGCCGGAGTCGGGTGGCGGCCGAGCACCCTGCTGGCGATGATCAACGCGGCCGTCGCGGAGACGTGGGGCGCCGCCATCGACGTCCCTTCATAGCCTGACGGCAGGCCGAATCGGCGTGGCGAGGCGCCCGCGAAGGTGACCTGGAAGACGTCGCGGCCCGCGGGGAGTTCGGGGCGGCAGTTCGGGTCGCCGGCGAGGCTGGCGTCCGCACCGCCGCCGGGGGCGACCAGCGTCAACCCGCTTCCGTCGTTGGAGTAGTCGGCGAGGCACCCGTGTTCGGTCGTCGCACCGACCGCCACGACGTCCGGCGCGCGCGCCGGATAGGCGATCACGCGATGGGCCTCGTTTCCGGCGGCCGCAACGACCAGGACTCCGCGGCGGCGGGCGAAACGCAGCGCTTCGATCAGCTCGGGAATGTCCGATGCGGTCACGTTGCTCGAGAACTCGAGGCTGAGGTTGATCACGCTCGCCCCGTGCCGTACGGCATACCGCACGCCTTCGGCGATCGTCGACGCTTCTCCTTCGCCCTGGCTGTCGAGCACCCGAATCGGCATGATCCTCGCGCCGAACGCGAGACCGGTCAGGCCGTAATGGTTGTTGGTCGCCGCCGCGATCGTGCCGGCGACGAACGTGCCGTGCCCGTTTCGGTCCAACGGGAAGTGGTTGTGGGCGATGAAGTCATACCCGCCGACGAATCCGAAGCGTGAGACGTCCGGCGACCGCCGGAATCGCCCTCGGTTGGTGTACGCGACTCCCGTGTCGAGCACTGCTACGACCACTCCCCGGCCGCCGGGGGCCCCGTCATTGGCCACGTTCTCCCACGCTTCGGGCGCGTTCACGCTGAACGGGCCGGCGAAGTTCCATTGCAGCTGCTGCCAGTCACCGGGGGCGGAGCCATCGCCCCGATCGTTGGGGATCAGCCCCCCGGCGACGTGCGCACGGTAGTCGGGCACGGCCCAGAACACATCCGGCTGCTCGCGGAGCCGGCGCAACCTGGAAGCCACGCTGACGCCGCCGGGCACTTGCACGACGAACGTGCGAGCGCGGGGCACCACCTGCCCAGTCGGCGTGACGCCATGCGCGCTGGCCGCCGCGGCGACTCGCTGTCTCACGCCATACCGAACGACGATCCTGGCGCCGCCGGAGCCGCGGCTTGCGGCGGCTGCGCGTTCTGGCGGGCCCGCCAGAACCACCGTGCCGCAGGCGAGCAGCATGCAGCCTATGCAGGCGGCACGCTTGACGAGGTGACGTGGGCGAGGGGTCATCGGCGGCTGGGCCATGATGATGTACCCGCGGTGCTGGAAGCGGCACCGACTGTCGTATGAGCGCCGGCGAGCCGATGCACGAGCCCTTCTCCATGCAAGACGACGAGTTCATGCGCCTGGCCCTCGGCGAGGCGGAACGCGCCTCAGAGCACGGCGATGTGCCGATCGGCGCAATCGTCGTACGCGCGGGGGAGGTGCTCGCAACCGCCCACAACGAGCGCGAGCTTCGCCAGGATCCCACAGCACACGCTGAGATCCTGGCGCTGCAGGTCGCGGCGCGGACGCTCGGCAGCTGGCGCGTGCTCGACGCCGCGATCTACGTCACGCTCGAGCCGTGCGCGATGTGCGCCGGGGCGATCGTGCTCGCGCGCACTCCCCGCGTGGTATTCGGCGCCGACGACCCCAAGGCCGGCGCCTGCGGGAGCGTTCTCGACGTCCTGTCAGAGCCGCGCCTGAACCATCGTCCCGAGGTCGTCGGCGGCGTGCTCGCGCAGGAGTGCGCAGCGCTGCTGCGCGCATTCTTTTCGACACGTCGCTGAGCCGTGACCCGCCGCTGAACGCCGGGCGCCGCCGGGCTCGGCCCGTCACAGCAGCGCCTTGACATCCCGTCGATCGTCGGCGAGACTGCGCGGCTGAGCTGCTTAGGAATATGGAGGTTCCTGTATGGACGGGCAGGATTGCGTAGGGTGCCCGTGCGCGTGAGACGGCATCGCGCTTTGCTCTTGCGTGGCGTGGCGCTCATCGGGCTGGGCCTTCTGCAAGGGTTCTGTGGCTTGGCGACGAGCTCGGCCGCGGCGTCGGCGACGTTCGGCAAGACGAGCGTCGGCGCGCTCTCAGACCATGGGATGTATGCCGATTACAAGATCGTCCACAGCGCGACGCTGGGGGTCGCGGGCACGGTCAGCAAGCTGAGCGTGTACGCCATCCCGGGGAGCAACTCGCCGAGCCCGCAGACGCTCAAGGCCGTGATCTACGCGGACTCGGGCGGCTCACCGGGCGCGCTGGTTGCGACCGGAACGCAGGTCACCTACAAAGGCGACGTGCAGGGCAGCGGGTGGTTGGATCTTCCGCTCGCCTCGCCGGTGTCGCTCGCGTCCGGAACGTACTGGCTCGGCTTCATCGACGGCTCGACGACGCTGGGGATGGGCTACCGATACGACAGCGTCGTCAACAGCCGTGCGTATAACCCGAATCCCTACTCCAGTGGTCCCAGCGATCCGTTCGGGTCGGCGACCAAGGACTCCGAGCAGGCCTCGATCTACGCCACCTACGAACCCACATCGAGCGGTTCGGTGCCCGTCAACCTGGCGCCCCCGCAGATCTCGGGTAACGCCGTCATCGGTAGCACGCTGACGGCGTCGAACGGATCGTGGTCGAACGGACCGACCGCCTACAAGTACAAATGGAAGCGGTGCAACTCAAAAGGTTTGAGCTGCACGCGGATCATCGGCGCGACGTCATCTGCGTACACGGTTGCCACTGCGGACATCGGGCGGACACTGCGTGTCGCGGTCACGGCGGTCAATGCCGCCGGCTCGTCGAAAGCCGCGACGTCCGCGCCGACCGCGGTCGTCTCATCGAGTGGGACTCAGCACCTCGAGTACGTCTTCAACGACGGCGCGATCTCCGTCTACGACATGGATCAGGAACAGAAGCTGGTGAAGACGATCAGCTTGCCTCAGACGGCAGCTGGAATCCGGGGCGCGATGGTGTCGCCGGCGACGCACATCCTGTTCATCGCATACGGTGGTGATGGAGGGCCGTTCGGCAACGGCTCGGTGCTCGCCTACGACCTGGTGGGTGAAAAAGTCGTGTGGACGGTGCATCTGAGCAGCGGCATCGACTCCGGCGCGGTGAGCCCTGACGGAAGTCGTCTGTACATGCCCACCGGCGAGAACGACTCGAGCGGCGTCTGGAACATCCTCGATGCCTCCAACGGCGCCGTGATCGGGAAAATCCAAGGCGGCACCGGTGCGCACAACACGATCGCATCGGCCGACGGCCGCTACGTCTACTTGGGGGGGCGCAACTACAACCGCCTCGACGTCTATGAAACCGCGACCGGCAATGTCCGGGGCATCGGGCCACTGGTGGCCGGAGTGCGTCCATTCACGGTGAACAGCTCGAACACAATCGCGTACACGACCGCTACCGGCTTCGACGGCTTTCAGGCGTCGAGCATCACGACCGGCAAAGTCCTGTTCACCGTCTCCTTCGCGACAGTCCCGCCCGAATTCCCCGCCTCGGCGCCGAGCCACGGCGCGTCCTTGTCGCCGGACGAGAAACAATTGTACGTGATCGATGCCGTCGACAAAGAGGTTCAGGTTTACGACGTGTCGAAAGTCGCCGAAGGCGGCGCGCCGACGCAGATCGGCGTCATCCCCGTCTCTGGACTGCTGTCTGGATCGGAGAGCCCGTGCGCCTATGAATGTCAGAAAGGCGGCTGGCTGCAGCATTCCCTCGATGGCCGCTTCGTCTACGTCGGCGACTCGGGCGCCGTGATCGAAACGGCCACGCGCAAAGTCGTCACGTCGCTTTCGACCCTCGCCAACACGAAGGTATCGCTGGAGATAGACTGGGCCAACGGCGTGCCGGTGGCTACGAGCACCCGCTCGGGCGTGGGGCACGCCGGCTGAGCTGCCGCGCGTCCAGGTGGCAGGGACCCTGTCGGTTCGGTCCCGTCAGGCGATCGTCAGAGAACGAAAGGTTCATGCGCGTGCTAGGAGCAGGTCGCAGAGGAAGAAGACGGGCATTCGGGTTGATCGTGCTGGTCGCGTTGCTCGTCGCCGTCGCCGTGTCGGTCAACGCCCTCGCGGGAGGCGGAGAGCCTTCGCCCGGCGCACGCGAATCGGCGGCGGGGCGGGCGCGTCCGACGCTCGTGCGCGCGCCGCGCATCTCTGGCGCCGCGCGAGTCGGCGCTCGACTGGTGGCTTCGCGCGGCAGCTGGCGCCGGCGACCGCGGTCGTTCGCGTTCAGCTGGACGCGCTGTGACCGCGGCGGGGCGCACTGCTCCGTGATCGTGGGCGCGAGGTCGCCGGCATACGTGGTGAGCAGCGGCGACGTCGGGGCGACGATCCGGGTGTCGGTCGTCGCCGGAAACCGCCGCGGACGCTCCAGGCCGGCGCTGTCGGCGCATACGGGCGTCATCGTGGCAGCGACCGCGGCTCGGCGCCTCGAGTACGTGTTCAACGACGGCTCGGTGTCCGTCTATGACATCGACCGTCAGTTCCAGCTCGTCCAGACGATCAGCCTTCCGCAGACAGAAGCCGGCATCCGCGGAGCGACGGTCTCGCCGGCGACGCACATGCTGTTCATCTCCTACGGCGGCGATGGCGGCGAATACGGCGATGGCTCGGTCCTCGCCTACGATCTCGTGGCCGAACGGGTTGTCTGGACGGTCCGCCTGCACACCGGCGTGGACTCGGGCGCGGTGAGCCCTGACGGGAGCCGCCTGTACATGCCCACGGGCGAGAACGAATCGAGCGGCATCTGGAACATCCTCGACACCTCGAACGGTGCCGTGATCGGCAAGATCCAGGGTGGCTCGGGAGCGCACAACACGATCGCGTCGGCCGACGGGCGCTACGTGTACCTCGGCGGACGGGAAGACAACCATCTGGACGTCTATGAAACGAGCACCGGGCACGTTCGCCGCATCGGACCGCTGGTGGGCGGTGCGCGCCCGTTCACGGTCAACAGCTCGAACACGATCGCGTTCACGACGTCGACAGGTGCTGACGGCTTTCAGGTGTCAAATGTCACAACCGGCAAGGTCCTGTTCACGATCTCCTTCGGAAGCGTTCCTGGAGGGTTCCCCTTCTCGGCGCCCAGCCATGGCATCTCGCTGTCCCCCGACGAGCGAGAGGTCTACGTGATCGACAGCGTCAACCGAGAGGTTCACGTGTACGACGTGTCTGGAGTCGCGCATGGGGTCGCACCCGTTCAGGTTGCGGTAATTCCTGTTAGAGGCTTGACGCGAACGGGTAGCGAGCGTCCATGCGCGTACGACTGTGCCCTGGATGGGTGGGTGCAGCACAGTCTTGATGGTCGCTTTGTCTACATCGGCGATTCGGGCGAGGTCATCGACACGTCGCGGCACGCTGCCGTGGCGACGCTCGGACCCCTGGCGAACACGCGCAAGTTCCTCGAGATCGACTGGGCCAACGGCGTCCCGGTCGCGACCAGCGGTCGAACGGGTGTCGGTCACGCGGGTTGACCAACCCGCGTCTGAATTACCTTATAAACCTCGCGTTTGCAGCGACTTTTTTGACAGCTTAAAACGCGCGGCGGCGAGGTGAACTCGGCCGCGCGCAAATCGCGCCGCGCCGCTCCGGACAGGGGACGCTCTGTGTCGCCACCCCGGCGCGGAATTCTGATACGTTGCGACGCTTCGCTGAACGCCCGCTGCTCGCGACATTCGCAGCCGGCTCGCAGCTGAAGCGGATGGGACGGAGATAAGGATGCTCACAGGGATGATCCGAGTCACGCGGAATTCGCACGCGGCGCAGGGAGGTCGCGCGACGGGGATGCGCCTGCGCGCGATCGTCGCGCTGCTCACCGTCGTGTTGACGCTTGCGGCGCTGCAGGCCGAAGCAGGCCTGGCCAGTGCCCCACCGGTGCTGACGGTTCGTGGCGGCGAAACCCTCAAATGGAGCATCGCCGGGACGCACAACACCTACCGGCTCCTGCGGCGGACCCCCGACGGGTACACGGTCTCGACGGTGGTGGGACGAAACAGCACACCGCGGCCCGACCCGGGCGCGAAGGTGTTCTACCGCGTCAAGGCGGCGTATGGCGAAAGCACGTGGTCGAATCGCGTGTCGATCACGTATGAACCGGAACCTCCCGAACCGCCGCTCGAAACCCCGCTCGAAGAACCCAAACCGGTTCCGCCCGGGGGTGAACCTCCGGCTGAAGAAGCGCAGCCGCCGGTCGAAGAAAGCCCCTCCACCGAAGGCGAAGAAGCGCCGAGCGAAGCTGTTGGAGACCCGCACTACCGACTTGACGCTGCGACATATTTCAATCCATTTGCGCTTGCGACGTTCGTGCCATGGGTCAAGAGCCATGTATCGGTGATCAAGGGCTACCCGCCGTTCAGCGACGTCTACGTCAGGCTGTTCGGTATGCCGGTTGTCGGTTATCACGACCCCGCCACCGAAGGCCAGGCGCCGTTGGGCCAGGCCGGTATTGAAGCGTTCGTCGCAAAGGTGAACCGCGACATGGCCCACGGGTACGTGGGTGTTCACATCGACGACGCGAACTGGAGCTACAACCCGTCACCGGGTCCGCGAGTTGCGTTGGCGAATCTGATCGAAGCCATCCACACTGCGCAGCCGACGGCGGAAATCGAGATCAACAGCCAGTACCACGACATCTGGCCGCTGATGAAGGCTCACGACCCGGACGTGGAACGCGCCTTGCGCTATGTGAACGTGGTGACGAAGGAGTTCGGCGTCGGGCCGACCGCCGGTATCACGACGGCCAAGGACTACGGCGAATTTCTCCAGTACGTCGACACGCTTCACAACAAAGGGATTCACACGAGCATGACGGGAGACTACGGACCGGGCGGCAACACGATCGCGACGATGGAATACAACCTCGCCACCTACTTCCTCATCAACGACGGCGGAGACTTTGTCAACGGGTTGAATCAGACTCCGACCCACTGGTGGAAAGGCTTCGACGTCAACCTCGGCGAAGCGACAGGCAATCGCGAACGATCCTCGAGTGGCGTTTGGAAACGCTCGTTCGCCCATGGCGTCGTCTACACCGTCGAGCCGCAGGCCGCCACCCAGACGATCAAGCTCGCGTCGCCGATGCACAGCGCCGAGTGGGGAACCGTCGAATCGGTGACTCTCGGCCCGGGCCAGGGAGCGGTGCTGGCCGAATAGGAGTCGCCTCCCTGTGCCGCGCGGCGGGATCGTCTAGCCTTGGGCGCGTCGCCCAGGAGGGGTGGCAGAGCGGTTGAATGCGGCGGTCTCGAAAACCGTTTCGGGGGAGATTCCTCCGACGAGGGTTCGAATCCCTCCCCCTCCGTTTTCGGTTTCGCTCCGCCTCTAGCCCTACGGTGTTGAGCGCGTCGGCACGCGTCAGATGAAGCACCCCCTCGCCGCAGTCAAACGCCCGCTCGACCCATGCGGTATCTCTTCCACGGCTCCCACCAGTCACGAAAGAAGCTCCGGACGTCGGGCGCCGGCTGCGGTTTCCCGGGCGAACGCGCTCGACCGGTGATCCCACCCAGGGTGGGATACTCCGGAGCGCGCGTGCGCAGCGACTACTACAAGAACGGCACGCTCGAACGATCGGGCGCCAGGCGAAGCGCGAGCCCGAGGAGATACGGTGACCGAGGATCAGGACCAGGACTGGCGATTGAGGGTTGAGCTCGGCGCGACCTACTCGCGCGGCGCGCTCGATCGCCTGCTCGGCCGCGTTCGCGGTCCGGATGTGGCGAAGGACGTCGGTTCAGCCGTCGCGCACGATGTCGTGATCACCCATGACGGCGAGCTCCTATTCGCCTACGCGGCCAACGAAGCAGCGCTCGGGGCTGCGCGGAGCGCCATCGAAAGCGTGCTGCGGCAGGACAATCTGAACCCGGTCATCGTCGTGAGCCATTGGGACGACGACCTTTACGAATGGCACCAGACCGATCCCGGGCTGACCGGCGAGGCCAAGCGGCGCGATGATGCGACCCGGCGCGACGCCGAGGCCGTCGAGACGCGCACGATGGTCGCGAGCTCCGGCAAGGAGATTCGAGCCGAATTCGAGCAGAGCATGGCGAACAGGGCGCAGGAACTCGGTCTCGAGTATGAGGTCATCGAGCACCCGCACATGCTCACGACGCAGGTTGCGTTCACCGTCACTGGACCCAAGCGAAAGATCGACGAGTTCGCACAGGGGTTGAGAGCGGAGGAGCTGGCAACCTTGCGCACTGAGCGCGGCGTCATGTTTAGCCCGCTGTAGCGAGTGGCGCTCAGAAGATGCCCTTGACGAGCTTCACGGCGAAGCTCCCCAGAAAGGCGACCGACGCGACGCCGACGGCGCCCACCACGGCGCCGACGGCGGCGAGCAGGATGTCGGTCAGCAGATAGCCGAGCGCGAGCACGACGACGCCGAGCGACGGCAGCGTGTCGAGTCCGGAGAACGGCGGCGCGAGGAACGCGGCGAGCGCGAGGCCGAGCGTCAGCGCGCCGAACGCGCTTGCGCTCAGGCGATGCCCGAACAGCCAGCGCCCGCGCGGCCGCGAGAACCGCTCGAGCCCGCGGATCCGTCGCAGCAGCGTCTCGATGAACCGGGTACGTGCGCTGCCGGACAGGTCGACGCGTCGAAAGCGCTGCGGCAGCCAGATCCGACGCCGCCCGACGATCAGCTCGAGCGCGAGCAGCATCGTGATCACCTCGAACACGTGCGTCACGCCGGCGGTCGGAAGCGGCAGCGCGGGGACGGCCATCAGCAGCACGAACACGATCGCGAAGCTGCCCTCGCCGAACGAGTCGATCAGGCCGCCGAGCGTCTTCGGCCCATCTGCCGTCAGCCACCGCTCGAGCTGATCGCTGACCCGGGCCGGCGCACGCTGCTCCTGGACGGTCATCGCTTCATTGTCGCGGCACGGTGGAGTGCGCGTCGCGCACTCCGCCGTGCAAAGCTCAACCTCCGCGCCGTAGCGCTCAGGCGGCCGCGGCTACGTGCGTTTCGGCGACGAGCTCGGCGACGATCTCGCCGAGCGCGAGCTCCTGTTCGTGGTCGCTGAGCGCGCCGTCGGGCGCGAACGCGCTGTCGGCGTCGGGAACTGGAAGTTCGCGATCGAGCACGCGTGCGCCGGCGGACGAAAGCGCCTTGCGCAGCTCGGCCTGCGCCCACACGGCCCCGAACATGCCGGTGCTCGTGCCGACGACGGCCGCAGGCTTGTTCAACAAGGCGCTGCCGCCGACCGGACGAGATGCCCAATCGATCGCGTTCTTCAGAGCGCCGGGGATCGACGAGTTGTACTCGGGCGTCGCGAACAGCAGCGCGTCGGCCTGTTCGATCTGCTCGCGCCAATGCTCGACGGCGGGCCCGGGAGAGGCCTCGTCATCCTCGTCGAAGGCGGGGATCGCCTTCAGGCCTGTGAGCTCGACGAACTCAGCGTCGGGCGGCAGCAGGGCTGCCGCCGCCCGAAGCAGGCGCCGGTTGTGGGAGTCGCGGCGCAGCGAGCCCGCGATGCCAAGGACGCGCATCGTCGCTCTCCTTACTCGCCGTCGGCCTTGGCGAGCTCGAGCTCGATCGTCAACTTGACGTCGTCGGCGACGGCGAAGCCGCCTTTCGGCAGCGGGGCGTTCCACTCCAGGCCGTAACGCGTGCGGTCGATCACGGTCTCGAGCGTGACGCCGAGCTTGATCGCGCCGCCGAGCGTCTCGTGCGGGTCGGTGATCGTGCCGCGGGCCTCGACGGGGTGCGTGTTGCCCTTGATCGTGAGATCACCGTCGACGACGAGCTCATCGCCGTTGCGGCGGATCTCGTTGGAGACGAAGCTCAGCTCGGGGTAGCGCTCGATGTCGAAGAAGTCGGGCGAGCCGAGGTGGGCCTGGAGGTTCTCGTCTTTGACGACGATCGAGCGGGCGTCGACGGTCCCGGTGAGCTTCGCGGCGCCGTCGTCGGCGACGTCGAGCGTCGCGTCGAACTGGTCGAAGTGGCCGCGGAACGTCGCGACGACCATGTGCTTGACCGCAAAGCTCGCGGACGAGTGCGTCGGGTCGAGCTTCCACGTGCCTGTCGGGAGCTTCGTCTGGGTCTCTGCGGTGGGGGCTGACATCTCAAATCTCCTTGCTCGGCTGCTCGCCGATGGCTGATAATTACCGGACCGTAGTCCGAATACAGCTATAGTAACACACAAATGGACCATAGTCCGGTAATCCCGACGAATAGACTCGCGCCGATGGGGGACGCCGCCGCGAAGCCGCTCTTGCTGCCGATGCTGGAGCCGGCCCGTCCCGCGCGTGCGGACGCCGCGCGCAACCGCGCGACGATCCTCGTCGCCGCCGGCAGGCTCGTCTCGACTGCAGGAGCGGGCGCGGTAACGATGGACCAGGTGGCGTATGCGGCGGGCGTCGGGAAGGGCACGCTGTTCCGACACTTCGGCGACCGCTCCGGGCTGATGCGCGCCCTGCTCGACGAACGCGAGCGCGCGCTGCAGGACGGCTTCATTCGTGGCCCGGCGCCGCTCGGCCCGGGGGCTCCCGCACGCGACCGTCTCGTAGCGTTCGGCGAGCGGATGCTCGAGCACATCGAGATCCAGGGCGATCTGCTGGTCGCCGCAGAGCGAGGCGCGCCGGGCGATCGCCTGCGCCATCAGGTGTACGCGGCCTACCGCTCCCACGTCATCGCGCTGCTCGAGGAGAGCGGCTACGACGGCGACGTCGGCTATCTCGCGGACGTGCTGCTCAACTCGCTCGTCGGCGAACTGGTCCTGTTTCAGCGACGCGAGCTGGGGATGTCCCAGGAGCAGCTAAGGCACTGCTGGGGCGAGCTCGTGCGTGCGGTGCTGCCGTGCGACAGCACGCGCCCCTGACCCTCGCCGGGCGCCGCGCCCGACGCCGCCGCGCTCAGTCGCCGCCGACGCGCAGCACCAGCTTGCCGACGTTCTCGCCGTCGAACAGCTTCAGCAGCGTGTCGGGGAAGTCGTCGACGCCGCCGTCGACGACGTGCTCGCGCGAGACGATCGACCCGTCGCGCATCCAGCGGGCAAGCTCGCCGATCGCCTCGGGGTAGCGCGGCGCGTAGTCGAACACGACCATGCCGGTCATCGTCGCGCGGGCGACGAGCAGCGCGAGGTAGTTGGACGGGCCGCGAACGGGCTCGGTCGCGTTGTACTGCGAGACGGCGCCGCAGATCACGATCCGCGCGCCGCGCGCCAGGCGTGTGAGTCCGGCGTCGAGGATCTCGCCGCCGACGTTGTCGAAGAACACGTCCACGCCGTCGGGAGCGTGCGTGCGAAGGGCCCGGCGGACGTCGTCGGCCTTGTAGTCGATCGCGGCATCGAAGCCGAGCTCGTCGACGAGCCAGCGGCACTTCTCGGCGCCTCCGGCGATCCCGATCGCGCGCGCTCCCTCGAGCTTGGCGATCTGTCCCGCGACGCTGCCGACGGCGCCGGCGGCGCCTGACACCACGACGGTGTCGCCGTCGCGCACCTTGGCGACGTCGAGCATCCCGAAGTACGCGGTCAGGCCGGTCATTCCGAGGGTGCCGAGATAAGTCGGCAGCGGCGCGAGCGACGGGTCGACCTTGATCGCCCCGGCGCCGTCTGAACGCGCGTGCTGCTGGACGCCGAACGTGCCGTACACGTGGTCGCCCACCTCGAAGCCGGGGTGGCGAGTGTCGATCACGCGCCCGATGCAGCCCGCGCGCATCACGTCGCCGATCTCGACCGGTTCGATGTAGGACGCGCCGGCGTTCATCCATCCGCGCATCGCCGGATCGAGCGAGATGTGTGAGATCTCGACGACGAACTCGCCGTCGCCGGCGCTCGGCACGGCCTCGTCGACGAGGCTCCAGTCCGAGGGCTTGGGCAGGCCGCTCGGGCGGGCTGCGAGGCGGACCTGGCGGTTTGTCGAGCTCATCTGCGTACCTCCTGAGCGGATTGGTCGAGCTTGCAAGTGGCCTGGCAGGCGCCGCGCGAATGGCCCTGCGGCGCCGTCAAGCGGACGCACCGCCGTCGATCGCCAGCTCGGCGCCGGTGACGTAGAGGCTCTCATCGGAGGCCAGGTAGACGGCCGCGTCGGCGACCTCGAGCGCCGCTCCGATCCGTTTCAACGGCACGGCGTCGATCAGCCGGTCGACCAGCTCGGGCGTTCGCTCGCGCTGGCGGGCGTTCATGTCGGTGTCGATCTGACCCGGGTGCAGCGAGTTGACGCGCACCCCGCTGCGTGCGAGCTCCTTTGCGGCCGTCTTGGTCATCCCGCGAACCGCCCACTTGCTCGCCCCGTAGGCGATCAGGTAGGGGCTGCCGGTGAGCCCGGCGAGCGAGGACACGTTGATGATCGATCCGGCGCGCTGCGCGCCCATCGCGTCGGCGACCGAGCGCATCCCGAGGAACACGCCGAGCACGTTGACATCGAGCACGCGCCGGAACTCCTCCAGCGACGTCCTCGCGATTGGCTCGGCGAGGAACACGCCGGCGTTGTTGACGAGCGCGTCGATCCGTCCGTGGCGCTCGAGCGCGTGGGCGACGAACGACTCCCAGTGATCCTCACGACAGACGTCGTGCGCACACCCCGCGGCGTGCTCGCCGAGCTCGCCGGCCAGTCGCTCAGCGCGCTCGCCGTCGGCGTCGCTGAGCGCGAGCGACGCTCCCTCCTGCGCAAAGCGACGCGCGATCGCCGTGCCGATCCCACCGGCGGCGCCTGTGATCAGCGCCACCTTGCCGGCGAGCCGCGAGCCTCCCATGACGGCGACTATACGTTGCGGCAAGCACGCGCGATTCGCATCGGGCATAGTGGGCGGTGACAGCGCATGAGCAGCCCTGCACGGCAGATCCCGACGCTCCCACTCGGCTCGGGCGAGCAGATCCCGCAGCTCGGCTATGGCGTCTTTCAGGTGCCGCCGAAGGAGACCGAGCAGGCCGTCGCCGAGGCGCTGTCGGCGGGCTACCGCCACATCGACACGGCGGCTGCGTATCGCAACGAGGGCGCCGTCGGCGAGGCGCTGCGGTCGTCGGGTCTCGAGCGCGGCGAGTACTTCGTGACGACCAAGTGCTGGAACGATAACCACGGCTTCGACCAGGCCAAGCGCGCGTGCCACGCCAGCCGCGAGCGCCTCGAGCTCACCCACATCGACCTGTATCTGATCCATTGGCCTGTGCCCGCGCACGACCTGTACGTCGACACCTGGCGCGCGTTCATCGAGCTTCAGCAGGAAGGCCTCGTGCGGTCGATCGGCGTGTCGAACTTCGAAGCGGAGCACCTCGAGCGCTTGATCGCCGAGACCGGCGTGACGCCGGCGATCAACCAGGTCGAGCTGCACCCGCGCTTCCAGCAGGTCGGCCTGCGCCGCGAGCACGACCGCCTGGGCATCGTCACCGAGGCTTACAGCCCGCTGGGGCAGGGGCTCGAGCTCGAGGATCCGGTCATCGTCGAGATCGCCAACGCGCATGGCAAGACGGCGGCGCAGACGATCATCCGCTGGCACCTGCAGATCGGAAACGTGGTGATCCCGAAGTCGGTCACGCCGGCGCGGATCGCCGAGAACTTCGACGTGTTCGACTTCGAGCTCAGCGACGATCAGCTCGACGCGATCGCCGCGCTCGACGACGGGAAGCGAATCGGCCCCGACCCGAACACGTTCATCAGGCCTTAGCGTCAGCGCTCGCCGAGCCCGCGACGCATCCTGTGGACGCGTCGCAGCTCCTGTACTGCCTCGTCGATCCCGCCGAGCGCGGGCGCCTCGCCGGCGCCGAGCAGCTCGGGCTCGAGGCGCTTGCGCACGAGCTCGCCGGCGACCTGGTCGACGCGCTGCGCGCCGGCGCCGGGGCGCGAGCTGACCGCGCGCTGCATGTGCAGCCCGGCGAACAGCAGCCCGACGCCGTCGTCGAGCGCCCAGCCGCCGGGCAGCGTTCCGTCGCGAACGCCGGCGAGCCAGACGGGCAGCCGCTCGGGCTCGCCGTCTGCGTGGACCGTCAGCGAGCCTTCGAGCAGCCGGAGGCCGGCGAGCGGCTCGGGCGTCCCGCTGGAGCGCGTGACGCCAGCTTCAAACCAGCACATCGCGCCGGCGCTGAGGCCGGCGAGCACCGTCCCCGAGCGCCACGCCGCGACGAGCAGCTCGTCGAGTGCGTGCGCGTGCCAGATCGCAAGCAGGTTGCGCATCGAGCCGCCGCCGACGTAGATCACGTCCTGCTCGAGAACGACCTCCCGCAACGGGCGCCGCACGTCGTGCAGGCGAAACAGCGAGAGGTGCTCGGGTACGCACGGGCGGTCGGCAAAGCGGGCGCGGAACGCGTTGATCTGCGCGGTCGTGTCGCCGGAGGCGGTCGGTAGGAACAGGACGCGCGGCTGCTTGGCGGATGTGAGCGACAACACGAAGTCGTCGAGCAGCGGGTTGCCCGGCTCCATCGTGAAGCCGCCGCCGCCCATCGCGAAGATTCGCCGCTCGACGAGGGGGACTTCGGGCGCGTCGCTCATCGAACCCGACGCGCCCTGATCACGCGGGAAGCGGCTCGGGCGCGACCGGCCTGCGCCCCGCCCGCCTGCGCGGGCCGCGCGCGGTTGCGGGGCGCGCATGGTGCACAGCGTCGTCGAGCGCGGCCGGCTCGTCGACGCCTGCGTGGTCGCCGAGCCGGCAGACGTCGAGTGGCGTCTCGACCACGCCGCGCGCGCGGTGCTCGACGCGATAGGCGCAGCCGCCCGCGCGCGAGCTGACGACGTGGCTGAGGCGCGTGCGGCGGAAGTGCAGCGCGACGCCGTCGTCGGCGGCGAACCCGGCGCGCATCCCGTCGGCGACGAACCGGTGGTACTCGGCGCGGCGTGCTGGCTCGGCGTCGTAGTGGACGCAGTTGGAGTAGGGCAGCAGGCCGAGGCCGCGGACGCCGCGCGGGGCGCCGTGAAACGCGCTGAGCGCCTCGTCGAACCAGCACAGCGAGCCGGCGGAGGGGCCGCAAAGGACGATCCCCTTACGCCATGCGCGGCGCAGGACGTCGTCGAGGCCGTGGGCGCGCCAGGCGCCGAGCATGCTGACGACGTTGCCGCCGCCGACGTAGACCAGGTCCTGCGCGAGCAGGTGCCCGGCGAGATCCTCCTCGACGCCGCCGGCGCCCTGGTCGCGGCGGAACAGCGACACGTGGCTTGCGTCGCAGCTCGCGGCGAAGCGGCGGTAGAAGCGCACGATGTAGTGGTCGGCGTCGCCGGAGGCGGTCGGCAGGAAGCAGACGCGCGGACGCTCGGCGTCGGTCAGCGACAGCACGTAGTCGTCGAGCAGCGAGCTGTCGCGCTCCATCGAGAAGCCTCCGCCTCCGAGGGCGACGATCTGCGGCGTTCTTGCTCGCATTGCGTCAGTCTCCGCTCGCTCTCTGAAAGCCGGCACAGCCCGATCAGCGTGGCTTGAGGATGGCGCAGGCGCCGCCGCGCGAATATGGACCGTCGTATGAAGTTGCGCGCGATCGCCTGGACATCCGGCGCAGCGGCGGCCGTACAGTGTGGGCGATGTCAGACCCGTACGAGCAGACCGCCGCGATCTCGCTGCGCGGTGTCGTCAAGCGATTCGGAGGGTCGGGGCCCGGCGGGCCGATCGTCGCGGTCGACGGGCTCGACCTGACGGTGCCGGCGGGAGTGTGCTTCGGCCTGCTCGGGCCAAACGGCGCGGGCAAGTCGACGACGATGCGGATGCTGACGGCACAGGCGCTCGCAAATGAGGGCGCGATCGAGGTGCTCGGCTACGAGCTGCCGCGCGAATCGAAGCAGGCGCGGATGGAGATGGGCGTCGTGCCGCAGCTGGACAACCTCGACGTCGAGCTCACGTGCCGCCAGATCCTGACCGTGTTCGCGCGGCTGTATCGCGTGCCGGGCGGCGAGCGCGCTGATGCGGTGCAGCGTGCGCTGGAGCTCGCCAACCTGGCGCCGCGCGCGGACACGATCGTGCGCGAGCTGTCGGGCGGGATGCGCCGGCGGCTGCTGGTCGCGCGCGGGCTGATCCACCGCCCGCGCCTGGTGCTGCTCGACGAGCCGACGGTCGGGCTGGACCCGCAGGTGCGCCAGGAGCTGTGGTCGCTGATCGACGGGCTGCGCGCGAGCGGGGTGACGGTGTTGATGTCGACGCACTACATCGAGGAGGCCGAGCGCCTGGCCGACATCGTCGCGGTGATGTCGCACGGCAAGATCGTCGCGCAGGGGACGCCGGCGGAGCTCGTGCGCGCGCACGCGGGTGAGCAGGTGGTCGAGGTGTACGGGCCGCCCGAGCGCCTGGCCGAGCTGAGCGAGCTGGCGACGAGCCGCAGCTGGCAGAGCCGGCGCAGCGGCCCGGCGCTGGCGATCATGCGCGCGGAGGACCTCGACGGCGACGCGCCCGAGGGGGTGCGCCGTCCGGCGAACCTCGAGGACGCGTTCGTCGCGCTGACCGGAGAGGAGATCGAATGATGATCTGGCCGGCTTGCGGGGTGCGTCAGTGAGCGCGCAGGCGGGAGCGGTCCCGGCGCAGCGGCCGGCGCGCCGCGTGCGCCGCCTGGAGCCGGCGGCGCTGGCGGCGGTGATGAGCCGCGACATCGTGATCTTCGGTCGCTACTGGAAGGCGACGACGTTCTCGTCGGTCGTCCAGCCGACGATCTACCTGCTCGCGTTCGGGCTCGGGTTCGGGACGCTGGTGCCGAACGTCCTGCACCTGCAGTACGTCGAATACGTCGCGACGGGCGTCGTCGCGACGGCGGTTCTGTTCAGCTCGGCGTTTCCGGGCATGTTCAACACGTTCGTGCGGTGGCAGTTTCAGCGCACGTACGACGCGATGCTCGCGACGCCGCTGGACGTCGAAGAGCTGATCACGGCCGAGATCCTGTGGATCTCGCTGCGCGCGGGGGTGTACGGGCTGGCGCCGCTGATCGTCGGGTTCGCGTTCGGCTTGAGCCCGGAATGGGGGATGCTGCTGGTGCCGGCGATCGGCTTCTTGACGGGCTTCGGGTTCGCGGCGTTCGGCGTGCTGGTGGCGGCGATCGCGAAGACGATCGACAACTTCAACTACATAACGAGCGCGGTGCTGACGCCGCTGTTTCTCGTCGCGGGCACGTTCTTTCCGATCTCGAACCTGCCGCCGGGCTGGCAGCTGGTGGCGAAGTTCAACCCGCTGTATCACTGCGTCCAGCTCGTGCGTGACGCGTCGCTCGGCGCGCTGCAACCGGCCGACCTGTTTCACGCGGGCGTGCTGCTCGCGTTCGCGCTGCTGATGTGGCGTCTGGCGATCTGGCGCCTGGGCGACCGGCTGATCGACTGACGGCGGCTGACCCCGGGCCCGCCTCGCGGGATCCCTCGACCCCGTCCGCCGCCCCAGGTGCGCCTGTCCGGCCGGGCGTGCGCGTCTTTGGAGATCTATCAGCAGGCTCTGACACTGCTCCCACACGCGGCGTGGATGCTGGCGCGCATGAGCCACTCGTGGCACTCCATCTCAGCCGCGCCGGCGGCGGCCCCCGCGCCGGCGCCGGCACCGCGCGTCCACCCGAGAGTGCCCGGCGCGGCGGCAGCGCGCGAGCGTCTCGGCGGGCTCACGCGGCGGCTGCTGCGCCCTGAGCTGGGCGGGCTGATCGTGCTCGCCGCCGTGCTGAACTTGTGGGGGCTCGCGCGCAACGGGTGGGCGAATGACTACTACAGCGCGGCCGTGCGCTCGATGAGCTCGAGCTGGCACAACTTCGTGTTTGCGTCGGCCGACCCGAGCGGGGTGATGACGGTCGACAAGCCGCCGCTCGCGCTGTGGGTGCAGGCGCTGTCGGTGCGCGTGTTCGGCTACCACCCGCTGAGCATGCTCGTCCCGCAGGCGCTGATGGGCATCGCGAGCGTTGTCCTCGCTTATGACCTGGTGCGCCGGCGGTTCGGCCGCGTCGGCGGCTTCGTCGCGGGCGTCGCGCTCGCGCTGACGCCGATCACGGTGGCGATCTCGCGCCACAACAACCCCGACGCTCTCCTCGTCCTGTGCTGCGTCGCGGCGGTGTGGTGCGCGGTGCGCGCGCTCGAGGACGGCCGGACGCGGTGGGTCGTCCTGGCCGGCGTGTGCGTTGGCCTGGGCTTTGAGACAAAGATGCTCGTTGCGCTGGTCGTAGCGCCGGGCATCGCGCTCGCGTATCTGCTCGTCGCGCCGCGCGGGCGGGTGCGCGCGCTGGGAGAGCTGCTCGCGGGCGGCGCGGCGATGGCGCTCGTCGGCGGTGCGTGGCCGGCGCTGATGGCGCTCACGCCGGCGTCGCAGCGTCCGTGGATCTCGGGGACGAGCGACAACAGCATCTTCTCGCTGATCTTCGAATACAACGGGCTCGGCCGCGTCGACGGCCAGGCGGGCGGCCCACCCGGAGTCGGTGGCGCCGGTGGCGGCGGCACGATGTTCGGCGGCGCGAGCGGGCCACTGCGGCTGCTGAACTCCGCGCTCGGCGGCCAGGCTGGCTGGCTGCTCGGCTTTGCGGTGGTCAGCGCGATCGGCCTTCTGATCGCCACGCGCCTGCGACGCGCGGACGCGCGCAGCGGTTGGCTGGTCGCGGTCGGCGGCGCGTTCGCGACGACGGCCGTGCTGTTCAGCTTCGCGAGCGGGATCTTCCATCCGTACTACGTCTCGCTGCTGGCGCCGTTCGCGGCCGCGCTCGTCGGCGCGGGTGCCGCGCAGATGCTGGGCGGCGCCCGCGGCGCGCGGATCCTCGCGCCGCTCTCGCTGGCGGGCGGAGTCGTCACCGAGCTGATCGTGCTGGGCGACTACCCCGGCCAGCTGAGCTGGCTTGCGCCGGTGCTGATCGCCGGGTGCGCGCTGGCCGCGATCGCGCTCGTCCTGGTGAGCTCCAGGCGCGGCCGGCTGATCGCCGCGTGCGTCGGAGTCGGCGCGCTGCTGGTGGCGCCGTCGGTGTGGGCGTTCGACACTCTCGGCCACGCGACGAGCGGAACGTTCCCCGAAGGCGGCCCGGCCAACGTCCAGAGCGCGGGCGGCGGCGGCTTCGGCGCTCGCGGCGGCTTCGGCGGCCCCCGCACCGCCGGCGCTCGCGCCGCGGCCGGCGGCTTTGGCGGCCCGGCAGGTCCGGCGGGTTTCGGCGCCGGCGGCGAAGCGGGCGCGCCGAGCGCCGGCCGACCGCCCCAGGGCGGGGTTGGCCGTGCCGGATCGGCTGGCGGCGGCGCAGGGATGACGCCAAGCGGCGCTCCGCCCTCCGCTGGACGGTTCAGCGGTGCCGGCGGCGGCTTCGGCGGCGGCGCTTTCGGTGGGCCGATGGGCAACAGCCGCACGATCACCCAGGCGGTCTCGTACGTCAAGCGGCACGGCGGCGGGACGATCGCCGTGTCCAGCCAGTCGAGCGCCGCATCGGCGATCATCGCGAGCGGGGCGAAGGTGGCCGGGATCGGCGGCTTCTCCGGGCGCGAGAGCGACGTCAGCGCGAGCTGGCTCGCTCAGCGCGTCAGCTCGGGCGCCGTCCGCTGGGTGCTCGTCGAAGCGACGGGTGCCCAGGGCGGCGGGCCGCGGCTCGCCGGCGACACTCGCGCGGGCTCGAAGGCGGCGATGACGGCGGTCACGAAGGCATGCTCACGCGTGACACTCGCCGACGGCGGCTCATCGGCCGAAACGACGGCGGGCGCAACCGCCGGGGCGGCCGGTGCGATGAGCACCACAGGCAGCGCAAGCGCGCTGTACGACTGCGAGGGCGACGCGGCCGCGCTCGCGAGCGCCTGACCAGCCCCGCCGGGCGCCAAAAATCCCGACCGGACGCCGGATTAGGCTTGCCATCAGTCGGCCAGCATGTCCGAATCGGCTTCAGCAGGGGAGGACTAGTGGCCGAAGCGTCCAAATACAGCCGTTGATCGCAACTTTTGGGGAACAGAGGAGTCACGGCACGTAGGTGCTCGCACTCGGTTAGGGAGGTCTGTATGAGGTTCGGTGTCCGTTTTTCGTTGCTCGCGCTGCTCGTCGGCGTCCTTGTCGCGCTCGCGGCGCCCGCAGGCGCGCAGGCAGCCGTCGAAATCGAAAAGTTCGTCGGCGTGAACTGCAAGGCGACGGCCGAACACTGCGGCGAAAAAGTCGTCGGAGCGGACGTCTTCGGGTCACCAATCGCGGAAACCGTCGAACCGGAAATCATCGAATCCGAAGCGCAGGGCTACCGCCAGGCGGCCGGGCACGTGCCGTTCGGCGTCACCGACTTCACGCTCAAGCACAGCGGGAACCTCAGCGAAGCGAAAGCGGTTCCGACCGGTGTCGTAACGCACGTACGGGTCGACGTCGCTGCGGGGCTCGCCACCGCGCCCGCGGCCGTGCCTCAGTGCACCATCGCCGAATTCGGCGAAAAAGAAGTGCTTCCCCACTCGGGGCTCTACCTCGCGCCAGCGTGTAAAGAAGCGGGCGGCCCTCACGGGACTGGTCCCGGAAGCACAGTGATCGGCGAAGAAACTGCGACGGTCTTCGTCGCTGCGCTCGGGGCAAAACCCGACCTGACCATTTCAGGGAAGCTTTACAACCTCGTCCAGCCGGAACCGCCCAATGCGCGGGCGTCGCTGTTCGGGGCCGCGCTCAAACTCCCGAAAGCGGTCACCGAAGCCGAGCTCGTCCCCAACCCCGAAGTCCCGGAACCCTTTAAAAAACTCCAGTACTACGCGCACACGCTCGTTGAAGGAAACGTCGAATGGGGTCAGGAAGCCAAGGGAACGGGCAAGGGCGACTACCACGACTACTTCGAAGTCAACGTTTCGCCGGCACTGCCGGTGATCAGGTCCCGTCAGGAGGACTACGGCACGACGGGCAATGGTGCCTTCATCACGAACGCGACCAGCTGCCCTGGTAACCACACCACGCGGCTGGCCCTGGAAGGCGTGCCGATCGGGACCCAAAAAGAAGTTGAAGAACATCTGGCCAGTGGCGTACGCGAATCGACGGAAAAACCGTACGAAACGTTGCTCGCGCTCAACGGGTGCGGTCTCGTCCCGTTCGAACCGAGCTTCTCGCTCACGCCCTCGACGGCCGCCTCGGATCAACCGGATGGGATCAGCGCGACGGCCGCGCTGACGCGGTTCCCAAGCGAAGAAATCGATTCGGCGCAGGTGAAAACCGCCGCGATCAAGCTGCCAGAAGGGATGACGCTGAACCCGTCTGCCGCGGCTGGCCTGACGGCGTGCACGCCGGCGCAGGCGCGGATTCACAGTTCAACCCCCGGCACCGGCTGCCCGGCGTCCTCGCTGCTCGGCACCGTCAACCTCGAAGTGCCGACGCTCCCACCGGGCTCGCTCAGCGGCAACATCTACCTCGGCGGACCTGAATCGGGCCCGATCACCGGGCCGCCCTACATCATCTACGTCGACGCGGAGTCGGCTCGCTACAACGTGTCGGTTCGGCTGAAAGCCGAAACGATCCCCAACGAAGCGACCGGACAGATCACGACGGTGTTCAACGAAAACCCTGAACAGCCGTTCACGAGCATCACGATGCACTTCAAGGAAGGCGCGCTCGCGCCGATTGCCAACCCGCTGACGTGCGGCGTGGCGACGACCGAAGCGAGCTTCCAACCGTTCACGCTGACGGCGGCGAAGACGCTCTCCAGCGCGTTCACGCCGACCGGCTGTGCCAACCCGATCCCGTTCGCGCCCACTCAGTCGACGTCCAACCAGACGACGACCGCCGGCGGGAACACCAGCTACACGTTCAGCCTGACGCGCCCTGAAGGCAACCAGTACCTCTCGCAGGTCAAGACGACGCTGCCGGCCGGCCTGGTCGGGCAGATACCCAAGGTGACGCAGTGCACCGAAGCGCAGGCGAGCAGCAACACGTGTCCGGCCAGCAGCCAAATCGGGGTCGCCGCGGCGATCTCCGGGTCGGGCCCGACGCCGTTCACGTTCGGTGGCGGGGCGGTCTTCCTGACCGGTCCGTATCACGGCGCGCCGTTCGGCCTGTCGATCGTCGTGCCGGCGGTGGCCGGGCCGTTCAACCTCGGTCCGGTGACGACGCGCGCGACGATCAACGTCGACCCGTACACGGCGCGCGTGACGACGACGGCGACGCTGCCGACGATCGTCAAGGGCATCCCGACGAGGTTGCGCGGGGTGACCGTGTCGATCAACAAGCAGGGATTCCTGTTGAACCCGACGAGCTGTTCGCCGCTGGCGACCGAATCGACGATCACGTCGACGTTCGGAGCGACGCAGAGCCTGTCGAGCCCGCTCCAGCTGACGGCGTGCAACGCGCTGAAATTCAAGCCGGGGTTCAAGGCGAAATCCAGCGCGAAGACGTCGAAAGCCAATGGCGCGAGCCTGGAAACGACGCTCAACGAGATCCCCGGCCAGGCAAACGTCAAGTCGGTCAAGGTGCAGCTGCCCAAGCTGCTGCCCTCACGCCTGACGACGCTGCAGAAAGCGTGCCCGGCGGCGACGTTCGAAGTCAATCCGTTCCACTGCCCGTCCGGCTCGTTCGTCGGCGGAGCGCGGGCGAACACGCCAACGCTCAAGGACAAACTCAAAGGACCGGCGATTCTCGTCTCGCACGCGGCCGCCGCGTTCCCCGACCTCGACCTCGTGATGGAAGCTGATGGCGTCCGCGCGATCCTGGTCGGCAACACGGACATCAAAAAAGGCATCACGACGACGACGTTCGCGTCGACTCCCGACGTGCCCGTCTCGAGCATCACGGTGAACCTGCCGGTCGGCGCGCACAGCGCGCTGACGGCCAACGGCAATCTGTGCGCCAACAAGCTCGTGATGCCGACAACGATCACCGGCCAGAACGGCACGGTCGTCACCCTGAACACCACGATCGGCGTCGCCAACTGCGGCGTGCGGATCATCGGTCACAAGGCCGTCGGCAACACGCTGTTCCTGACCGTGCAGACGTTCGGGGCGGGACGCGTTAGCGGTAAAGGCAGCGGTCTGGCGACGGCCTTCCGCCACTTCAGCCGGGCGCAGAAACGCGCGACGCTGAAGGTGTCGCTGTCGTCGGGGGGCCGCAGCCGCCGCAAGCCGTTCAGCACGCGCGTGCGCGTCGGCTTCCTGCCCAAGGCCAAGGGCGCGCCGGGCTCGGCGGCGTTCGTGACGGTCAAGTTCCGCTGACGCAGGCTCTCAAGCGAATCGACGTCCGAGGGCGGCCGACCGGCCGCCCTCGGCGTCTGTGCGGACCGTGCGGTCGGTCGTGCGCCTGTTGCCTAGGACTGGCGCATGCCCTAGATTGCTGCGTATGGGCGTTGTGACAGGTACGGATACCTCGACGCCGCGCGGAGCGCTCGGCCCGGTTCTGGCGGGCGTCCGTCGGTTGATGCTGCTCGGCGACGGCGCGACGGAGGCCGACGCGGTGTTCCGCGCGCTCGCCCGCGAGCTGCTCGAGCTGCAGGGGGCCGAGGAGGTGCACGTGCACCAGCTCTCCGCCCACGACGCCGACGAGCTGGTCGACGTGTACATGTTCGACGGCGACGGACGCGTCAGCTACCTGCTGCCGCGCGCCGAGCGACCACCTGGCGTGAGCTGGGTGGCGCACAGCGGGCGCAGCGTGCTGATCGTCGACCAGGCCGAGATCGCCGAGCGCGTGCCGCGGCTGACCCAGACGGGATCGGCGACGTGCGCGCTGCTGCTGCCGGTGCTCGAGCGCGGCGTCGTGGAGGACGTCGTGATGCTTGTCCGGCGCGTCGCGCCGCCGTTCGACGAGCGCTCGGTCGATCTCGCGGCGACCCTCGTCGATCAGGCGGCGACCGTGCTTGCGCTGGTTCGCGCGCGCGCGGAGGCGGGGACCGACGCGGTCGCGGGGTGCATGAACCATCGCGCGATGCGCCGCCGCCTCGACGAGGAGATCAGCCGCGCCACGCGCGCCGGCACACCGCTGTCGTGCATCCTGATCGACCTCGACGACTTCAAGGCAGTCAACGACCTCCGCGGGCATCAGGCCGGCGACGCCGTGCTGCGCGCGGTCGTGCAGGCGCTCGTCGGCGAGTTTCGAGCGGCCGACCGCGTCGCCCGCTATGGCGGCGACGAGTTCGTCGTGATCCTGCCCATTGCCGACCTGCCCAGCGCAGCGGCCGCCGCATCGAGAGCGCTCGAGCGGATGCGCGGGCTGGTCTCCGAGGCCGGCGAGGGCGGGGTGTCGGCGTCGATCGGGGTCGCGCAGTGGCACGCGCCGATGACCACCGACGAGCTCCTGGAAGCATGCGACGTCGCCCTGCTGCGCTCAAAGCGCGAGGGCAAGGGTCGCGTCACGCGCGCGGCCGACCCGATCGCCTGATTTCGGGGCGGCCGGCCGCCGGACGGTCGACTCTCTCTGCGAGACTGCGGACGTCCCAGCAACGGCGAGATCGTCGGGAGATGTCCAATGTCGCAGAACAGCTTTGGCGCGAAGAGCACGCTCGAGGTCGGCGACGCGAGCTATGAGACCTTCCGCCTCGACGCGTTGCAGGAGCGCTTCGACGTCGCGCGCCTGCCGTTCTCGCTGAAGGTCCTGCTCGAGAACCTGCTGCGCACCGAGGGCAACGGATCGGTCCAGGCCGCCGACATCGAGGCGCTCGCGAGCTGGGACGCCAACGCGCAGCCGAGCAAGGAGATCGCATTCACGCCCGCGCGCGTTTTGATGCAGGACTTCACCGGGGTGCCGGCCGTCGTCGACCTCGCGGCGATGCGCGACGCGATCGCCGAGATGGGTGGCGACGCCGCGCAGATCAACCCGCTCGTGCCGGCCGAGCTCGTGATCGACCACTCGGTCCAGGTCGACGCGTTTGGAACGCGCGACGCGTTCCGTGTCAACGCCGAGCGCGAGTTCGAGCGAAACCAGGAGCGCTACTCGTTCCTGCGCTGGGGGCAGGGCGCGTTCGACGACTTCTCGGTCGTGCCGCCGGACACGGGCATCGTGCACCAGGTCAACCTCGAGTACCTCGGGCGCGTGACCTTCGTCAACGACGCGACAAACCAGGCATACCCCGACACGCTCGTCGGCACCGACTCGCACACGACGATGATCAACGGCCTCGGCGTGCTGGGCTGGGGTGTCGGCGGGATCGAGGCCGAGGCGGCGATGCTCGGCCAGCCGATGTCGATGCTGATCCCGCAGGTGCTCGGCTTCGAGCTGACCGGCGAGCTGCCCGAGGGCGCGCCCGCCACCGACCTCGTGCTGACCGTCACCGAGATGCTCCGCAAGAAGGGCGTCGTCGGCAAGTTCGTCGAGTTCCACGGGGCCGGGCTGGCGAACCTCCCGCTCGCCGACCGCGCGACGATCGGCAACATGTCCCCCGAGTTCGGCTCGACCTGCGCGATCTTCCCGATCGACGCCGAGACGCTCCGCTACATGGAGTTCTCCGGGCGACCGCAGGAGCTGATCGAGCTGACCGAGGCCTACGCTCGCGAGCAGGGGCTGTGGCACGACGAGAACTCGGAGACGCCGACGTTCAGCGACGAGCTCGTGCTCGACCTCTCGACCGTCGTGCCGAGCATCGCCGGCCCGAAGCGCCCCCAGGACCGGATCGCGCTGACCGACTCCAAGCCCGAGTTCCGGATGGCGCTCGCCGGCATGCTTCCCGAGCCCGACGGCGACGAGGGCAGCGAGGACAGCTTCCCGGCCAGTGACCCGCCCGCGACGAACGGCACCCGGGATCACGAGCAGGAGCCCGTCTCCGGCGCCGGTGGGACGCAGGTCGCAGAGCGCCGCTCGACCCGCACGCCCGTGACCCTCGCCGACGGTACGGAGACGGAGCTCGACCACGGCCACGTCGTGATCGCGGCGATTACCAGCTGCACGAACACATCGAACCCGAGCGTGATGCTCGGCGCCGGGATCCTGGCGCGCAACGCGGTCCAGAAGGGCCTGAAGGTCAAGCCCTGGGTCAAGACCTCACTCGCGCCGGGCTCGAAGGTCGTGACCGAGTACCTCGACCGCGCGGGGCTGACCGAGTACCTCGACGAGCTCGGCTTCAACCTCGTCGGCTACGGCTGCACGACCTGCATCGGCAACAGCGGCCCGCTCCCGGATGAGATCTCGGCCGGCGTCAACGAGGCCGACCTGGCCGTCGTCAGCGTGCTGTCAGGCAACCGCAACTTCGAGGGCCGGATCAATCCGGACGTGAAGATGAACTACCTCGCCTCGCCGCCGCTGTGTGTCGCCTACGCGATCGCGGGCTCGATGGACGTCGACCTCTACGCCGAGCCGCTCGGCGAGGACGCGCACGGCGACCCCGTGTACCTGAAGGACATCTGGCCGAGCGCCGCCGAGGTCGCCGAGACCGTCGGCGAGGCCGTCCAGTCCGACATGTTCCACAAGAGCTACGGCGAGGTGTTCGACGGAGACGAGCGCTGGAACGGACTCGAGGTCCCGACCGGCGAGCTGTTTGCCTGGGACGAGCGCTCG
>DASXIJ010000085.1:0-4272 GCA_036498045.1 Solirubrobacteraceae bacterium
TGGACACGACGTTCGTCGTGCTCAAGCGCGTGAAGTACCGCCAGCCGATCTATCGACCCGACAGCGAGCACTTCCATCATCGGATGGCGCGGATCGGCTTCTCCAGCCGGCGCACGATCGCCTACCTGTACGCGTGGACGCTGATGCTCGCCGGGCTCGCCCTGGCGCTCCGATTCGTCCCGTACAGCGACCACAAAGGTCACCTGAACACGGGTTGGACGCTCGTGATCGTCGCGCTCGGACTGATCGTCGTGGCGGCGAGCGTGTACCTGGTCTACGTGCTCGAGATCCTCAAGTTCCGGCGCCTGGCGACGATGCGGGTGCGGTTGCAGCGCCCGGACGCGTCAGCGACGGAGATCGAGCAGGGCGTCGTGCGCGACCTGGAAACGGGAGAGTTCGATGTCGTGTCGGCGCGGGAACGGGCGGACGTGGACGCCCTTGACGCGCGGCGGCGTGAGCAGTCCTTCGGCGAGCGGGAGATGGATCAGGACGGCGTACGCGCAGACCACCAGCGTGGCGGCTCGCAGCCGCCGATCGCCGCAGACCGCGGCTAGCGGCAGCGCCCAGATCGCGTACCACGGCAGCAGCCACGCGGTCGAGGCGAGCAGCGCGAGCGTCGTCCAGCCGGCGGCGATCCGCCAGTCGGCTCCGCGGGAGGTGCGCCACAGGGCCGCCGCCAGTGCCGCGGCGAAGCCCGCGACGTAGACGTCGCGCCACCACGTGGGCGTTCCGGTCAGTCCGATCAGCCGCGCGGTCTCGGCGGGGATGCTGTGGACGGCGACGAGCTGCTGCTGCTCGCCGAGCGCACCGAGGAAGCCGAGCGCGTGACTGCCGAAGCCGATCAGCGCGACGGCCCCGAGCGCTACGAGGGCGGCCGCTGCGGCGAGCGCAACGCGCAGGCGCTCGTCGCCGCGCCGTGGGGCGAGCACCAGAAACGGCAGCGGCAGGCCGGCCGTCAGCTTCACGCCGATGCCGGCCACGAGCGCCACGGCGCCGGTGCGCAGGCGTGGGCGCGCGCCGGCCGTCAGCGCGAGCGCGGCGGCCAGCGAGAGGACGATCAGCGTGTCGTTGTGGGCGCCGCCGACGGCGAGCACGAGCATCACCGGGTTCAGCCCGACGAACGCGATCGCCCACCGGCGCGACACGCCGATCCGATCGGCCGCGAGCCCGATCAGCGCGATCGCGCCGAGGCTCGAGATCACGGCGAGCGCCTTGAACGCCCACAGCGCGCCGCCGACGCCGAGCGGCACGGTCGCATAGCTGAGCAGCGTGAACAGCGGGCCGTATGGCGAGTGCTGGTGGGGCCAGCCGAGGAACGCGAACACTTCGTCGCCCGACGCCTGCGCGGCGACGTGCGTGTACGGGTCCAGGCCGTGGAGCGTGCCGAGCCGGGCGAACCCGATGTAGCCGAAGACGTCCTGGGAGATCAACGGCGGCCCGAGCAGCAGGATCACGTGCGCGAGCACGATCGCGATCCACAGCGAGCGCAGCGACACCGACCGCGCGCTCACGAGGACAGCGAGATAGCCCGCGCACATCACGAGCGTCAACGTCTGAAAGCCGCTCGACCCGAGCGTGCTCGGATGCAGGGTTCCGAGCGGCCCAGACAGCCACGGCGGCCAGCCGCCGCTGCGCGACGGGACGTACTGCGTTGGCGCCGCCGCCGCCTCGGCCGCGGTCAGGAAGACGGTCGCGACCACCGCGAGCAGTCCGAGCTGCCCCAGCGCCCGCGTCAGCCGCGTGCCGCCGCGCGTCGCCGGCTGGCGCGACCGAGCGCGCCCGCGCGAGGAACGAGCGGCCTCGATCGACGCGCTGGTGGCGGGCGCGGCGGTCTGCATCGGCTCATTGTTGCGTTCGCGCCGGGCGGGCGTTGGCAGTGCGTCTCGCCTCCCGCACGCGAGCGCCTCACGGCCCGGCTCGGGCAGGCGTGTGCCGGGGAATGTAGAATCCATCCAACGCGCGTGTAACGCTTGCGGGGGGCAGCGGTAGGTCGATGCGACCGCGCCACGGCGCCTGATGGAACGGGCGTCGCCCGCAGCGCCCTCATATGCGATCTCCCAGCCGCAAATCGAAGCAGCACCGCACGCCGGGTCCCCGGCGCGTGCTGATCCTCTCCGCCGACGTCGGCGAGGGGCATGCGGCCGCGGCGCGCGCTCTCGCCAGGCAACTGCGCGTGGCCGAGCAGCCGACCGAGGTGACGGTGATCGACGGGCTCGCCGCGATGGGCCGCGTGCTCAAACCGGTCGTCCAGGACGGCTATCGCGTGCAGCTGCGATTCATCCCATGGACGTACACGATCGTGTACGGGCTGCTCAACCACGTCCGGCCGGTCCGCGCGATCGCCACGCGGCTGCTCTGCCGGTTTGGCTCGCGCCCGCTCGCGCACACGATCGCCGAGCACGAGCCGGACGTCGTCGTCTCGACGTATCCGGCGGTGACCGTCGTGCTGGCGCGGCTGCGCCGAGTCGGCGAGGTCACCTGCCCGACGGTCGCGACGATCACCGACCTCACCGGGCTGTTCTTCTGGGCGCAGCCGGGGATCGACATGCACATGGTCATGTACGGCGAGTCGCTCTCGCCGGTCGAGCGGATCGCCGGACGCGACAGCGTCCGTCTCGTCCAGCCGCTGATCTCAGACGAGTTCATGAAGGAGCGCTGCCCGCTGCAGGCGCGCCGAGCGCTCGGCCTGCCCGAAGACGGTCGGATGGTCGTCGTCTCCGGCGGCGGCTGGGGGGTCGGCGACGTCGAGGGCGCCGTGCGCGAGTTCATCCGTGTCCCCGAGGCGAGCAGCATCGTCTGCCTCGCCGGTCGCAACGACCAGCTCGCGAGCAAGCTGCGCCGCACGTTCGCGTCAGAGCCGCGCGTCCACGTCTACGGCTTTACGGACAAGATGCCCGACCTGCTGGCGGCGGCCGACGTGCTCGTTCACTCGACCGGCGGCGTCACGTGCCTGGAGGCGATGGCCGCGGGCACGCCTGTCGTGTCCTACGGGTTGCCCGTCGGGCACGCGCGCGTCAACACCCGCGCGATGGCCGCGCTGGACATCGTCCGGCTGGCGAACGACACCAAAGAGCTGCGTGAGTTCGTGCGCGCGAGCTTCGCTGCCAGCGGGCCAGTCCTAGCCGCGGCTTCGTTGCAGTCCGCCGCCCGCCAGAACGGCGCCGGGGGCGAGCCCGTCTCGCCAGTGCGCGCGACGGTCGCGGCCGGGGCGGCAGCGGACGCGACGGCGGTGATCGCCGAGCCGATCCGTTCGACCGAGCCGGCGGCGGCAGACGTCGTCCTCGACGCGCCGCACAGGGTTCGGCCGATCCCTCGCTGGCGCTTGCGCGCCGTCGCGCTTGCGACCCAGCTGGCGTTGCTGATCGGGATCGGCACGTGGATGATGTCGACCGACGAGGTCACCGCCGTCGCGAGCAAGCTCCTGCACGTCCACGCGCTGGCGGTGGTCAAGACCACCCAGCCAGAGGTTGGGCTGATCGTTCACGCAGCGCCGGGTCAGCTGGCGCCGCTTGCAACGGAGCTGGCCGCGCGCGGAATCCACGCGTCGTTTGCCGACGACGGCGTCACGCCGCCGCCGGGGACGATCGCCAAGGTCCGTGCGCTCGGTGACGAGATCGTGCCCGAGGTCACCGGCTCGTCGATCCTGCGCTGGGTGCGCACCCGCGCGGTGCTGCACGCGCAGGCGCGCGCGCTTGGGCTGCGCCACCACTTCTACTACCTGCAGCCGCCCGGCGGTCTGACCGTGGGACAGCTCGTGCTCGCGCGAACGGCCGGCGCGACCCCGATCTGCGGTGAGCTGCGCCTCGACGCCGACAAGCCGCTGCCTCAGCGCCCGATGCGCTCTGGCGACGTGCTCGTCGTCGGCGTCGACGGATCGGCAGCGTCGCTGCTCGGCGTCGAACGGCTGGTCTCGCGGCTGGAGGTCGAAGGACTCGGGGCCGAGCCGCTCGCATGGCTGACCTCTCCCGCGACGAGCTCCACCAGCAGCTGAGAACGAGCGAGCAGTCCCGCGCCGGTGACCAGCAGCGCGAGCGACGCCGACAGCGCCACGCCCGAGAGCGGCGTGTCGGCGAAGCTCTCGCCGAACAGCAGCGGCGCGACCACGATCGGGATCACCGTCTGCGTGACGAACACGACCGGCGCGACCTGAATCGCCGGGCGCGCCTGTAGCGCGCTCATCTCGCTGAGCACGCCGACGCCCGACGCGAGTGCAGTCGACACCCCCCACCCGATCGCGAGCAGGACGTGTCCCTGCGCGAGGTCATCCGACGC
>DASXIJ010000086.1:0-11043 GCA_036498045.1 Solirubrobacteraceae bacterium
AGCGTGAGGAAGTTGGCCGCCTGCAGGCCGGGCGCCCCATAGCTGATCGCGACGGTGGTGACGAGCAGCGGAAACCACACGAGCCGAAGCGCGAACAGGAACTGCGAGACGAGCTCGCCGCCGTACGGGTACGGCGGGCGCAGCGCCGACGTGATCGTCCTGGCTGTCAGCAGGACCATGTCGCCGAACTCCTCGAGCACGGCACGGCCGGCTCCGGTCGCGCCACGCGCGGCCCTGAGCGGCCGGTACGCCTCCTCGGGCATTGTGCAAGTGTACTAGTTGACTAGCACACTAGGCAATAGCCGCGGCAGGCGATATTTTGGATGCGATGACCAGCCAAGCGAACGTGATCGCCGTCGACCGCGATGCCGACGTGCCCGTCGGGGTGCAGCTGGAGTGGGCGCTGAGCGCGCAGATCCGCGACGGTCGCTACGAGGCGGGGCAGCAGCTGCCGACGCTGCGCGAGCTAGCCGAGGCGACCGGATTGAACGTCAACACGGTTCGAAGCGTGTACGGGCGCCTCGAGCAGAAGGGGCTGGTCGACACCCACCAGGGGAGCGGCACGTTCGTGGCAGCCGCGCCCGCGCGAACGGCTGCGCTCAGCTCGATCGCGGCGAACGCCGCGCACGAAGCGCTCGCGACCGGCCTCGATCCGCGCGACGTCGCCGCCGCGCTGTACGTCACTCCCGACGATTCGCGCGAGCCAGGTCGCGCGGCGACCGACGCGTCGCGTGAGCGCCTGGTCGCTGAGCGACGCCGCGCGCTGCGCGGGCAGATCGCAACGCTCGAGCGCACGGTCGCCGAGCTCGAAGCCGAGCATCCGGGAGTCGCGCCTGCGCCGGCGCGCTCGCGTCGGGGGATCGGACCGGCACTGCTGACCGGCGACGAGCTCGCACGCGTGCGCGCCGACCTGATCCGGCGCCTCACGGTCGTGCAGGCGGCGATCGACGCCGATCTCGAGCGCCAGCTCGAGCGCGCGGCGCCGCCGAAGAGGCGCATGCCAGCCCCGGCGCGCGCGCCGCGCAAGGTCAAGGCGAAGGCGAAGCCGCCGAATACCGCTGGTCGAGCACCGCGCGCGCGCGCGACCACGCGGCCGGCGCCGGCCAGCGGCTGAGCCTCACAGCAGCGAGAAGACGTACCAGCCGGCCAGCGCCCCGACGGCGACGTAGACGTTGATCACGACGACGCCCTCGACCGATGTGAGCTGCATTCCGCGCCGCGCGCGGGCGGCCTCGGGCGGCGCGCAGAGTCGGCGGATCCAGGTCAACTCCGATTCGCTGCGCTGCAGCCCGATCAGCTCGTCATAGACGCTCGACAGCCATGTGAGCAGCAACAGCATCGCCGCCTCCAGCATCGCGAGCACGATCAGCACTACGACGATGGCCGCCATGCTGAGATCGTGCGTGCCGACCGCCTGCGAGCCGACCCACAACGCAAGCAGCGGACAGCCGGTCCAGACGTTGACCGTCGCCAGGGCGGTCACCGCGGCCATCGTCGCGCGCTTGATCACCATTGCTGAAAGCTACCCCGTCAGCCCGCGGCGCAGCCTTCGGTGCTGACGCCCACGCCGCCCGCAGCCCGCCTCTCTGCTTCGCCAAGCTCACGCGCAACCGTCGCGTTGGCGACGCCGTAGCCGCCGTGCGGGCCGCTGCCGACGGTCCCGGCGAAGACCGTCGCCAGCACGCCCCCGCCCGTGTCGACGATCGGCCCGCCGGAGTTGCCGGGGCGCACGAGCCCGCGCAGCGGCGTCAGCAGCCGGTTCACGGGCCCGCGCCCGTACGCGTCGTCGGTCAGGACGTTCTGCGTTTGCCCGATCCGCCCGGACGTCGCGGCGAACGGCCCGTTTTCGGGATACCCGAGGATCGCACCGGCCGTGCCGGACCTGGGATCCGCGGCGAGCCGCAGCGCCGGCAGGCCGAGCCCGGGGACGCTCAGGACGGCGACGTCGTTGCGGGGGTCGAACAGAACCGGGCGCGCCGGCAGTCCAGGCGAGTCGCCGCCGACCTCGACCGTCGTGTCCTGCTCGCCGGCGACGACGTGCGCGTTTGTCACGACGAGATCCGGCGCCGCGGCCCAGCCCGACCCCTCGATCGCCAGTCCGCACGCAGTGCCGAGCACGCGCAGGACGCTGTGCGCTGCCGTGCGCACTCCGGGCGCCCGTGCGATCCGCGGCGGCGGCGGCGACACGTTCGGCGACGGTCCGGAGATCGACGGCAGCGGGTCCAGGCGCGACAGCGCGTTGAGGATCGGACCTGACGGCGGCAGCAGCACGTTCAGCTCGCGCAGGATCGCCGAGCGCTGGATGTCCGCGCGCAGCTGGGCCTGGCTCGGCGTCTGCGCGACGACGGCGGCGACGATCCAAACCACGCCGAGCGCGAGCGCCGCGCCGAGGACTGCTCCGAGCAGGCCGTCTAGCAGGCCCGTGCCCGGCAGCACGAGCGCGCGCCGCACGCGCAAGCCGAGCCCCTCCATCCCCGTAGCGAGGATCGCGCCGGCGAGCAGCGCCCCGAACAGCCCGAACGCGGGCGCGTATGGCGAGGAGGATCCCTGCGACAGCAACAGAGGAGCCACGCGAGTTCCGAGGAATGCTCCAATTGCGAATCCGCCGAACGACAGGACGCCGACGATGAACCCACGCCGGAAGCCGAAAGCGGCAAGGATTGCGGCAAACAGGACGATGATCCAGTCGAGCCCCGTCACCCGCCATGTTCTACCGCGCCCTGAGTGACGAGCAGTCGGTTCGGATGCGCCGGGCGCGCCCGGTGGCCGCGCTCGCGCTCGTCGCCTTCGCTGTCGGCGCGATCGTCGGGGCCAACAGCGGTGGCTCAGCGTCGGATGCGCTCGCGGCACGGTTCGTGGCAGCGTGGTCGCGAGGCGACTACGCCGCGATGTACGCCGACGTCGACGCCGCGACCAAACGCTCGGTTACCCCCGATGGCTTCGCCGCGGCGTACGCGGAAGCGAAGCGCACGGCGACCGCCACGAGCCTGACGGTCCGCGGCAAGCCGCGGGCCGGGTCGGGCCGGACGATCTCTGTGCCCGTGAGCGTCGGCACCCGCCTGTTCGGGACGCTCTCGCTGGACGTGCGGATGCGCGTCGTCGCCGAAGCCGAAGGCAAGTCGGCAATTGCATGGTCGCGCTCGCTCGCGTTCCCCGGGATGCGTGACGGGGAGACGCTCACGCGCAGGACCGCGCTGCCGCCGCGGGCAAAGCTGCTCGCGCGGGACGGGTCGGTCCTCGCCGAAGGCGACCCGACAGAAGCCGGCACCCGCAGCTCGGCGCTGGGCGCGACCGCGAGCGCTCTGATCGGCGAAGTCGGCCCGATCCCCAGCTCACGACGCGCTGCGCTCGAAGCGCAGGGTGTCCCGTCGCAGGCGATCGTCGGCACGAGCGGGCTCGAGCGCGCGCTCGACTCGCAGCTGCGCGGCACGCCCGGCGGCGAGCTGCTCGCAGGCAGCCGCGTTCTCGCCGCCGTCGTAGGCCGCCCGGCAGACGCCGTGCGCACGACCGTGTCGCCCGCCGTCCAGCAGGCCGCCGTCGCCGCGCTTGGCTCGCAGCTCGGCGGTGTCGTCGCGCTGGACCCCGCGAACGGACGAATCCTGGCCGTCGCGGGAATCGGGCTCGACAGCGTTCAGCCGCCGGGGTCTACCTTCAAGATGGTCACGGTCACCGGCGTGTTGAGCGCGCACGTCGCGACTCCAGCGACGACGTTCCCGTACGCGACGTACTCGACGCTCGACGGCGTCAAGCTGAGCAACGCCAACGGCGAGGAATGCGGCGGCTCGCTCGAGCTGGCATTCGCCGTCTCGTGCAACTCGGTGTTCGCGCCGCTCGGCGCCAAGCTCGGCGCGCCCCGCCTCGTCGCGGTCGCCGAACGGTTCGGCTTCAACCACGATCCGGGGATCGAAGGCGCCGCCGAAAGCACGCTCCCGCCGGCATCGGACACCAACGGTGAACTCGCCGTCGGGTCGACCGCGATCGGCCAGGGCCAGGTGCAGGCGAGCGCGCTGCAGATGGCGGTAGTCGCGGCGAGCATCGCCGACGGGGGGCGCCGCCCGCAGCCGACGTTCACGAACGGGCCGGTCGGGCAGAGCGCTTACGTGGCCAGCGAAGGCGTCGCGCACATCGTGCGCCACCTGATGATCGAAGTCGTGCGCAAAGGGACCGGCACGTCGGCGGCGATTGCCGGCGTGACCGTCGCTGGCAAGACCGGGACGGCCGAACTGAAGAGCGAGTGCCCCTCCGGCGGCGAAGCCGAAGCGGGCGCGTCCGCCCACCACGAACCTGCGTCGGGCTGCGTCGGCGCGGCGAGCGAAGCCAGCAACACAGACGCCTGGTTCGCAGCCTTCGCCCCCGCGCTTCACCCGCGGATCGCCGTCTGCGTGATGCTCGTCAAAGACGGCGCCGGTGGCGCCACCGCAGCGCCCGTCGCACGCGAAGTGCTCGAGGCCGGCCTGAAGGCGACGCAGTAGCCGCTCGCTAGACGTCGAGCTCGGCCGACGCCGTCTGCGCCGCGTCGTTCGGATCGACCACGTGGAAGGTGAGCGGGCGGTTGTCGAGCGAGACCGTCCGGATCTTGAACAGCAGCAGCGCCCCCTGGGTGGGGCCCTGGGCCGCAATCGTGTCTGGCTGCGGCACGCGTCCGTTCCCCGGCACCGTGCCGCCGCGGTAGCTGAACGGGTTGACCGCGCTGGCCATGATCGGTGTGTACGTGTTGCCCTGCGTGTCGGTGACCGTGAACTGCGTCGCCGCCGGCAGGCGTTCGGTGTGGTTGTTGTAGACCTGCACGAACACGCCGAACCACTCCTGGCCGGGTTCGAGCTTCTTCTGTTCTGCTGTCAGCCCGGAGAGATACGGACCGTCTCCCGGGTCATACGGGTTCAGCTCACGCGACACCTGGACCTGGTAGACGAGCGGCCCGACGTTGAGGTACGGAGCGTTCTTCCCCGACTCGCCGGCATATGTGCCGGTCGTGACCCTCGTGTGCGAGTCGCCACACGCCGCGAGCGTCAGAGCCACCAGCACGGCGGCCGCGAGGAGCGTCAGCTTGCGCAGTCGGGTGGACATGCGACGCGGCAGTCTATCCGGCGGCGACCGTCACGCGACTTCCGCGATCCTCGTCGCGCTCGATGATCGAGCGCAGCCGGCGCATCGCCCGGGCGGTCTTGCGACGCGTCCAGCCGCGCGCTCCGAGGGACTCCATCAGCCGGTCCGACAACGTCGCGGGCGCGGTCTCGAGCGTGAAGCGCACGCGCGTCGAGTTGTGCGTATCCGGCGCCAGCTCGTATGTCGCGAGCGTGCGGATCCGGTTGTTCTTGCCGGTCCGGCCGACCTCCACGATCTTGTACGGTCGCTGCACATCGACGAACGTCACGTCTGCCCAGCTGAAGCGGTTGCAGGGCGCCTTGACGCGGAACCGCGCGCCCGCCCCTCGCCCGACCGAGTTGACCCGCGTCAGGTGCCAGTCGACGAGATAGTGGTCGGTGAACTCCTCGTGGTTGGCGATGTCCTGCAGGTAGTCGAAGATCTCCTCGCGCGAGGCGGAGATGACGGTCGAGACGGTGATCGGGCCCACGGCGCCCGCCAGTCTAGAGGCGACGACGTTCGGGCGCCGACGACGCTGGGGCGCTTCAGGAGGTGGCTGGGCGGGTCGGCTCGTCGGCGCGGGCGGTCAGCCTGACCGTCTGGCCATGCTCGCTGTGGCGCACGAGCTCGCTGGCGACCGGCGAGTCGCGGCGCAGCATGCGGCAGAGCTCGCAGATCACACCGCTGCGGCGGCCGTCGTACAGATGCACGTGCTCACCCGTCAGCGGCGTGCGCCCGCAGTCCGAGCAGCGCTCGCGGTCGGCCTCGAGCGCGCCGACCCCACGGCGCAGGAGGTGCCGCTCGAGCTGCTCGACGTCTGTCACGGGCGCGGCCATCGCGGTCGATTTCGCCGCCCACGCGCGCGCTCCTGCTGCGGCGGATGGTTTGCACGATGCGTGCCACGGGTACTTCTTGACGGTCGAGGAGAGGCCACGAGCCCGCCGCCCACGTGGGCGGTTGCGGGTGGCGAGGAGGCACGCGTTGACCTTTGCGGAAAATGCGGGAGACCGTCGTCTGCCGCCACGGACAACTTGTTATCATCGCCACGAGCTTTCCCTCGACGAGCGGCATGCGACGAAGAGCGCTTGCGTTCGTCAAACGCGGAGTGCAAGCGAGAAGGGAGCGGGATGATGAACGTACTGAGCGACGGAACTCGCGCTGGCGATGAGCCGCTCGAGAGCTTCGCAGGCGTCGGCTCGTTTCGCTGCCGAACCTGTGGCTACGTCCTGACGTTGAGCGGCACCGACCTGCTCGGCGACTGTCCGAGCTGCGGCGGCGCCGACTTCGCGCGTGCGTCGCTGTTCAGCACGGGGCGCCCCGCGGCCGACGAGCAGACCGAGCGCCATGGCGGCGTCCTGTCCGAGCCTGCTCCGATTGATCGCGACGAGCAGCTCGAGGATGCACGCGCCAGGATCGAGCGGCCTGGCGAGTACCTGTGCTTCGACGACGGCGGCGAGACGCCGCGGATCGTTGCGCTGACACGCGAGTGGACGCGGGTCGGGCGCAGCCTCGCGGCCGACGTGCGCTTCGACGATCCGACCGTGTCGCGCCGCCACGCCCTGGTCGTGCGCCAGCCCGACGGCGTCCGCGTGCTCGACGACCGCAGCCTCAACGGCGTGTTCGTCAACGGCGAGCGGATCGAAGGCAAGCTGCTGCGTGACGGCGACGAGATCATCGTCGGGCGCTACCGGCTCAGCTACCTGGTCGTCGCGCCGTAGCAGGCGCACCCCGGTCGTCGCGCGGTGCGTCGCGACCGGCGTCTACGTGGTCCGGCCACAGCGGCCGGGCGCGCCGGCGCGCCGCCACGTAAGATCGGCTGATGGCCGAGACGATCGCCGTGCTGTCGCAGAAGGGTGGGACGGGCAAGACGACGGCTGTTCGCACGCTGACCGACGCGTTTCGCCGAAGCGGCGTCCGCACCCTTGCGGTCGATCTCGACCCGCAGGGCAATCTCTCCGACTACTTCGACCTTCCCCCGGAGGTCGAGCCGACGGTCGCCGACGTGCTCGCCGGGCGCGCGAGCGTCGCCGACGCCATCCATGACGATCTGATCCCGGCCAACCTCACCCTCGCCGAAGCCGAGCTGATGCTCGGCGGCAAGATGGGACGCGAGCTGACGCTGCGGCGCGCGCTCGCGAAGGCGCCCGCCGAGTACGAGCTGATCCTGATCGACTGCCCGCCGTCGCTCGGGCTGTTGACAGTCAACGCGCTCGTCGCCGCCGACCACGCGCTGATCACCGCCGAGGCGCAGTACTTCGCGCTGCAGGGCGTCGAGCAGGCGATCGAGCTCGTCGAGCTCGCCCGCGACGGTCTCAATCCCGAGCTGTCGCTGCTCGGCGTGCTGCTCAACCTCGCCGACATGCGCACGATCCACTCCCGCGAGGCGCTCGCGTCGCTGAAGGACCGGTTCGACGAGCAGGTCTTCGACACCACGATCCGCTCGTCGATCGCCTACGCCGAGTCGGCCGAGCGCGCGCTCTCGATCCTCGACTACCGGCCCGACCTCGGCGCCGACTACCTCGATCTCGCCGGCGAAGTCCTCGAGCGCCTGCCGGCCCTCAGCCCAGCCGCGCCGCGACTCGCGCAGCTGCGTTAGGCGCCCTACAGGCCGACGACGTACGCGCCCTGCGACTCAAACGGCGCGCGCACGACGCTCGCCCACCCGTCGGCCTCGCGTTGCAGCGCCTCGGCGACGGAGCCGGTCTGCTCGTAGAAGCACCACACGAGGACCGTCGGGCCGGCGCCTGAGATCGTCGCCCCGAGCGCCCCGATCTCGCCGGCGCCGGTCGCGAGCTCGTACGAACGCGGGAACAGCGGCGCCCGGCGCTGCTGATGCAGGCGATCGCGCAGCCCGCGAGCAACCAGATCCCAGTCGCCGCGCGCGAGCCCGAGCGTCAGCAGCGCCGTGTGCGCGACGTTGAACACGGCGTCGGCGAACGGCACCTGCTCCGGCAGCGCGTTGCGCGCCGCGCTCGTGCGAACCGCCTCGAACGGTACGACCGCGAGCGCCTCGAGCCCGGTCGGTGGCTCAAAGCGCGTCGCCTGCTCGTCGGCGTACACGATGATCCCGCCGTGCAGCGCCGCCGCGACGTTGTCGGGGTGGCCCTCCTCCTCGCGCGCGAGCGCGAGCACGTCCGCGTCCATCTCGAACAGGTGGTCGGCCGCCATCAGGCCGGCGACGATCGCGGCCGCGCTCGACCCGAGGCCGCCGGCGAGCGGGATCTCCGACGCGATCCGGAAGGTGAAGTCGTCGGCCGGGTGCAGTCGCTCGAATGCGCGAACGCACAGGTTGTCGTGGCCGCGCGAGATCGGCAGGTCGGTTTCGACAGCGAAGCTGCCCGTCTCGAGCACCTCGAGCTCGACGTGCAGCGAGATCGCCGCCGCCATGCAGTCGAAGCCGGGGCCGAGGTTCGCCGACGACGCCGGCACGCGCACGACGCGCTTGCGGATCATCGTCGGGCGTTCGCCCTGCGCCGCCTACTGATCACCCAGGACCGCCTCCTCGATCGCGGCCATCTCGGCGACGCACTGGATCACGCGCCCGTCGTTGTTGGCGATCGCGGTCTCCGGATCCTTCAGGCCGCGCCCGGTCAGCACGCAGACGATCTGCTCGGCGCCTTCCGCGCCGTACTTCAGCAGCCCGGCGACCGACGCGGCCGACGCCGGCTCGCAGAACATCCCTTCGCGCGACGCGAGCAGCCGGTAGGCGTGCAGGATCTCGGCGTCGCTGACGACGCGGATCGAGCCGCGCGAGTCGGTCGCCGCCGCCATCGCGTCCTCCCAGCGGACCGGGTTGCCGATCCGGATCGCGCTCGCGATCGTTTCCGGGTGCTCGATCGGGTGCCCCTCGACGAGCGGCGCGGCTCCTTTGGCCTGGAAGCCGAGCATTCGCGGCGCCGCGCCGACCTCGCGAAACCCGCGCCAGTACGACGTGATGTTGCCGGCGTTGCCGACCGGGATGCACAGAGCTTCCAGGCCGCCGGCGAGCGACTCGTCGATCTCGAATGCGGCCGTCTTCTGGCCTTCGATCCGGAACTCGTTGACCGAGTTGACGAGCACGATCGGGTTCGTCGCCGTGAGCTCGCGCACGAGCGCCAGCGCCTGGTCGAAGTTGCCTTCGAGCGCGATCACGCGCGCCCCGTGCACGAGCGTCTGGGCCATCTTGCCCTGAGCGATCTTGCCGTCCGGCACGATCACCGCGCACGTGATCCCCGCGCGCGCCGCGTAAGCCGCGGCGCTCGCCGCCGTGTTGCCCGTCGAAGCACAGATCACCGCCTTCGCGCCGTCGCGAGCTGCGGCGGAGACCGCGCACGTCATCCCGCGATCCTTGAACGAGCCGGTCGGGTTCGCCCCCTCGAGCTTCAGCCGGACGGTCGCGCCGACGATCTCCGACAGCACCGGCGCGCGCAGCAGCGGCGTCGAGCCCTCCTGCAGGCTGACGAGCTTGTCGCCGACGGCGAACGGCAGCCGCTCGTGGTAGCGCTCGATCAGCGGCACGTGCGTTCCCGAGAACGCCGCGCCTTCGACCCGCGGCAGCGGCACGCGTGGGAACTCCTCGACCGGCGGCGTCGGGGTCATGTGAACTCCTCTTCGATCACGCGAATCGCGCGCGTGCGCGAGCGGATGAAGTCGTACGCGTCGACCTCTGCGACGGCCGCGCGCAGACTCGACTCGAGCACGGGGTGCGTGACCATCACCAGCCGCGCGTGCTCGGCGATCCCACGCTGGACGACCGACTTGATCGAGACGTCGTGCTCGCCGAGCACCTTCGTCACCGCGGCGAGCACGCCCGGCACGTCCTCGACGTCGAGGTGCAGGTAGAACGCGCTGGAGACGTCTGTCACCAGCTTCAACGGCAGCGGCGGCGCCGGCGGGCGGGCGCCGCCGGTCATCACGCTGACGACGTCGCCGAGCACGGCGCTCGCCGTCTGGCGCCCGCCGGCGCCGGGACCGGACAGCGTCAGCTCGGTGATCGTCTCGGACTCGACCGTCACCGCGTTGAACGGCCCGGAGATCGACGCGAGCGGGTGTCCCGAGTACAGAAACGTCGGGTGCACGTGGACCGACAGGCCGCCGTCGCGACGCTCGGCCGTGCCGACGAGCTTGAGGCCGAGGCCGAGCTCGCGCGCGTACTCGAGGTCGTCGCCATCCAGGTGCTCGATTCCCTCGTAGCGGACGTCGTCGAGGCTCACCGGCGAGCCGAACGCGAGCCGCGCGAGGATCGCCATCTTCGCCGCAGCGTCGCGCCCGGAGACGTCGTCTGACGGGTCAGCCTCGGCGTAGCCGATCCGCTGCGCCTCCGCGAGCGCCTCGGCGTAGCTGGATCCGCGCGCCATCTCCGACAGGATGAAGTTCGTCGTGCCGTTGACGATCCCGTGAATCCGATCGATCGGCGTCGCTGACAATGATTCCTCGAGCACGCGCACGACCGGAACCGCGCCGGCGACCGCCGCCTCGAAGCGCAATCGAACGTCGTTCTCGCGCGCGCACTCGAACAGCTCCTCGCCGTGCTGGGAGAGCAGCTGCTTGTTCGCGCTGACGACGTGCCGGCCCGAGCGCATCGCGCGCAGCAGGTATTCGCGCGCCGGTTCGATCCCACCCATGACCTCGACCAGCAGTTCGGCGCCGGCGAGGATCTCCTCGAAGTCGCCGCGCGAGCGCGTCAGCACGCCGCTGATCACCGGCCGCCGGCCGTTGAACCGTTCGATCTCGCCTGCGCGCTCGGCGAGCAGGTCGGCGAACGCGGCGCCGACCGTGCCGTGGCCGAGCAGGCCGACCTGAAACGGCGGCGCGCCAGCAGGCGAGCCGCCGTGGTGGGCCCCGTCAGCGAACATCACGTGCCGTCAGGTCCTCGCATGTCTCGCGCCGAACGACGACGCGCGCGTCGCCGTCGCGACAGAAGATCACCGGCGGCCGCGGCACGCCGTTGTAGTTGTTGGCCATCGCATAACCGTAGGC
>DASXIJ010000087.1:0-6691 GCA_036498045.1 Solirubrobacteraceae bacterium
ATCGCGACCATCATCTTGCGGTAGTTCTCGGCCTGCGCCTCGTCGTGCGACTGGAACGTGATCCCCGTCAGCTTCGTGACGCCGTCGACGATCTGCGCGATCTCCTCGCCGAAGCGCTCGCCGACCTCCTCGATCGACGCCGACGTGTCCTCGACCGTGTCGTGCAGCAGCGCGGCGCACAGCGTCTCGGTGTCGAGGCGCATACCCGCGCAGATCCGCGCGACGCCGACCGGATGGACGATGAAGTCCTCGCCCGACTTGCGCCGCTGCGCGGCGTGGTGCTCGCAAGCGAACACGAACGCGTCCTGCACCCGGGTGCGGTCGATCTCCACCGCCGAGTCCGACGCGTGCTCGGAGACGATCGCGAACAGGTCGGCCAGCAGCCGGCGCTCGGGCTCTGACAGGTCAAGGCGCGCCGGCGGAGCGCTCGCGGGCGGGCTCGCCGGCGCGGGCGCGGCGTGCTCGACCACGTCGGTCGCGTTGGGATCCTTTGCAACCGTCATGGCTAAAGGGTAGGGGACGACCTCGGCGGATCCAACAGGCCCTACGTCACCGCGAACAGCACCAGCTCGCCGTTCTCTTCCAGCGGCTCTGGCTCTCGTGGCAGTCGGGCCGCGTGCACCGCCGGCGCGGCGGGGCCGGCGTGTCGCAGGACCAGCCGCGGCTCGGATACGCCGTTGAACTCGTTGACCTCGAGCTTGAACGTCGCCTCCACCGGCTCGCCCTCGGCGACCGGAAGGGTGGCGCCGCTGCCGAACGCGACCGCGCGCGCCCGCGCGCCGCGCGAGTGGACGGTGAAGCGCGCGTGGCGGCCTTCTCCCATCGGCCGCACGTCGGCGAACGTCGCGTCGGCGAGCATCAGCGAGACGGCCGGGTTGCCGCGCCCGAACGGAGCAAGCGACTGCAGCTCCTCGGCCAGCGCCATCGACAGCTCGTCGCCCCCGACGACCGCGTCGACCCGCTCGACCGCGACCAGGTCCGCCGGCGCCAGCGCGCGCTCGGCGTGCGCCTCGAACGCTCGCGCCAGCGCCGCCACGCAGCCGCGCTCGATCTCCAAGCCCGCCGCCGCGCGATGGCCGCCGTGGCGCACGACGTGCTCGGAGCACGCGTCGAGCCCGGCCAGCAGGTCGTACGCCGGGACGCTCCGCGCCGAGCCCCTCCCCCGGTCGCCGGCGAGCGCGATCAGGACCACCGGGCGGTTGTGGCGCTCGGCGAGCCGTGCCGCGACGATCCCGACCACGCCCGCGTGCCAGCCATCGCCCGCCAGGACGTACGCGCCGCGCTCGCCCAGCTCGGTGATCTGCGCCTCGGCCTCCCAGCGGATCCGCGTCTCCACCTCGCGACGCTCGTGGTTGGCGCGATCGAGCTCGTCGGCGACCTGCGCCGCGCGAAGCCGATCCTCGGTCATCAGCAACTCCAGTCCGGCGTCTGCGCGGTACAGGCGCCCGGCCGCGTTCAGTCGCGGCGCGAGCGCGAAGCCGATCGCGCGCTCATCGACGCGGCCCGGCTCGACGCGCGCGACGCGCATCAACGCGCGCAGCCCCGGCTTCGTCGTCGCCGCCAGCACGCGCAGCCCGCGCCGCACGAGCGCCCTGTTCTCACCACGCAGCGTGACCACGTCGGCGACCGTCGCGAGCGCGACGAGGTCGAGGTCGCGCTCGAGCGCCCGCGGGTCCTCGCCGGCCGCCTGCACGACCGCCTGCGCGAGCTTGTACGCCACCGCCGTCGCGCACAGATCCACGCACGGATAGCCGCACAACGACGGGTGCACGATCGGCGCGTCCGGCAGCGCGCCGTCGGACCGCGGGGCGTGGTGATCGGTGACGACCACGTCGAGGCCGAGCTCACGCGCGAGTGCGACCTCGGCGATCGCGGTGATCGCACAGTCGGCGCTGACCAGCAGGCTCGTGCCGCGCTCGGCAAGCCGCCGAACGGTCGTCTCCGCCAGGCCGTAGCCGTCACCCATGCGGTCGGGCAGGTAGTGGTCGACGTCGGCGCCGAGCCCGCGCAGTGCGCGCACGAGAACCGCCGTCGAGCAGATCCCATCGACGTCGTAGTCGCCGTGGATCGTGATCCGCCGGCCGGCGCGCACGTGGCCGAGAATCGTCGCGACCGCGCGCTCGATCCCGGCGAACGAGCCCGGCGGGTGCTCCTCGTCGGCCGCGAGGAACGCGCGTGCGCGCTCCGGGTCGGCCAGCCCGCGCCTGACGAGCACCTGCGCGAGCGCCCCGCTGACCGCGAGCTCGCGCCGCAGGCGCGCGACATCGGCGCTAGGGCAATCAGCGATCTCAAAGCGTGGCGGCTGCACGACCCGCCAACTTACGGCCAGGCCGAGACGGAACCGCGCGCGAGGGCTTTGGGGTGCGACCGGTTTGGCGCGCTAGGGCTGAGCCACGCGGCTCGCGCGTTCGCGACGCATGCCCTCCAGGTACACGAGCCCCATCCCGATCAGCGCGCCGGGGACCGCGTAGAGCACGACGCCGACGTCGGTCGCCTTTTCGCCGGGGATCTTCAGCGCCGAGACCTTGACGGCGTAGATGATCAGCCCGACGACGATCGAGCCGACGAGCGAGCCGACGAACGCGCCGACGATCCCGCCCCAGAAGCGGTCGGGCAGGAAGATCGTGAAGTGCCAGATCGCAAGGCCCATCATCACCCAGCCGAGCAGTGCCATCAGCGCCTGCCGTGCCTGCGATTGCGCGGGCGTTTGCGTTTGGCGGGCTTCGGCTCGTCCTTGAGCACGAGGTCCTCGGGCGTGAGGTCGGCGGTCGGGTCGCGCGGCTGGCCGGCCTGTGGCGGCTCCGCCTGCGGCTGTGTGTCCTGGACGTCGTCCGTGCGCTTGGCCCGCGCAGGACGCTGCGCGACGCCCGTCCCGGCGGCACGCGCGCCAGAGCGCGCGCCCGGCTTCGGGGTCGCCGGCTCGTCGACGTCGAGATCGCGCACGAGCTCCTGGAACTCGTCGCGGGAGATCTGCTGGCCGGGTTCCTCGGGGGCGACGAGGCTGCCGCGGCGCGAGCGTTTGCGCTTGCGGTCGGGCTCGACGTCGATCGGCTCGCCTCCGAGCGCCGTCGCATACGCGGGCACCGCGCCGACTTCGCGAACGATCCGCGCGCGGCGGTTGCGATAGGTGCTCTCACGTTCCTTCCAGTGCGTCAGCACCGGCGAGGCGATGAAGATCGACGAGTACGCGCCCGAGGCGATCCCGACGGTAAGCGCGAACGCGAAGTCCTTCAGCGTTTCGCCGCCGAACAGCAGCAGCGAGATGACGGGCAGCAGCGTGCAGAAGCTGGTCGCCAGCGACCGGGTCAGCACCTCGGACATCGAGCGGTTGACGATCTGTGAGAACGCCGCGCGCGGCATCCGCGGCACGTTCTCGCGCACGCGATCGAACACGATGATCGTGTCGTACAGCGAGTACCCGAGGATCGTCAACAGCGCCGCGACGGTCGACGTCGTGACTTCGCGCCCGGTCAGCGAGTAGACGCCGGCCGTGATCAGCAGGTCGTGCATCAGCGCGATCAGTACCGGGACCGAGTACTTCCACGAGAAGCGCAGCGCGATGTACGCCGAGATCACCAGCAGCGACGCGATGATCGCGATGATCGCGCTGTTGGCGACCGTTTTGCCGAACGTCGGCCCGATCGACGTCGAGGAGAAGTTCTTCGTGCCGAGCTTCGATTCCAGCGCGCTACGAACGGTCTGGAGGCCTTTCGGGCCGAGCGTCTTGGTCGAGATCTGGTAGCCCTGGCCGCCGATGCTCTTGTTGTTGAACTTCTGCACCTGGGCGTTGCCGTAGCCGACACTCGTCATCACCTTCGCGACTTCGCCCTCGTTGACCGGTTTGACGAACGCCGTCTGGATCCGGGTGCCCGACTTGAAGTCGATCCCGAAGTGCAGCCCGTTCGCGCCGATCGCCAGCGCGCCGATCAGCAGGATCGTGCCCGACAGCGAGAAGAACCACTTCGACGCGCCCATGAAGTCGAACTTCCAGCCGCCGCCGCGCCGCGCCGCGCCGAGGGCGGCCGGGTGCGACACGATTTTCGAGCGCCCCATCGCGCCGAGGGCGGCCTGCGTCGCGAGCACGGCCGTGAACAGCGAGACGATCGTGCCGATGCCGAGGGTGAACGCGAAGCCCTTGACTTCGGCCGTCGCGAGCGCGAACAGGATGAACGCGGTCATGAACGTCACGACGTTCGCGTCGACGATCGCTTCGAAGCCGCGCTTGTAGCCCGTCGCGATGCCGGAGATGATCGATCTGCCGCCGCGGATCTCCTCCTTGACGCGCTCGAAGATCACGATGTTCGCGTCGGCCGCGACGCCGATCGTGAGGATCAGCCCGGCGATCCCCGGCAGCGTCAGCGTGATCGGGATCAGCTTGATCAGCGCGAAGAAGTAGATCCCGTAGATGAGCAGGCCGCCGATCGCGATCGCGCCGAGCACGCGGTAGAACAGCAGCAGGAACAGGCAGACGATCGCGAACCCGACGAGGCCGGCGACGAGGCCCTGGTTGAGCGCCGTTTTGCCGAGCGTCGCCGAGACCTGCGAGTTTGAGATCAGCTGCAGCTTGACGGGCAGCGCGCCGGACGCCAGCTCCTGCGCGAGTTCCTGCGCCGAGTTGATCGTGAACCCGCCGGAGATCTGCGATCCGGTCGTCGCGTCGATTCCTTCGGGGTACTTCGTGTAGTCGATCGACGGCGCCGTGATCAGCTGGCCATCGAGCACGACCGCGAAGTGCTGCAGCGCCGCTTCGCGGCCCACGCCCGGCAGCTGCGCTTCCTGCCCGCGATGGGCGATTTCCTTGGTGACGTGCTGGAACACGTTCTGCCCGTGCCCGGTGAATTCGAACGTCACGTTCGGCGCCCCCGTCCCCCCCGCGCCTTCGTCGAAGCTCTGGCGCGGGTTCTTGACGTCGGACCCGGTCAGCACCGGGTTGTCGACCATCACGTACCAGCTGTTGGGGCTTTTCTGCGTGACCTTGCCGGCCGCGCTTTCGACGGGGCGGGCCTGAACGAGGACCGTACCGGGGTTCACGCGAACGGCCTTGACCTTCGTGCCGGGCGGCACCTTGTAGTCGGCGAACAGGTTCTTTTCGGTTTCCTCAGGGCCGCGCAGCACCTTTTCGTGCTTTGGGTCGATCAGGTACCAGGCGCCGTAGATGCAGCCGCCGACCTGGGCGGGCGTGCAACCCTGGCTCCACGTCGTGTCCGACTTGCGCAGTTCGGGGGCGCGTTTGATCGCGCGCAGCACCGCCTGATACTCGATCAGGCCGAACTGCGAGGCGCCCGCGTTGGCGCCACCGGTGACGGTCGCTTCTTTGGGCGAAGGCGTGCCGGCGCCGCCGATCACGTTCGGCTCCCAGTCATAGAAGAACAGCTGCGCGGTCTTGCCGACCTCCTGTTCGGCGCGATGGGCGTCTTTGACTTCAGGCAGCGCGACGTCGATTTCGTCTGAGCCCGAGCGCTGGATTTCCGGCTGGGACACGCCGAGCTGGTCGACGCGCTTGCGCATGATGTCGATCGCCCGGTTCAGCGATTCTGAGTCGACTTTCGACTGCGCCGTCGGCTTGGCTTGGTAGACGAGCTCGACGCCCCCCTTCAGGTCGAGGCCGAGACGCGTCTTTTTGACAGCGATCACGGCGACCGAAGCGGCAACGAGGCCGGCCACGAGCAGGAGGATCAGCGTGTTGCGCCGACGGTCGGTCATCTTGCATCCATCGCCAGTTCAGACTACTTGTCGGGCGTCAGCACTAGCAACAGGCCACCGTCGTCGTCGTAGGCCGGAAACATGTCCGCCTTCGCGGTCGCCGCGACGTCGCGTTCGCCCGCGACCTGCACGGGCACCTCGAGTTTGCGCACGCCCCACTCGAGCACCGTCTCGACCGGGTCGTCACCGTTTGCGAACTGCAGGCCGAGCACCTGCTCGACGCGCTGGCCGATCACGTCTTCCTCCTCCAGGCCCGTGAACGCGAACGAGTTGCGCCCACAGCCGATCACGCGCCCCTCTCTGTCGCAGACGAAAAATGCCGCGTCGGGGGCCGGGTAGTAGTCGTCGAGCAGCTCGAACAGGAAGGCAAAGCCGCACTTCGCGCAGCCCTTCGGGGTTCGAGTGAAGCCGATGTTGCGGTCGACCTCGGTCGTGCGGTGCCCGCAGTTCGGGCAGATGAAGGGGTGCGCCATAGTTGGACACAGACTACGAAAGCCGCGGGCCGCGAGAGTCAGAACAGCGCCGGACCGCTGCTTGCGGGCGGCTCCAGCCCCAGATGCACGAACGCAGCCGCCGTCGCCGCCCGGCCGCGTGGCGTGCGCTTGATCAGGCCCTCCTTCAGCAGGTAGGGCTCATACACGTCCTCGATCGTGTCCTGCTCCTCGCCGACGGACACCGCGAGCGTGGACAGCCCGACCGGGCCGCCCTCGAACTTGACGCAGATCGCACGCAGGATCTCGCGGTCGAGCCGATCGAGGCCGAGCTCGTCGACCTCGAGCATCGCCAGGGCCGCGTCGGCCGCGTCGGCCGTCACCACGCCGTGCATCCGCACCTCGGCGAAGTCGCGCACGCGCTTGAGCAGGCGGTTTGCCACGCGCGGCGTGCCGCGGCTGCGCGTGGCGATCGTCGTCGCGCCGTCGTCGTCGAGCTCGATCTCGAGGATCCCCGCCGAGCGGCGCACGATGCTCGCGAGGTCGTCGACGCCGTA
>DASXIJ010000088.1:0-11146 GCA_036498045.1 Solirubrobacteraceae bacterium
GGCTATGACCCCGACGAGGCCGGCGGACTGATGAGCCCCGACTTCGTCCTGCTGAGCGGAGGGACATCGGCCGCGGAGGCGCTCGACGCGGTCCGCCGCAGCCGTGTCGAGCCCGAGCTGCTGACGACGATCTTCGTCAGCGCGGGCGACGGGTCGCTGGAAGGCAGCGTGCCGGTCGCCGCGCTGCTGCGCGCGAACCCCGGCCAGCCGCTCGAGTCGTTCGTCAAGCACGACACGCCGTGCCTGACACCCGACGCATCGTTCGAGGAGGTCGCGCGGCTGATGGCCGACTACAACCTGACGTCGATTCCGGTCGCCGAGGACCGGCGAATGGTCGGCGTGATCACGGTCGACGACGTCCTCGCGGCGATGCTTCCGCGGGGCTGGCGCCGGCGCTTCGGGCTGCTCGGCGAGGACTGAAACAGGCGCTGCGGGCTGCTAGGCAGCGACTGAATAGACTGCCCCGCGTGAGCGTTGTAGGCGGACAGTTCGATGGCGGTCCGAGTACCGCCCGTCATGCGTCGGATCCGGTCGGCCATCCGTGGCCGGCCGCGTCTGCCTGCGCGACTTAGCCGCCGCCGCGTTCGCCTCTTCGCAGTCCTCGGCCTGCTCGGCCCTGGCCTGATCGCGGCCAATGCCGGCAACGACGCGGGTGGCATCGCGACGTATTCGTCGGTCGGCGCGAAATACGGCTACGAGCTCTTGTGGACGATCCTGCTGGTGGCGATCTCGCTTTCGATCGTGCAGATGCTCGCGGCGCGGATGGGCGTCGTCACCGGCAAGGGGCTCGCCGAGCTCGTGCGCGAGGAGTACGGGATCCGCTGGTCGGTGCTCGCGACGAGCGCCGTGCTGGTGGCGAACGTGGGGATCTGCATCTCGGACTTCGTCGGCGCCGGCGCGGCGCTCGGCCTCGCGGGGATTCCGCCGCAGGTGTCGGTGCCGATCCTGGCCGCCGGCATCTGGCTGATCATCGTCCGCGGCTCCTACCGATCGGCCGAGCGGATCTTCGTCGCGTTCACGATCCCGTTCTTCGCCTACCCGATCGCGGCGATCCTCGGCCACCCCGACTGGGGCGCCGTTGGCCACGCCTTCATAACGCCGCGCCTGCACGCGAACTCGACCTACCTGCTGCTGCTGATCGCCACGATCGGTACGACGATCACCCCGTACATGCAGCTCTACCTGCAGTCGGCCGTCGTCGAGCGAGGGGTGCGCGTGGAGGACCTGCACCGCGAGGAAGTCGAGGCGGTGTCCGGCTCGATCTTCGCGTGCGCGATCTCGGCGTTCATCGTGATCGCCACCGCCGCGACGCTGTACAAGCACGGCGTCCACGAAATCGGCTCAGCGGCCGACGCTGCGCGCGCGTTGACGCCGTTCGCCGGGCACTTCGCAGAACTCCTGTTCGGCATCGGCCTGCTCGGCGCGAGCCTGCTCGCCGCGGCGATCCTGCCGATCGCCACGTCCTACGTCGTCTCGGAGTCGCTTGGATACGAGAAGGGGATCGGCCGCCGCCGCGAGGAGGCACCGGTGTTCGTCGGAATCATCACCGCGATGATCGCGATCAGCGCGGCCGTCGCAGTCGTTCCGGGCCTGCCGGTGATCTCGCTGCTCGTCGGTGTGCAGGTGGTCAACGGGGTGCTGCTGCCGATCAACCTGTACTTCATCTGGCAGCTGTCGCGCTCGCAGTCGCTGATGGGCGCGCGCCGCTCGCGCGGCGCGCTCGACTGGGCCACCGGCGTGACCGTCGTCGTGCTCTCGGCGTTGTCGATCGTGCTCGTCGTCGTTACCGTCGGCGGGCTCTGACCGTCTCAGGCCGCCGCGGACGCGGCTCGTGCCGGCTCGACCAGCAGCGTCGCGCCGATCGCGCCACCGAGATCGCCGAGCGCCGCCACGTGGACGTCGGGCGGGCGGTAGTCGGCGAACAGGTGCGGCTGCATCGCCTGCGCCAGGCGCTTGGCGTACTCCTCGCCCAGCCGCACGCCCAGCCCGCCGCCGAGGATCACGCACTCGACGTCGATCACGTTCATCGCGGACGCCACGCCCGCACCGAGCGCAGCGAGCGCCCGCTCGATCATGTGCGTCGCGAGCTCGTCTTCATGTTCGAGCGCGCGCGCCCAGATACCGCTCGTCAGGCGCGTGCGTTCGCGCTCCTCCATCAGCTTGAACAGGTCTGTCTTCCTGCCCTTGGCGACCTCCTTGCGCACGTGCGCTTCCATCGACGCGCGTCCGGCGTAGGCCTCCATGCAGCCGCGGCGCCCGCACGTGCAGCGCGCTCCGCCGAGTTGCACCACGACGTGGCCGATCTCTCCGGCGCCACCAAGCCCCTTCCAGGGCCGGCCGTCGAGCACGAGCCCGCCGCCGACGCCAGTGCCCCAGAACACGCCCAGCAGCGAGTCATACGGCCGGCCGGCGCCCAACTGGAACTCGGCGTCGGTCGCGACCTGCACGTCGTTGCCGAGCACGACGGGCGGGCCGAGCCCACGTTCGAGCACTGCCGCGAGTGGAAAGCTGCCTTCCCAGCCCGGAAGGTTGCGCGCGCTCGTCACGGCGCCGTCCGCGATCGTGCCGGGTGACCCGACGCCGATGCCCGCGAGCGCCTTCGCCTCGACGCCGGCCGCCTGTGCCGCGTCGTCCATCGCCGCGGCGATCGCGTTGGCGACGTCAGCCGGGCCGCCGCTCGTCGGCGTGGGCCGCCGCGCCGAGCCGAGCACGGTCCGCGCGTCGTCGACGACGACCGTCTGGATCTTCGTGCCGCCGAGGTCGATCCCGCCGAACGTCGCCATCGCCGCCGATGATCGCAGACGCGCCAGGCGTCCCACCGGGCGTGGCGGGAGCTGCCCTAGCCGTGGGTCTTCGGGGGCTTTGGGTCCTTGATCGCCGAGCTGCTCGGCTTCGCCGAGACCTTCGGGACGGGCAGCGCGCCGATCCGAGTCACGAGCTGGTTCCACTGCGTCGTGTTGAGCACGTTGGGCGCGAGAATCGGCACCGGGGCGGTCTTGCCCGCGCCGGCCGAGTGCGCCGCCTTGGCGGCCGCCGCCGGCGAGACGCCGACGTCGCCGGCGACGGGTCGGAAGCCGACGTGGACGTGGTCGGCGTGATCGGCCATCGCAAGCGTGTTTGGCGCTCCCGGGTACTGCATCAGGCTGATGATCTGGTGCGGGACGAATTCGCCCTGCAGCGTCAGCAGCGCGCGGATCGTCAGGTCGGCGATCGAGCCGGCGCCCTGGTGGCCGGCGATCGGGACTCCGTTGATCGCCGAGATATCGACGGCGTCGCCGTTGAAGTGCTCGGACACGAAGCCCGAGACGGTCGTCTCGCCGTGGCCGCAGCGCAGCGCGCTGACAGTCGGCTTCAGCCCGACCCGCGAGAGGAACTCGAGAACCGCGAGGACGCGCTTGTCGATCGCGCCCGAGGCGATGTCGTGGCGCCCGCACGCGTAGACCGCGACGCCGGGGTCTGACAGGACGGTGCGCTCGAGTTCGCCCTTCGACAGCAGAAAGACGCCGCCGGCCGTCGCGCCGAGCAGGTCGGTGTTCTGGCTTGCGCCCTGCGGGTGCAGCGCCGTCCCGAGCTGCGTCCAGTTGGAGAGGATCGGCCGCGGATCGATCGTGGCGCTGTCGCCGCCGGGGCGGATCGCGAAGCTCAGATGGCCGGCGTGCGCGTGGGGCGGCGTGCGCACGCGCCCGAGCACGGTGCCCTTGGAGACGACCGAGCCGACGCGCAGTGGCAATGTGTGGCCGGCGTTGGCCGAGCGCGCCCGGCCGCGAGCCGCCGAGGCGATCGCGTCGGGGTTGCCCGGGTGGGCGAACAGCCGCACCTTGCCGCTCTGCACCGGCGCCGGTTCGCCCTGCGCGGAGGATGCCGGGGCGCCGCCCGCGCCGCCGGCCTGCTTCGCGGTGGGCCGCTTGGCGGTGGCCCGCGCCTTGACCTTCAACGTCACCGGCGGCTGGCTGCCGGCGGTCGCCGGGAGCTTGGGCTTGGATTCGCCCGCGTCGGACACGGCGCCCGGGAGCGCCGGGGTCGAGGCGGCTGCGGCGCGCTGCGAATGCGGCTTGGGGTAGCGCGAGGCGATGCTGCCCATCCCGGCGTACGTGAAGACGTCGCCGTAGACGTCGCGCAGGACGAGGTAGTGGCCGAGCTTGCTCGAGTGTCCGAGCTTGACTACCCGACCGTCCTGGGCGGCGACCACGTCGGCGTTCGGCGAGCCCATCAGGTCGACCAACTGCAGCGGCGGCGGCGCCTGCTTTGAGTGGCCCGCGCGCGCGGCCGCCGCGGTCGGCGCGGGTGCTGTGGCGGGCGCGCCGGCACCGGCCGCAGCGGCGGCGCTCGGCTGGGCAGCCGATGTCGCCGGCGGCGAGACCTGCGTGGCGCCGGCGGTCGCGCTCGCGGTCGCGGTCGGCGCCGACCCCGGGGCTGCCGGTCCGCTCGTCAGCGCGCCCCACGTCACGTGCTTGCTGGAGATCGGGATCTCGCCGTCGGTCAGGCCGGTCAGCGTGGCGATCACGTTCTTCGGATAGCTCGAGATCAACTTCGCTCGCAGGAGCACGGACTTGACGTATTCGTCTGAGTGGTTGTAGGCGAGGATCGCCGCGTTCAGATCGGTCGCGGCGCCGGCGGCGCGCAGGTAGCGCGCGGCGGCGAAGATCGCGTCGACCGGGTTGTACGGGTCGGCGTAGCCCGAGTTCAGCGCGTCGACGCCGTACTGGATCCACGTCGCCGGCATGAACTGCATCCAGCCGACGGCGCCGGCGGTCGAGACCGACAGGTCGGTGCCGTAGTTGGTCTCGATTTCGTTGATCGCCGCGAGGATCTGCCATGGCACCCCATATTGCACCGCCGCCGCCTGGTAGATCGGCAGCAGGAACAGCGGGATCCGATAGAAGCCGAGCGCCTGCGTCGACGCCGCAGAGCCCGCCAGCTCGGCAGCCAGGGCGCCGACCTGCGCGGCGATGACCTGCGGCGCGACTGCCACGTTGTTGGCGCCGTTCGCGCCCGGAATCGCCGGCGCGCCGTTGGCCGGCTGAGTCGCGGTCGTCTGGGAGCCCGGGCGCTTGGACGCCGTCGGCTTCTGGCCGCGCTGCAACACGACCGCGGGGCGCTTCGCCGTCGGGCGCGCCGGCGCCGGCAGTTCGGTCTCGCCGCTGGGCGTCGCCGGCGTCGACGTCGTGCCCGCCGGCGCTGTCGTCGACGGTGCGGGCGTCGATTCGCTGGTCGTCGGCGCAGGCGTCGAGGTCGTCGTTGTCGGTTGCGGCGAGGGTGGCGGAGCTTCCTGGGTGGTGGTCGGTTCGGTCGTCGTGCCCGTCGTCGTCTGCGTGCCTTCGCCGGTCGACGTGTTCGGTTCGGCGGCGATCGCTCCCGTCGAAATCGGTCCAAAGGCCGTCAGGCCGCCTCCGGCGAGCGCCGACAAGAGCGCGCGCCAAGCGCGCCTGCGTCGCGTGCCCGCGGCCGTCATGCGCCGATTGAGATCATCGTCTGGTCGTCCCATGGTCGTGTCGGCGCGGCCAGGCCACAAAACGCGCGGCACGCCCGCCGGGATTCATATCGGCAGGCAACCACGAGCGCGTAAAGGATTCGTAATCGCCTCGACATCCGTGCACGCCCGCCAGCCGGTGTACCGCGCCGCTGGGGCGTAAGAGTAGCCGAGCGGCAAGACGGGGGCGCAAGGCGCAATTGTCCGCCCGGGCGCGCCCGCAAACACTGCGGTGTCGCTGTGACATGCGGCGCCGAGACGGAGTCGGGTGGGTTTAATTGCGCATAGGCTGCTCCGCGAGCCGGCTGGCGAGCTCCGGCGCGGGCGTGTGAATCCAAGGGGAGAGTGAATGGGCGGGATCGGAAGGACTGCGGTCGTTGAGGTCGTCGCGACGTTGTGCACTGCCGCAGTGCTCGCCGGCGCGTGCGCCGGAACCGCACTGGGCGAAGAGACCGTGAAGATCACCTCGGCGGGGTTCACGCCCGACCGGCTCGGCGTGCCGGCGAACGTGTTCGGCAGCGCGACGATCGGCTCGACCGACCTCCCCGTTCCCTCGCCGATCACCCACGTCGACGTGTACGGGCCGGCGGGGGTCACGCTCGACCTGCGCGGGACCGGCACGTGCACGGCCGCGGCGCTCGAAAACATCGGGCCGAGCGCGTGCCCGGCGAACTCGCGCGCCGGGTTCGGCGGCGGCATGGGCGTCTATGAGATCGGCCAGGAAATCGTCGACGAGCAATACACGCTCGACTTCTTCCTCGGCGACAACCGACCGGGCCACACCGTCCTGCTGATCTTTCTCGAAGGCTCGACGCCCGTCTCGGTGCAGCTCGTGTTCACGGCCCCGGTGATCCCCTCGCCCAAGCCATACGGCCTCGGCTTCAGCCTGAACGTGCCGCTCATCAAAGTCCTGCCGGAAGCCTCGGACGCCTCCGCGAAGAGCTCGTTCCTGTCGCTCGGCGCCAAGAACGTCGCGTACTTCCGACAGGTGCACGGTAAGCGCGAGCTGTTTAAAGTTCGCGGCATCGTCACGCCGAAGAGTTGTCCCCGCGGGGGATGGCCGGTCGCGGCGCGATTCACATTCGAGGATGGAACGTCGGTGCTGAGCACGAGCAAGATCCCGTGCCCGAGATGATCGGGCAGCCTGCCATCGCCGCGCATCGCCGCGCCGCCCCGCGCCCGTTCTCGCGAGCCCGGGCGCGAGCGCTCGCCCGCGCGCTCGCCCGCGCGGGGTGCGGTTGCCTGGTCGTGATCGGGCTGGCCGCGGCGACGGCGCAGGGCGCGACCGAGGTCGGCGTGTTCCCGGTCGTGCAGCCATACAGCCTCGGGGCGCACGCGAAGGCGACGATCTCGCTGCGGTTCTTCGGCGGCACCAACGGCGTTCCGGCACCGCTGCGCGGGATCGTGCTGCAACTGCCAGCCGGGCTGGGCCTCGATTTGTCGGGCGTCGCCACGTGCCCCGCCTCGAGCCTGCGCGCGCGCGGCGCGGCGGGATGCCCCTCAGGCTCGCTGATCGGCCGCGGGAGGGCGATGCTCGAGGTCCACGCCGGCTCGCAGACGCTGCCCGAGAGCGCAGCGATCTCGGTGTTCCGCGCGCCCGATCGCGGCGGCCATCGCTCGTTCGCGATCTACGGGCGCGGCCAGACGCCGCTGGACGAGACGACGATCAGCACCGCGACCCTGCTCGGCGACGGCGCTCCGTATGGCTCCAAGCTCGTCGTCGCGGTGCCGGCGATCCCGACGCTGACCTTCGAGCCGGATGCCTCCTACAAGACGCTGTCGCTGACGATCGGCGGCACTCCTCGCGCGCCGAACCCGATCGTGCTCCCGTCGCGCTGTCCGCGTGGCGGCTTCGCGTTCGCCGCGTCGTTCAGCTTCGGCGACGGCAGCCACGCCGGCGAAAGCGGAAGGTTGCCCTGCCCGTGAGCGGCCGCACTCGCTAGTCTGATTCGCATGGAAACGGTCCTCTCGGTGCTGCAGGTGATCTTCTCGGTGATCGTCGTGTTCCTGGTGCTGATGCACTCGGGCAAGGACTCCGGTCTGTCCGGCGCGTTCGGCGTGGGCAGCGGCACAGGCCCGCTCGGAGGCGGCTCGCTGGTCGAGCGCAACCTGAACCGCTGGACGATCTTCTTCTCGGTGCTGTTCGTCGTGAACGCGGTCGTGCTGCTCAAGCGTCCCTGGGCGTAGCGCTCTCCCGCTCGAGCGCCTCGAGCTGGTCGAGGATCGCCAGCGCCTCGGCGCGCAGCGCGGCGTCGACCGCGGCGTAGTCGTCGTCCGAGAGCTTGCCGGTGCGGAAGTCGAGCTCGGCGTCGCGGATCTCGCGGTACTTCGACTCGCGCGCGGCCTCCAGCTCGGCACGGCGGGGCGACGCGTCTGCGTCCGTCTGCAAAGCGCGATGATCGAGACTGGCGCGCAGCGGCCCGGCGATCACCGCGATCACGGCGCCGAGCAGCACGAGCGCCAGGACAACGATCAGCACGTTCATCGACGGATCGCGACCGGGCGGTCGGCGGCGCGCGCTGGCATCCGCGGCTCAGGCGCGCGCGAGCCCGGCTGCGGCGCGCGAGCGAGAGCGCAGGGCGACACGACGCCGGAGCGCGCTCGGCGCCGGCCAGATCGCGATCAGCCCGCCACCGAAGACGATCAGCCCGCCGATCCAGATCCACATCACGAGCGGTGAGACGATGAAGTGGAACTGTGCCGGGGGCGGATCTTTGAGGTAGTCGCGCGCCAGGACGCCGATCGCGATCGGCGCCTCTTCCGGCGACAGCGTGCGGTTGCCGACCGTGATGATCCGCTGCAGCGCGGGCGTGGCGATGTTGGGGGCGATCGCCGTCCACACGTCGCGCGTGATCCCCCCGTTCATGCTGATGTGGCTGACCGCCTGGCCTCCGATCAGGTGCCCGACGGATCCCTGCGCCGGTTCGCCGGAGTCGTAGAAGCCCTCGCTCGGACGCAGGGTCGCGACGTGGTGACCGGCCTTGCTGACGTCGAGCACAGCGCCGAGGTCGAGGGTGGAGCCCGTGTGCGCGCGGTCTTCCTTGGGCGTGATCGTCGCCGTCGGGCGGACGTAGCGAACCGTGTACGCGCCCACGCGCGTCGATCCGCCGACGGCGAGCGGGCGCTCGACCGCGTGCTGGAAGGACGAGGACGCGGCGACGCCGACGAACAGCACGGCGATCCCGACGTGCACTACGTAGCCTCCGTAGCGGCGCCGGTTGCGGCGGACGAGTGCGAGCAGGGCGACCGGCGGCGACTCTCCCGCGATCGCCTGCCGGGCGCGTGCACCGCGGACGAACTCCTGCGCGACGCTGCCGAGCACGAACGCGGCGCAGCAGAACATCGCCAGCGCGAACGGCCGCTGGCTGACGCCCGCGGCAAGCAGCACGGCGAGCACGATCAGCGCGCTGAGCACCGGCGCGAGGAAGTTCCGCCGGGCGTTGGCGAGCGTCGCGCGGCGCCAGGCGATCACCGGGCCGATCCCGCTGAGCAGGACGAGCACGAGCGCCAGCGGGACCGTGTAGCGATCGAACCAGGGCGGCCCGACCGATGCTTCGTTGCCGGTCAGCGCCTCTGAGATCAGCGGGAAGTAGGTGCCCCAGAAGATCACGAAGCAGAGCGCCACGAGCACGACGTTGTTGGCGAGGAAGATCGATTCGCGCGACAGCAGCGAGTCGAGCCGGTGCTCGGAGCGCAGCACGTCGCGACGCGAGACGACCAGGTAGATCGAGCCGGCGACCAGGACGCCGATCAGGACGACGAACGGGACGCCCAGCGTCGCGCCGCCGAACGCGTGGATCGAGTTCAACACGCCGCTGCGCACGAGGAAGGTGCCCATGATCGCCAGCACGCCGGTCGCGAGCACGAGCGACACGTTCCAGACCTTCAGCATGCCGCGTTTCTCCTGGATCATCAGCGAGTGCAGGAACGCCGTGCCGGTCAGCCACGGCATCAGCGACGCGTTCTCGACGGCGTCCCAGCCCCAGTAGCCGCCCCACCCCAGCTCCGAGTAGGACCAGCGCGCGCCCAGCAGGATGCCCACTCCGAGGAACAGCCACGCGGCGAACGCGAAGCGACGGATCGCCTTGATCCAGTCGGCGTCGACGCGGCGGGTCGCGAGCGCGCCGACGGCGAAGGCGAGTGGGATCGTGCACAGCGTGTAGCCGGAGTAGAGCATCGGCGGGTGGATCATCATCGTCGGGAAGCGCAGCAGCGGATCGAGCCCGACGCCTTCGGCCGGCGCCGGGCTGGTCGTCTGAAACGGCGTCGCGTAGAAGATCATCAGCGCGACGAAGAAGCCCGCGAAGCCGAGCAGCACGGCCGTCGCGTATGCGGCGACGTCGCGCATCCGCTTTCGCACGAGAAACAGCGCGAGGCTCGACCACAGCGACAGCAGCCAAGCCCACAAGAGGAGCGACCCTTCCTGCGAGGACCAGACGGCGGCCGCGCGGTAGAACGTCGGTGTCGTGCGGCTGGACGTGTCGGCGACCGTGTTGAACGCGAAGTCGTTGCGAAGGAACGCGAGCTCGAGCACGACGAACGCGGTCGTCAGGACGATCGCCAGCGCATAGACCGCGCGCCGAGCGGATTCGCTGAACTCGACGCGTCCGGTACGCACGCCGTACAGAGCGGCGAAGATGCCGTACGCGCAAACGACGAGCGCCAGCAGCAGGCAGATGCGACCGAGGTCGGCCACTCAGTAGTTCTGCTTCTCGCCCGCCGGAGCGGCCTTGTACTTCGACGGGCACTTGGTGATCAGCGAGTCGCGTTCGCCGACGAAGCGCGCGCCCTGCTTGCGGACGGTCACGATCACCTCGCGCCCTTCGCGGAAGGGATCGGGCACCGTGCCCGTGTAGACGACCGGGATTACGCGCCCGCCGGCACGGTCGGCGACGCTGAAGTCGAGTGCGTCGCCTTCGTGGCGCACCGAGCCCTGGGCGACCTTGCCCGTCAGCTGGTAGCTGCGATCGGGCTGCGCCTGGCGCAGGAGTTGGCTCGGGGTCAGCGCGGGACTTGCGGCGCTGAAGCTCGTATAGATCAGCGCGCTCGCGAGCACCACGGCAGCGCCGAGCGCCGCGACCAACCGCACCGATCGCTTACGTGCGGGGCTCATCGCCACCAGTATCGCAAACCGCTTTTGACGCGGTGCCGCCCGGTCGAGGCCCCGACAGTCGTCCAGCGCGCGCCGTGTCGCGAGGAAATCGGGTGGTTTGGCCGAAACCTTTCAACATGAGCAGGGTCTTTCCCCGTAGAGCCATGAGAGCGGGATTGACCCAAACCCTGCGCCACCCGCGCCGCAGCCGCGAGGACCGCCACGACCGCGAGGCCGTCCGCGCCGCGGCCGACACCCCGGAGCGCGTCGCCGACCTGGCCGTCCAGCGCGTGCGCAGCGCCGGCGGCCCGCTCGACGAGGCCTCCTACGCATGCGCGTGCGGCTTCGTCTTTCGCGCGCCGGTCTCGACGACGGTCTGCTGCCCGCACTGCCGCGCCGAGCAGGCCTGGTAGCCGCCGGGCACGCCTGGTAGTCGGGCTTCCCGCGCTTAGGCCGTCGGCCGCCGTTGTCCGCTGCGCGCAGCCGGTTCACCGTGCGCCCTCGTCACCCACGCGGAGTCGCGACGCGCGCTACGCGTTCGCAACCGACTTGATCTTGTCGATGTTCTCGATACCTTTGCTGAG
>DASXIJ010000089.1:0-11643 GCA_036498045.1 Solirubrobacteraceae bacterium
GATCGTGAACGAGCCGCGGTTGTCGTCGACGGCCTCGCTGGAGATTCGGGGGACTTGGAAGTCGAGCATCAGGGTCCTAACGTCGTGGGTTCATGCGCCGTGGGGGCGGCTTCATCGCCGCGCGTCGCCCTCCGGGGTGCGCGGCTGGGGAAAGCTTGGTTACTTCGAGTACAGCTCGACGATTAGCTGCTCCTGCACCGGCGCGGCGATCTCCCGCCGCTCGGGCTTGCGCAGCACCTTCGCCGTCAGCGCGTCGTGATCCGCCTGCAGCCAGGCCGGCACCTGACCGGTCAGCTCAGTCGCGTCGCGGATCACCTGCCCGGCCGTGGAAGAGGTGTGAATCGCAATCACATCGTTGTCCCGCAGCTGGTAGCTGGGGATGTTCACCCGCCGCCCGTTCACGGTCCAGTGACCGTGCAGGATCAGCTGGCGCGCCTGGCGCCGTGAGGCGGCGAAACCGAGGCGGACGAGCACATTGTCGAAGCGGCACTCGAGCGTGCGCAGCAGGTTCTCGCCGGTGATCCCGGGCTGCCGCGAGGCCTTCTCGTAGTAGTTGCGGAACTGCTTCTCGAGCACGCCGTAGTAGCGCTTGGCCTTCTGCTTCTCGCGCAGCTGCACGCGGTACTCAGACTGCTTCTGGCGCCCGCGGCCGTGCTCGCCGGGCGGGTAGGAGCGGCGCTCGACGCCGCACTTGTCGGTCAGGCAGCGCTCGCCCTTGAGGAACAGCTTCTGCCCCTCGCGGCGGCACTGCTTGCACTGCGGGCCTGTGTCACGCGCCATTGAGCACACCTCGCTGATGGCCGTGAGTCGAGCCAGACAAGGACGCAGGGAGCGTGGCGTGCTGCGCACGCGAGCGACCGAGGACGCAGTATGGCGAAGCGCTCACGGCCATCAGACCCTCCGGCGCTTTCTCGGACGGCAACCGTTGTGGGCCTGCGGCGTGACGTCCTTGACGCCCGTCACCTCCAGGCCCGCTGCCTGCAGCGAGCGGATCGCCGTCTCGCGGCCCGAGCCCGGCCCCTTCACGTAGACCTCCACCTTCTGCAGTCCCTGCTCGAGGCCCTTGCGCGCGGCCGCGTCGGCCGTCACCTGCGCCGCGAACGGGGTCGACTTGCGCGAGCCCTTGAAGCCGGCGCCGCCGGCCGACTCCCACGCGATCACGTTGCCGCCGGTGTCGGTCAGCGAGACGATCGTGTTGTTGAACGACGTCTTGATGTGCGCCTGTCCGATCGGGATGTTCTTTTTCGGCTTGCGCCGTCCGCGGGCGCGTTTGGGAGCCGCCGGCATTTACTTCTTGCCGGCTTTCTTCTTGCCCGCGACCTGCATCCGCTTGGGACCCTTGCGCGTGCGCGCGTTTGTCTTCGTCTTCTGCCCGCGCACGGGAAGGCCGCGGCGGTGGCGCAGGCCGCGGTAGCAGCCGATCTCCTGCAGCCGTTTGATGTCCTGCGAGCGCTCGCGCCGCAGGTCGCCCTCGACCGTGAGGTTGTCGTCGATCGCATCGCGCAGTTTGGCGACCTCGTCCTCGGTCAGGTCGCGCACGTAGGTGTCCGGGCTGACGCCGACCTGCGCGAGGATCTTGTTCGACGTCGCCTGGCCGATCCCGTAGATGTATGTCAGGCCGATCTCGGCGCGCTTGTTGAGGGGCAGGTTGACGCCGGCGATACGAGCCATCTAGCCCTGCCTCTGCTTGTGGCGCTTGTTCTGGCAGATCACCAACACCACGCCATTGCGGCGGATGACCTTGCATTTCTCGCACATCGGCTTGACCGACGGTCTTACCTTCATGATCCCTTTCGGTGCTTGTTCCGGCGACGGGGCTCTGGCTGCCGGTGCGGCCGCCGCTACCCAATCGAGGATTTGCCCGCGAGGATGCGCGTCCTCATTCGAGCAGGAATCTGAATGGTAGCAACTCCTATTGGCTGGCGGCGGCCTGCGGCGCGGGCTCGAGCTCTCGCTCGGCGGGCGGCAGATGCCACGGCGTCAGCACCCTCGGGCCGTCGCCGGTTATCGCGACCGTGAACTCGAAATGGGCCGCCGGCGAGCCGTCCTGGGAGAAGATCGCCCATCCGTCACCGGCGACCCGCACCGCCGGCCGGCCGGCCGTCGTCATCGGCTCGACCGCCAGAACCATGCCCTCCTCGAGCAGCGGACCCTTGCCGGGCCGCCCGTAATTGGGCACCTGCGGGTCCTCGTGCATGTCGCGGCCGATTCCGTGACCGACCAGCGAGCGCACGACGGCCAGCCCGGCGTCCTCGGCGACGCGCTGGATCGCGCTCGACATGTCGCCCATCCGGTTGCCCGCGCGACACTCGGCGACGCCGGCGTGCAGCGACTGCTCGGTGGCGCTCAGCAGGTTGCGCGCGTTCGCGTCGATCTCCGCCACCGCGAACGTCCGCGCCGCGTCGGCGACCCACCCGCCGAGCGTGACGCCCATGTCGACGGAGAGGATGTCGCCCGGCTTCAGCTTGTACGGCCCGGGGATGCCGTGGACGATCATCGCGTTCGGCGAGGCGCAGATCGACCCCGGAAAGCCCCGGTAGCCCTTGAACGTCGGGACCGCGCCGCGCGCGCGGATGAAGCTCTCGGCCGCGGCGTCGAGCTCCTCGGTGCTGACGCCCGGGGCGATCCGCGACTCGACGTCGGCCATCGCGGCGACGAGAATCGCGCCGGCGCGCGCCATCTTGTCGATCTCCTCGGGGGACTTCTTGATGATCACGTGAGGAGCTTAGCTTGCCCCCTCAGGGGTCTTCGAGGCGCAGCGTCGCGACCGTCGCGCGCAGTCGCGCGTGCACCTCGTCGGGCTCGCGTGTGCCGTCGAAGCGCCGCAGCACCCCCTGGGCGTCGTAGTGCGCGATCAGCGGCTCGGTCTGCGAGTGATAGACCTGCAGGCGCCGGCGGATCGTCTCCTCCTTGTCGTCGTCGCGCTGAATCAGCCGCGAGCCGTCCTGGTCACAGATTCCCTCGTGCTTTGGCGGGTCGAACTCGACGTGGTAGATGTGCGTCGGGTTCTTCACGCACACGCGCCGCCCGGCGAGCCGGCGAACGAGGATCTCGTCGGGAACCTCGATCAGCAGCGCGGCCGTCAGGTGCCGCGACAGCCCGCTGAGCGCGTCCGCGAGCGCCTGAGCCTGCTCGGCGTTTCGCGGAAACCCGTCGAGCAGGAAGCCCGACCGCGCGTCGTCTGCAGCGACCCGCTTGGTGATCATCCCGACGATGACCTCGTCGGGCACGAGATCCCCGGCGTCCATGTAGCGCTTGGCCTGGCCGCCCAGCTCGCTTCCTTCGGCGACCTCCGCACGCAGCATGTCGCCGGTCGCGATGTGCACGAGCGCGAAGTCCTCGCGCAGCCGCTCGGCCTGTGTGCCCTTGCCCGCGCCCGGCGGGCCGAGCATGATCAGATTCAGTTCGGACAAGTCCGCCAGCCTACCTGCCCAAGCAGGCAGCCGAGTAGCGCTGCAACTCATCGCGCTGGCCGGGACGGCGGGGCGACCCACTCCCCACCGACTACTTCAAGAAGCCCTCGTAACTTCGCATCATCAGCTGCGCCTCGAGTTGCTTCATCGTTTCGAGCGCGACGCCGATCACGATCAGGATCGAGGTCCCTCCAAGCGGGATGTTCTGGTGGGTGCGCGCGATCAGAATCGTCGGCAGCGCCGCGACGGCGGCAAGGAACAGGGCCCCGGGGAACGTCAGGCGCGCGAGGATCCTGTCGAGGAATTCGGCGGTCGGACGGCCCGGCCTGACGCCGGGGATGAACCCGCCGTACTTCTTCAGGTTGTCCGCCTGGTCGACCGGGTTGAACGTGACAGCCGTGTAGAAGTACGTGAACAGGAGGATGAAGATCGACTCGCCGACGACGTAGTGCCAGCTGTTGGGAGAGAAGAAGTCCGACAACTGCTGGCCCCAGTGCGTTTTGACCAGTTGCCCGACGGTCGGCGGGAACGCCATGATGCTCGCGGCGAAGATCACCGGGATCACGCCGGCCATGTTGACGCGCAGCGGCAGGTATGTCTGGCCGCCTTCGGTCATCCGCCGCCCGATCACGCGCTTGGCGTACTGCACCGGGATTCGCCGCTGGCCTTCCTGGACGAACACGATCCCCGCGACGACCGCGAGGACGAGGAACGGCATCATCACCTTGAACACCTGGTCCTGCGACGTCCACCACGTCTGGATGCCGCTCGGCAGGCGCGCCACGATCGAGGCGAAGATCAGCAGCGAGATGCCGTTGCCGATCCCGCGCTGGGTGATCAGCTCGCCGATCCACATCAGCATCACACAGCCGGTCGTAAGGCAGATGACGATCAAGAAGATGTGCGGCGCGTCGAAGTGCGTGACGACCGATTCGCCAGCTTTGGCCTGCAGGGTGTGGAACAGGAACACGTAGCCGATCGACTGCGCGAACGCCAGGCCGACCGTCAGGTAGCGCGTGTACTGCGTGATCCGTGCCTGCCCAACCTCGCCTTCCTTGGACAGCTTTTCCAGCGAAGGCACTGCGACCTGCAGCAGCTGCAGGATGATCGACGCGGTGATGTACGGCATGATCCCGAGCGCGAACAGCGCGATCCGCGAGAGGCCGCCGCCCGAGAAGAGGTTGAGCAGGCCGAGGATGTTCGAGCCGCCGAACTCCTTCTGGATGTTGTTGACCGCGCTCAGGTTGACGCCCGGCACGGGGATGTGCGAGCCGAGCCGGTAGATCAGCAGCATCCCCGCCGTGAAGGCGATCTTCTTGCGGATGTCCGCGACCTGGAAGGCGTTGAGAATCGTCGAGAGCATGGCTTTGCTCCGGGGCTCAGAGTGGCTCGGCGCTCGTTCGCTCGGAGCGGCCGATTCTAGTGGATGCGGCTGGGCGGGCTGTAGGTTCGATCGGCGCGGTGAGCCGGTGCGCGGCGCGCTAGGACTCGACGAGCGTGCACGTCCCGCCGGCCGCCTCGATCCGCTCACGCGCGCCTGCGCTGAACGCGTGCGCGTGGACGGTGAGCGCCTTGGTCAGCTCGCCCCGTGCGAGCACCTTGATCGGGACGTCCTTGCGCTTGCCCAGGCCATTGGACTGCATCAGCTCGATCGTCACGTCCGTGCCGGCGTCGAAGCGCTGCTCGAGCGCGTCGAGGTTGACCGGCTGCGTGTGAGTCCGAAACGGCTCGAACGGCATCGACTTCTTCATGTGCGGGCCGCGAAGCTTTCGCATCCGCATGTGGATCGGCATCTGGCCGCCCTCGAAGCGCGCGCGGCGCTTGGAACCCGAGCGCGCGCCCGCGCCCTTCTGACCGCGCCCGGCGGTCTTTCCCGTCCCCGAGCCTTCGCCGCGACCGACGCGCTTGCGCGGGCGGCGGCTGCCCGGCGATGGGGCGAGGCTGTGCAGCCCGATGCGCTGCTGCTCGTCGTCGCCGCCGGCGCTCACGACTTGCCCTCGTGGACCTCGACGAGGTGACGAACGGCGTGCAGCATCCCGCGCGCCTGCTCGGAGTCCTCGACCTTGACGGTGTGACCGATCCGCCGCAGGCCGAGCGAGCGAAGCGTGTCGAGCTGTTTCTGGTTCGAGCCGTTTCGCGAGCGCCGCTGTGTGACGGTGAGCGCGGCCATCACGACGACGCCTCGCCGTTGGTCGCTGCTGCGGGCGTCTCCTCCTGCGCGGCAGGCGTCTCGCCGGCGCCCGCGCGGTCGGCCGACGCGCCGTTGGCCGAGTCCTCGACCGCGGCTCCGTTGGCCGGCTCGCCGCCGAGGCCGAGCACGCTGTTGACCGACAGGCCGCGCAGCTCGCCGACCTCCTTCGGCGTGCGCAGCCCGCGCAGGCCGGCGACCGTCGCCTTGACGAGGTTGATCGGGTTCTGTGTGCCAAGACTCTTGGAGAGGATGTCGTGAATGCCCGCGAGCTCGAGCACCGCGCGCACGCCGCCGCCGGCGATCACGCCCGTTCCCGGCGAGGCCGGCTTGAGGAACACGCGCCCGGCGCCGAACACGCCGGTCGTCTGGTGGGTGATCGTGCTGCCGTGCTTTGGCACCCGGAACAGGTCCTTCTTCGCGCGCTCGACGCCCTTCTGGATCGCGAGCGGCACCTCGTTGGCCTTGCCGTAGCCGACGCCGACGACCTCGCGTTCGTCGCCGACGACGACGAGCGCCGTGAACGAGAAGCGCCGTCCACCCTTGACGACCTTCGCGACGCGGTTGATCTCGACCACGCGCTCCTGCAGGTCCAGGCCTGCGGGGCTTACTGATCTGTCTGTGGCGGTGCTCATCGAAGTGGAGAGGGTAGCGGTCGCGCGCGCAGCGCCGGCTAGACGGTGATCCCGCCCTCGCGGATCGCCTCGGCGAGCGCACGAACGTGGCCGTGATATCGGTAGCCGCCGCGATCGAACACGGCCTCGGAGACGCCGGCGGCCTTGGCCCGCTCGGCAAGCGTCGCGCCCGCGCGCTTGGTCCGCTCGGGCTTGGACAGCTCGCGCAGCTCAGGCTCGTACCAGTTGACCGCCGCCAGCGTGCGCCCCGACACGTCGTCGATCAGCTGCGCGCAGATGCCGCGGTTGGAGCGGAACACCGAGATCCGCGGGCGCTCAGCCGTGCCCGCCACCTTCGCACGGACCCGACGGCGCCGTTTGAGCCGGCTCTGCGGCTTGCTGATGACGCTCATCGCGAGATTTCCCGGTTTGTGCAACGACCCCCGCATGAGCTCGTAGGCCAAGCCAGACAAGGACGCAGCGAGCGTGGCGTGCGATAGCACGCGAGCGAGCGAGGACGCAGTATGGCGCCGGCATACGGGCTCATGCGCGCTTGCCGACCTTTCTTTGGACGTACTCGCCCTCATAGCGAATGCCCTTGCCCTTGTAGGGCTCGGGTGGGCGCTGCTTGCGGATGATCGCGGCCGTCTCACCGACGAGCTGCTTGGAGATCCCCTTGACGACGACGCGCGTCGGCTGCGGCACTTCGAACTCGATCCCGTCGGGCGCGGGGATCGGCACGGGGTGCGAGTAGCCGACGGCGAGCTCGAGGTTCTTGCCCTTCAGCTGCGCGCGGTAGCCGACGCCCTGGATCTCGAGGCGCTTCTCGTAGCCGGCGGTCACGCCCTGCACCATGTTCGCGACGAGCGAGCGCGTGAGGCCGTGCAGCGCGCGATGTTCGCCGCGGTCGGTCGGGCGCGTGACGAGCAGCTGCTCGCCATCCTGCTTGACCGCGATGTCGCGCGGGATCCGCTCGGACAGTTCGCCTTTGGGGCCGTTGACACGCACCTCGCCCGGCTCGATCGCGACGGTCACGCCGCTGGGGACGGCGATTGGCTGTCTGCCGATTCGCGACACGCTCAGCTCACCAGACCTGCGCCAGGACCTCGCCGCCGACGCCCGCCGAGCGCGCGTCGTGGCCGGTCATCACGCCATGGGATGTCGAGACGATCGACGTGCCCATCCCGCCGAGCACCTTCGGGATGTGCTTTGCGTCGACGTACGTGCGTCGGCCCGGGCGCGAGACGCGCCGCAGGCCGGAGATCGCCGAGCGACGGTCCTCGGTGTACTTGAGACGGATCTGAAGCAACAGGCCGGCCGCGCCGTCGGGCATGGAGATCACCGTGAACGAGTCGATGTAGCCCTGCTCGGCGAGGATCCGCGCGAGCTCGGTCTTCAGATTCGACGCCGGGATGTCGACCGTCTCGTGCGCGGCATGGATCGCGTTGCGCACGCGCGTCAGGAAGTCGGCGATCGGATCGGTCATTGACATGGTTGCTCGCTTTAGAAGATCGTTCGTCGGGCCGCTACCAGGACGACTTCGTCATCCCGGGGATCTGGCCGTTGTGGGCAAGCTCGCGAAGGCAGATGCGGCACAGCCCGAACTTGCGGTAAACCGCGCGCGGACGCCCGCAGCGGTTGCACCGAGTATAGGCCTGCGTTTTGTACTTGGCTGGGCGCGCCTGCTTGACGCGCAGCGATGTCTTTGCCATCAGTCGCTGCTCTCTTTCTCGGCGGTGTCGCCTGCTTCGTCGGTCGTGTCTGGCGCCTGCCCTGAGTCTGCCGTCGGCTGATCGACGGCCTGCGGCTCCTCTGCCGGCTCGACGTCTGTCTCGTCGGTATCTGCCTGGTCGGCGTCTGCCGGAACTGCGTTCGTCGGCTCGGCATCGGCCTGCTCGCCATCTTGCGCCGGCGGCGTCTCGTCGCTCTGCTCGGGCGCCGCTTGGGCAACGTCCGCGCTCGCGTCGGGCTCGCTCGCCTGCTCGTCATCGGATGGCTGGCCATTCTGCTCGGCCGCATCCGGCGCGGGCGCCTCGGGGGCCGGCCGCTGTGGGGCAGGCGGCGCGGCTGCCGCCTGCGCCTGCGCGGCCTCGTGCTCGGCTTCGGCGGCGGCGTCGGCCTCGGGGTCATAGCCCTTCGGGCGCCCCTGCGCGGAGAACGGCATTCCGAGCGCGGCGAGCAGGGCGTAGGCCTCGACGTCGGACTTGGCCGACGTGGTGATCGTGATGTCCATGCCGCGCACCTGGTCGATCGCGTCGTAGTCGATCTCGGGGAAGATGATCTGCTCGCGCACGCCCATCGAGTAGTTGCCGCGGTGGTCGAACGAGCGCGCGTTCAGCCCGCGGAAGTCGCGAATCCGCGGGATCGCGATCGAGACGAGCCGGTCGAGGAACTCATACGCCCGGTCTCCGCGCAGGGTCACGGCCACCCCCACGGGGTTTCCCTCGCGCAGTTTGAACGCAGCGATCGACTTGCGCGCACGGCGCACGCTCGGCTGCTGCCCCGCGATCGTCGCGAGCTGTTCGGTCGCGGCCTTCAGCACTTTTGAGTCCTGCTTGGCCATGCCGACGCCCATGTTCAGCGTGATCTTCTCCAGGCGCGGCGCCTGCATCACCGAGGAATATCCGAACCGCTCGATCAGCGCCGGACGGATCTCGTCGACGTAGCGCGCCTTCAGGCGTGCGGGCGGGGCGTCGGCGGTCGCGCTGGCCATCGTCAGTCGAGCTCCGTGCCGGTGCGCTTGGCGACGCGCACGCGTTTGCCGCTGGAGCGCTCGATGCGCACGCGGGTCGGGTTGCCCTTGGCGTCGAGCAGCATCACGTTTGAGATGTGGATCGGGCCCTCGCGCTCGATGATCCCGCCGAGCTGCCCCGAGGCGTTCGGGAGCGGCGAGCTGCTCTGGCTCTGCTGCGGGCGCACCGCGCGCTTGACCATGTTCAGGCCCTCGACGTACAGGTGTTCCCTGGTCGGCTCGACGCGCAGGACCTTGCCCGTCTTGCCGCGGTCCTTGCCGGACGTCACCTTGACGTGGTCGTCTGAGCGGATCTTCATCGTGCGGCGCCGTGCCATCACAGGACCTCGGGCGCGAGCGAGACGATCTTCATGAAGTTGCGCTCGCGCAGTTCGCGCGCGACCGGCCCGAACACGCGCGTCCCGCGCGGGTTGTTCTGGTCGTCGATGATCACAGCCGCGTTCTCGTCGAACGCGATGTACGTGCCGTCGTCGCGGCCGATCGGCTTCTTCGTGCGAACGATCACGGCCGTCACGACGTCGCCCTTTTTGACCGCCCCCTGCGGGTTGGCCTGCTTGACGGTCGCCGTGATCACGTCGCCGACGAACGCATAGCGGCGCTGGGAGCCGCCCTTGACGCGGATGCACAGGATCTCGCGCGCGCCGGTGTTGTCGGCGACGCGAAGTCGTGTCTCGTTCTGGATCATCGCGCCCGCTCCAAGACGTCGACGAGCGCCCAGCGCTTGCTGCGCGACAGCGGCCGGCTCTCGATAACGCGCACGGTGTCGCCCTCGTGCGCGTCGTTGTTCTCGTCGTGCGCGTGCAGCGTGCTCGAGCTGCGCACGATCTTCTCGTAGCGGCGATGGCGGCGCGCGACGTCGATTCGGACGGTGATCGTCTTGGAGGCCTTGTCGGAGACGACGACGCCCTGGCGCACGCGACGGCGACCCTCGACGGGCGCGTGAACCGGCGGCAGCGGCTCAGGAGCCGGCGCGGCTGCACGACGCTCGGCTGCTTTCGCGCGTTCCTGTAGGCGCCGGGCGCGCCTGCGCTCGGCCTTGCGCTTGCGGTCGGCGACCCGCTCCTGATGACGCTCCTCGGCGCTGCGCGGCGGACGCGCCTCACCTGTGTGCGTCGAACGCGCGCGGCGGCGTCGCTCCTTCGGTGCGAGCTGCGGCTCGGGCTCTGCGGCCGCCTCGGCAGCCGGTGCGGCTGCGTCGTCGGCGCCATCGTCGGCGCTCGCCTCCGCGGACGGAGCGGCGTCTGGCGTGTCAGCGGGCGCGTCGTCCGCGGGCGCGTCGCCAGCGGGCGCGTCGTCAGCCGGCGCAGCAGCCTCCGCGTCGGCGGCCTCGGGCGCAGCTGCGTCGGGCGCGGCTGCCTGCTCGTCGCCAGCCTGCTCTGCCGCCTGGTCGGGCGCGTCTGTCGTCTCGTCGTCGTTCTCGTCAGCCATGTCGTCCGTCTCGTCTCATCAGGGTCTAGTTGTCAAGCTCTGTCAGGTCGCGCTCGCGTGCAACGGTCAGCGCGCGCGCGAGGTCGCGCTTGGCGCGACCGAGGCCGGCCGTGTCGTCGAGTTCGCCGGTCGCGTTTGAGAAGCGCAGTCCGAAAACCTCTTTGCGCAGGACACCGATCTGCTTGGCCAGCTCGACGGCCTCCATGTCGCGCATCTCCTTCGCCTTCATCGCCGATCAGTCCTCGCGCAGGACGAACTTCGACTTCACCGGCAGCTTGTGCGCAGCCAGCCTGATCGCGTCGCGCGCGAGCGGCTCGGACACGCCGGCGAGCTCGAACATCACACGGCCCGGCTTGACAACGGCGACCCACCCTTCGGGTGAGCCCTTGCCCGAGCCCATCCGCGTCTCGGCCGGCTTCTTGGTCACGGGCTTGTCGGGAAAGACGTTGATCCACACCTTGCCGCCACGCTTGATCTTGCGCGTCATCGCGACACGTGCGGCCTCGATCTGACGGTTGGTCAGCCAGCCGCCCTCGAGCGCCTTGAGCCCGTACTCGCCGAACTGCACCTTGACCTGGCCGCGCGACTTGCCGGCGCGGCGTCCGCGGTGCTGCTTGCGATGCTTGACGCGCTTGGGCGAGAGCATCAGCGACCACCGCCGCCGGGACCGCGCCCACGTCCACCGCCGCCGCCGCCGCCGGGTCCGCGCCCGCCGCCGCCGCGCCCGCCGAAGCCGCCGCCGCCGCCGGGACCGCGCCCGCCGGGTCCGCCCGGACCGCGACCGCGCCCTCCACCGGGGCCGCCGTTGCCACCGCGGCCGCGGCCGCGGCCGTCACGGCCGTCGCGCCCGCCGCGACCGTCGCGGTCGCTGTTCGGCGCGGCCGGAGCTGTCATGTCGGTCAGGTCGGCGCCGGTGTAGCCCTCGGGCATGATTTCGCCCTTGTTGATCCAGCACTTGACGCCGATCCGTCCAAACGTCGTGCGCGACTCATAGAAGCCGTAGTCGATGTCGGCGCGCATCGTGTGCAGGGGAACGCGGCCGTCGGAGTAGCTTTCGGTGCGGGCCATCTCGGCGCCGCCAAGGCGTCCTGAGACCTGCACCTTGACCCCCTTGGCGCCCGAGCGCATCGCGCTCGTCAACGCGCGCTTCATCGCTCGGCGGAACGCGACGCGGTTCTGCAGCTGCTCGGCGATCGACTGCGCGACGAGCGAAGCGTCGAGCTCGGGGCGCTTGATCTCGAGGATGTT
>DASXIJ010000090.1:0-18140 GCA_036498045.1 Solirubrobacteraceae bacterium
CACGACCGGCGCGACCTGAATCGCCGGGCGCGCCTGTAGCGCGCTCATCTCGCTGAGCACGCCGACGCCCGACGCGAGTGCAGTCGACACCCCCCACCCGATCGCGAGCAGGACGTGTCCCTGCGCGAGGTCATCCGACGCGAGCTTCGTCGCGATCCCGCTCCAACCGCCGGCGATTCCCGCCGCGACCATCGTCAGCGCCGCGGGAGGATGGCGTGCCAGCAGCCGCAGCGCGTACGGCAGCAGGCTCGCGAGGCCGAGGCCGAGGAGCACGACCGTGATCGCCACGTTCTCCGAGCCGTGGCCGCTCGTCCGCGGCGGCGCCGTCAGCCCGGCGCCGATGACGCCGATCACGATCGCAAGCATCGCGAGGTGCTCGTAGCGCCCTGCGTGCTCGCCCAGCATCCGCTGCGCGAGCAGCATCAGCACGAGCAGCCCCGCCGCGAGCGCCGGCTGCACGACGACGAGCGGCGCGAGCAGCAGCGCCACGACCTGCAGCGGCCAGCCCACGATCGACATGCCCGTGCCGAGCAGCCAGCGCGGGCGGCGCACGAGTCGGCGTGCGAGGGCGAGCCGCAGGTGCTCGCCCGGCGGCGATTGCCTCGCGTCCATCGCCTGGAGCGCGATCCCTAGGCTGTAGAGCGTCGACGCGCCCACGGCCGCTGTAATGCCCAGCACCAGATCGACCATGCTCGCTGACGATCATCGCAGCCCGACCCGCCCGACAACCGGCGTGGTGGCCGCATTCGCCCTCGCCGCGCCGGTCATCGTGTACACCTTGCCCGGCCTCGCCGCGGCCCTCCCGGCGCTGCGGCGCCCGCTCGGCATCGAGGATCGCACGCCCGACGGCAGCGGCTATGCGTTGACGTTCGACGATGGGCCCCACGCGCGCGGAACGCCGGCAGTGCTGGCGCTGCTCGCGCACGCGCGCGCGCCGGCGACGTTCTTTCTCGTCGGCGAGCAGGTCCGGCGCGATCCGGCTCTCGCCCGAGAGATCGTCGCGGCCGGTCATGCCATCGGGCTGCACTGCCAGCGCCACCGCAACCTGCTGCGGCTGACGCCGTGGCAGGTGCGAGAGGACATCGACCGCGCGCAGGCGGCGATCGAGGACGCGACGGGCGTGTCGCCGCTGCTGTACAGGCCGCCGTACGGCGTCCTCAACGCCGCCGCGCTGCGCATGGCGCACGCGCGCGGGTGGCGCACCGTTCTGTGGAGCCACTGGGGGCGCGACTGGGAGCAGAGGGCGACGCCGGAGTCGATCGCTGCCCGCGTGACCGCCGGCGCAGGCGAGGGGGCGGTGCTGTTGCTGCACGACGCCGACGACTACTCCGCACCCGGCTCATGGCAGCGCACGGTCGCCGCGCTGCCGCGAGTGCTGGCGACGCTCGCCGAGCGCGACGTGCGCCCGGTCGCGCTCTGACCGGGCGGTCGCGCGGACGCCCTCCGGCGCAAGTCGCAGGGCGGGGCCCACGCCGAGCGGATCGGGGCGAGTGGGGTTGCGCTGGCGCGGAAGATAAAATCGCGCCCTTGTCCAGCGCGGTCTCGCTCAATCGCAGTGGTGACGCCGCCGCGGCGGCGCCTGCCGGAGTCTCTCCCGCGACGAGCGTGGTCGTCGGCGGTCGCGTCTCCGCGGGCGCCCGCGCGGACGTCAACGCACACGGCGCAGACGCCGCTCGCCCGCCGGCGCGCGCTCGGTGGTGGGTCGAGCTGCTGGCGATCGGCTGGCTGCTGTGGCTGTACGACGCGACGACCAACCTCGCCCCGCTGCGACTGTCGACGGCGCTCGGCAACGCTCGCGAGCTGCTGCACGTCGAGCGTGTCCTGCACATCGCGCCGGAGCTCTCGCTCGATCGCTGGCTGGCGGGGCACCACACTCTCGCGCTGATCCTGTCGGACTACTACGACAACGCGCACTTCGTCGTCACGTTGAGCCTGCTCGGCTATCTCTGGTGGCGACGCGCTGACATCTACCGCCCGCTGCGCAACTCGCTCGTGCTCGTCAACGTGATCGGCTTCGTCGTGTTCTGGCGCTTCCCGGTCGCGCCGCCGCGAATGCTCGACGGCTTCACCGACGTCGTCGCGAAGACGGGCGCGTTCGGGTCGTGGCACTCGGGCTCGCTCGCCGCGCACGCCAACCAGGTCGCGGCGATGCCCTCGCTGCACATGGCGTGGGCCGGCTGGTGCACGGTCGCGGTGTGGCGGATCAGCAGCCGGCGCTCGGTGCGCGCGCTCGCCGTCGTCTACCCGTGCCTGACGGCGTTCGCGGTGCTCGCGACGGGCAACCACTTCGTGCTCGACATCCTCGCCGGCCTGCTCGTGCTCGCGATCTCGGTGTGGATCGGCGACGCGCCGAGCCGGCTCGTGCCGCGGCGCCTCGCGTCGGCGATCCCTCGCCGCCGGAGCCGCCAGAGACCTGCACAGCCGGCGTTGCTTATGTCACAAAGTTGTTACGAAGTTCAAGACACGGTAGACTGACGCCGCTGCCGCAGACCCCGGGGCGAGCTCCGGGTTCCGGTCCGGAGGCGCCGTGTGGGTGGCGCGCGTTCACCGCGCCGACTTGTCGTCGGGTCTGTAGGGTGGCGCCACACAGATGCCAGATTTCGACGCCAACGACGATCCGCTGCGCCCGAACGGGGCCGGTCACGACGACCGCTTCGAAGAGCCCAAGCTGCACCCGCAGGTCGCACGCGCGCGCGAGCTGCCGTCGAGCAGCTGTCGTTCGTTCCCGGCGCGCCCGGCGCGCAGAGTGGTCGTTGAGCTCGCCCGGCGGCGCCGCGACACGCCGCGGCGTCCGCGCGCAACAGCCGGCCTGACGAGGACGCCGCGGCGACGCGCGCGCCTACAGATGCGATGCCACGGACGCGCCCCCGGATCGCCAAGCTGACGTGCTCCCGCTTCGCTACCTCGACGTGTGCCTGGTGCTCGCGACGGCCCCCTTCGTCCTCGCCGGCAACCTGCCGATCGTCGGTTACCTGATCGGGGCCGCGGCGTGGATCCTCACGCGTGCCGGCACCGCGTTGTTGTACGCGCGCGCCCGGCGCGTCGGTGACCCCAAGTACCGAGCCGGCCTCCAGGTCGCGGGCATGATGGGCCGGATCTGGGTCGTCGCGCTCGCGGTGATCCTCGCGCGTGTCACCGGCGGTCGCGACGACGGGATCATGGCCGCTGCGCTGCTGCTCGCGGCCTTCACGGTGTACTTCGTGATGTCGTTCATCACTCGCGAAGGACCCCTGCAGGGGTCCGCGGGCACGCCCGGGAGAGCGAGCCCGTCATGAGCCTGCACGAGCTTGGATTCCATCCGACCGAGGCAGGTGCGCGCGGGCGATGAACGCGACGCAGGGGGGAGCCAAGGCCAAAAGCAACACGAAACGAACGCTCTTGATCCTCGCGGGCGTGTGGATCGCCGGGATCGTCGTGCTCGGCGCGATCTACGGGCTGCACGGCACGCGCAACAAAATCTACGAACCGCAGAACGAGTTCAAACTCGAAAGCTGGGTCGACCTCGGGATCTTCTCGATCAACAAGGCCGTCCTCTACCTCGTCCTCGCCGCCACACTCACGAGCGCGACGATGATCTACATCGCGCGGCGGATGCAGGCGCGCCCGAACAAGGTGCAGGCGGCGGTCGAGGGGCTGTACGAACTGATGCACGACCAGATCACCGGCAGCGCGATGAGCGAAGAGATGGCGGCGAAGTGGTTCCCGTTCATCGGGACGCTGTTCCTTTTCATCCTGTTCTCGAACCTGATCGGCTACATCCCGCTGCCGACCAACACCGAGTACACGATCAGCATCTTCGGCTGGCACATCCCGGCGTTCTCGCTCTACGCGGCGACCGCGAACCTGTCGGTCCCGCTCGTGCTCGCGCTCGTCGTCTTCTTTTCCTACACGTTCGAAGGGATCCGCGCGAAGGGGCCGATCGGCTACCTCAAAGGCCTGGTTCCCGGAGGCGTTGAAGGCGCGAAAGCCGTGCCGATCTTCCTGTTGGAGGTTCTGTCGAACCTGATGCGGATCCTCTCGCTGACGATCCGGCTCTTCGCGAACATCCTCGCGGGCCACCTGATCATCCTGTTCATGGCCGGCGCGCTCGCCGTGATCCTCGGGATCAGCGCACTGGGCTGGTTCACACTCCCGTTCGGGGTGCTGCTGTTCGCCTTCGAGGTCGGTCTGGTCGCCGCCCTGCAGGCGTTCATCTTTGCCACCCTCACCGCCATCTACCTCGGCGGCGCCGTCGCCGAACACCACTAAAGGAGCCGATAGTCGTGCACATAGCTTTCATTACCCTCCTCGCGGCCGCCACCGAAGAAACGGCGAAGGCGGGCAAGTCGATCGGGCTCGGCGTCGGTGGAGGTCTCGGCGCCGTCGGCGCCGGCGTCGGCATCGGCCTCATCTTCGGCAAGGCGATCGAAGCGATCACGCGCCAGCCGGAGATGCGCGACGAGATCACCCAGCTGCAGTGGCTGGGCTTCGCGCTGACCGAGGCGACGTTCTTCTACGGCCTCGTCGCGGGCCTGCTCGCTGCGTTCATCGTCTAGCCGATGCCAGCCGCTCTCGCACAACCCGCCGCCGTGGTGCTCGCGTCGAAGGGCAGCTTCCTGATCAAGCCCGGCGTCGGCCTGGCCGTCTGGACGCTGCTCGTGTTCGGGATCACGATGGTGCTCCTCGCCAAGCTCGCCTTCCCTCGGATCTCCGACGCGCTCGAACGGCGCAAGCGCCGGATCGAAGAATCGATCGACACGGCCGAGCGCACGCGCCGAGAGGCCGACCAGATCCTCGACGAATATCGCGAGCGCCTGAAGGAGGCGCGCGCGCAGGCCGAAGAGATCGTCCAGCGCGCCCGCCAGACAGCCGACGTCCACGAGCACGAGGCCAAAGAGCGCGGCCAGGTCATCATCACCGAAGCCAGCGAGCGCGCCCAGCGCGACATCGAGGCGGCCACCAAGCGTGCGCTCGACGACATTCGCCGCGAGGTCGCCGACCTGACCGTGCTGGCGACCGAGAAGGTGACGCGCAAGGCGCTCGACGCCGACGACCAGAAGCGGCTCGTCGAGGAGGCGCTCGGCGAACTGGACTTCTCGACGATCTCGGCAGGGAACAACTGATCGTGGACGAGCTCGCCGAGGTTTACGCCCGCTCGCTGTTCGAGGTCGCGCGCGACCAGGGCAAGCTCGACGAGCTGCGTGAGCAGCTCGGTCAGTTCGCCGACGCGCTGGACTCAAACCGCGAACTGGCGGTCTTCTTCTTCTCTCCCTACTTCTCCACCACCGAGAAGCAGGACGCGCTCGACCGGATGCTCGACGGCGCCGACTCGAGCCTCGTCAACTTCCTCAAGCTGCTGATCGAGAACCACCGGATGCCGATCATCTTCCGCGCGCGCCAGCAGTTCCACCACCTGTGGGAGCAGGAGAACAAGGTGCTGCCTGTCGAGATCACCAGCGCGATCGAGCTCGATCAGGCGACGACCGACGATCTCGGTCGCGAGATCGGCGAGCGCGCGGGCCGCCGCGTGACGCTCGCGGCGCACGTCGACCCGGACATTCTCGGCGGGATCGTGCTGAGGGTGGGTAACTCGATCCTCGACGCCTCTATTCGCAACCGACTGGAGCAGCTGCGAAGGCAAGTTGCCCAAGGAGCAGCCTGAACGACATGCAGATCAATCCTGACGAGATCACAAGCATCCTCAAGAGCCGCATCGAGGGCCTCGACGGCGGCCGTGCCGAGCTGACAGAGGTCGGGACGGTGCTGTCGGTCGCCGACGGCATCGCCCGGCTGCACGGCCTCGAGAACTGCATGTCCTTCGAGCTGCTCGAGCTCCCCCACGGAGTGACCGGCCTGGCGCTCAACCTCGAGTCCGACAACGTCGGCGCCGTGCTGTTCGGCGAGTGGGAGCACATCTCCGAGGGAGACACCGTCAAGCGCACCGGCGAGCTGCTGGACATCCCCGTCGGCGAGGGCCTGCTGGGGCGGATCGTCGACCCGCTCGGGCGACCGCTCGACGGGAAGGGCGCAGTCGACACCTCCGAGCGCCGTCCGGCCGAGTTCAAGGCACCCGGCGTCGTCCAGCGCCAGCCCGTGACCGAACCGATGCAGATCGGGCTGAAGGCGATCGACGCGATGATCCCGATCGGTCGCGGACAGCGCGAGCTGATCATCGGCGACCGCCAGACCGGCAAGACGGCGATCGCGATCGACGCGATCATCAACAACAAGGACACAGGGGTCGTCTCCGTCTACGTCGCGATCGGCCAGCGGATGTCGACGGTCGTCGCGCTCGCCCAGACGCTCGACGAATTCGGCGCGCTCGACAACACGATCATCGTCGCCGCGGCCGCCGACGAGGCCGCGCCGATCAAGTTCATCGCGCCGTACGCCGGTTGTGCGATGGGCGAGCACTTCCTCTATGAAGGCAAGCACGCGCTGTGCGTGTACGACGACCTGACCAAGCACGCATATGCCTACCGGCAGATGTCGCTGCTGCTGCGGCGGCCTCCCGGTCGCGAGGCCTACCCGGGCGACGTCTTCTACCTGCACTCCCGCCTGCTCGAGCGCGCGGTCAAGCTCAACGACGAGCTCGGCGGCGGCTCGCTCACCGCGCTGCCCGTGATCGAGACGCAGGCGGGCGACGTCTCGGCGTACATCCCGACGAACGTGATCTCGATCACCGACGGGCAGATCTTCCTCGAGTCCTCCCTGTTCAACTCGGGCGTGCGTCCGGCGATCAACGTCGGCATCTCCGTCTCGCGGGTCGGCGGGAACGCTCAGATCGGACCGATGAAAAAAGTCGCCGGGCGGATCAAGCTCGAGCTCTCGCAGTACCGCGACCTCGAAGCGTTCTCGCAGTTCGGCTCCGACCTCGACGCCGACACACAGAAAACGCTCGCGCGCGGCGAACGGCTGGTCGCAACGCTCAACCAGCACGAGCGCGAGCCGCTCGCCGTCGAGGACCAGGTCGTGCAGATCTTCGCCGCGACCAACGGCTTCCTCGACCGGCTGAACGTCGAGCGCGTCGGCGAGTTCCTCGCCGAGCTGACCGAACGGATGCACGCACAGCACGCCGACGTGCGCGAGAAGATCGCCGGCGGCGACTGGTCGGATGACACCCAGAAGGCCGTCAAGGACGCCGTCGCGACATTCGCCGACGACTTCGGCTACGACCTCGACGAGGAGGGCCACCCGCTAGACGACGACGCGCCGCCGCCGCCGCTGTCCAGGCCCGGTGCGGGTGCCGATGAGGGCGACGCAGCGAACGAGTCGTCCTCGGCGGCGGCCGATCGCGAGGAGCAGCCGCAGCCGGCCTAGCGCCGCTGCAAACGCACCGCCATGCAATCCCAGCGCGACGTCAAGAACCGGATCTCGTCGGTCAAGAACATCCAGAAGATCACGCGTGCGCTGGAGACGGTCGCCGCGGCGCGGCTGCGCCGCGCCGAGCAGCGGATCGAGGCGCTGCGCCCCTACGCCGATGCGCTGCGGCGGATGACGCGCCAGGCGGCGCAGGCGGCCGGTGCCGAGGCGTCGCGCCTGCCGTTGCTCATAGAGCACGACAGCACCACCAACGTGGGCCTGCTGCTCGTGACGGGCGATCGCGGTCTCGCCGGCGGCTTCAACTCGCAGATCATCCGCTCCGGCGTGCGCGTCGCCAACGAGCACGCCGAGGGTGGCCTGCAGACGAAGTGGTATGCGACCGGGAGGCGCGGCGTCTCGTCGTTGACCTTCCGCGACTACGAGCTGAACGGCAGCTACACGGGCTTTGCCGACAAACCCGCATACGCCGACGCACGCTCGATCGCCGACGACCTGATCACGGGATACGCCGACGGCGAGCTCGATCGCGTGGAGATCCTCTACAACGCCTACATCTCGCCGCTCACCCAGCGGGTCACGCGCGAGACGCTGCTGCCGATCTCGCGCGCGACGATCGCAGGAGAGCAGGACGACGACGTCGCGGACGGGTCGACGCAAGCTCCTGCGACCCCGTCCGCGGGAGAGTCGCCTGCCGGTCCGCACGCGCTCGTCTCCTACGAGCCCGAACCGGAAGAGATCCTCAAGCGGCTCGTCCCCGATTACGTCGAGGTCTCGATCTATCGCGCGCTCGTCGAGTCGACTGCCGGCTTCTTCGGAGCGCAGATGACCGCGATGCGCAGCGCATCCGACAACGCCGGCGAACTCATCACCGATCTGACCCTGCAGATGAACCGGGCGCGCCAGGCCGAGATCACCCAGGAGATCATGGAGGTCGTCGCCGGATCCGACGGCATCTCCTAGGCGCGACCCGCTACAACAACTTGACTTAGATAAAGAGGAGAATCGAACGCAAATGGACGCAAGCATCGCCACCGAGCCAACGCGCACCTCCGGAAACGGGGACGCCGCCACGCAGAACATCGGCCGGATCGAGGAGATCCAGGGAGTCGTGATCGAGGCCGTCTTCACCGACCGCCTGCCCGAGATCAACCACGCGATCACGATCGCACGGACCGCCGCCAACCGCGAGGAGGAGGCGCCCGGGATCAGCGCGGGAGCCGAGGAGGAGGTGCTCGTCTGCGAGGTGCAGCAGCATCTCGGCGACGATCGCGTGCGCGCCGTCGCGATGGACACGACCGACGGCCTCTCGCGTGGGCTGGAGGTGATCGACACGGGCGCGCCGATCACCGTGCCGGTCGGCGACGCGACGCTCGGTCGGATCTTCAACCTGCTCGGCGAGCCGATCGACCTCGGCGAGGACCTGCCCGCGGACACGCCGCGCCGCAGCATCCACCAGGAGGCGCCGCGCGTCGAGGATCTCACGCCGACGACCGAGATGTTCGAGACCGGGATCAAGGTCGTCGACCTGCTCGCGCCGTACGCCAAGGGAGGCAAGGTCGGGCTGTTCGGCGGCGCCGGCGTCGGCAAGACCGTGCTGATCCAGGAGCTGATCCACAATCTCGCCACCGAGCACGGCGGCCTGTCGGCCTTCTGCGGCGTCGGCGAGCGATCGCGCGAGGGCAACGACCTCTGGCTGGAGATGAAGGAGTCGGGCGTTCTGGAGAAGACGATGCTCGTCTTCGGCCAGATGAACGAGCCGCCCGGCGCGCGCATGCGCGTCGCGCTGTCGGGGCTGACGATGGCCGAACACTTCCGCGACCAGGGTCAGGACGTGCTGCTGTTCATCGACAACATCTTCCGCTTCGTGCAGGCCGGCTCGGAGGTCTCGGCGCTGCTCGGGCGCATGCCGTCGCAGGTCGGCTACCAGCCGACGCTGGAGACGGAGATGGGGCAGCTGCAGGAGCGCATCACCTCCACGAAGACCGGCTCGGTCACCTCTGTGCAGGCGATCTACGTGCCCGCCGACGACTACACCGACCCGGCTCCCGCGTCGGTGTTCGCGCACCTCAACGCGACGACCGCGCTGTCGCGGTCGATCTCCGAAAAAGGGATCTACCCAGCCGTCGACCCGCTCGATTCGACGTCTACGATCCTCAAGGCGGACATCCTCGGCGAGGACCACTTCCGCGTGGCCAACCGCGTCAAGGAGATCCTGCAGCGCTACCGCGAGCTACAGGACATCATCGCGATCCTCGGGATCGACGAGCTCTCCGACGAGGACAAGCTGACGGTGCAGCGCGCGCGCAAGATCGAGCGTTTCCTCTCGCAGCCGTTCTTCGTCGCCGAGCAGTTCACCGGCACCCCCGGCGCGTACGTGCCGATCGCCGAGACGATCCGCGGGTTCGACGAGATCATGGATGGAAAGCACGACGAGGTTCCCGAGAGCGCGTTCTTCCTGAAGGGCACGATCGACCAGGTCGTCGAGGCCGCGGGAAAGTAATGGCGCGCACGACGTTCCCCGCCGAAGTGCTGACGCCCGAGGGCGAGGTGTTCTCGGAGGAGATCGAGATGCTCTCGACGCGCACGTCGGTCGGCTCGATCGGGATCCTCGCCAACCACGAGCCCGTGCTGGCGATGCTCGAACCAACAGAGCTGCGGCTGTATCGCTCGGACTCAGACATCGTGCGCTTTGCCCAGGCCGAGGGCTACCTGCAGTTCGCCGGGAATCGCGCGCTCGTGCTCGTCGAGGAGGCAATCGCGCCGCAGAATCTCGATCGCCAGACATACCAGACGCGCGTCAAAGAAGCACGTGAAGCGGCCGAGCGGGCCGATGACGGGTCCGAGCGCCGGGCACGCGCGCTGCGCGACGTGCGTCGCTACGAGGCGTTCCTCGCCGTAGGCGAGTCCTAACCCGCCACGCGGTAGGCTCGGCGCGTGCACGATCCGAGCTCGCCAACCGGCAACGCCGCCGCGGCGCACTTTCAACGCAAGCGCCCCGGCTGGTTCACGAAAAACGTCTTCAACCGCACCCTCAACGGGCTGATGGGGCTCGGCCTCAGCGTGTGGGGCTCGCGTGTGCTCGAGGTGCGCGGGCGCTCCACTGGAGAGCCGCGCCGCACCCCCGTCAACCTGCTGAGCCTCGACGGCACGCGCTATCTGGTCGCCCCGCGTGGCGAGACCCAGTGGGTCCGCAACCTCCGCGTCGCCGGCGAGGGACGCCTGCTGCTCGGACGTCGCGGCGAGTCGTTCACGGCGCAAGAGGTCGTCACCGACGCCGAGAAGGTCCCGATCTTGCGCGCGTATCTCGCGCGTTGGAAGGCCGAGGTCGGCGTGTTCTTCGACGGCGTCGGGCCCGACTCGTCCGAGGACGAGTTGCGTGACGAGGCCGCCAAGCACCCGGTCTTCCGGATCGCAGCGCCCACGGGCTAGCCTTCCCCGCCGATGAGCGACTCGCGACAGCCCATCGGGGTGATCGGCACCGGGTACGTCGGGCTGGTCACGGCTGCCGGCTTCGCCGAGCTCGGCAGCGACGTGTGGTGCGTCGACATCGACCAGGCGAAGGTCGCGAGGCTGCGCGCCGGCGAGGTGCCGATCTACGAGCCGGGGCTCGACGAGCTGCTGGCGCGCAACGCCGAGCGCCTGCACTTCTCGACGTCGCTGACGGACGCGCACGAGCACGCGCGGCTGCTGTTCGTCGCCGTCGGGACGCCGCCGACGTACTCCGGCGACGCCGACCTGTCGGCGGTCAACGCCGTGATCGAGGCGGTTCCCGCCTCCAACGACCATGCGCTCGTGATGAAGTCGACGGTGCCCGCCGGCACGGGCGTCGCCGTAAGGCGGATGTTCGCCGAGCAGGGCAAGGACGGCCTGGCGTACGTCTCGTGCCCCGAGTTCCTCAAGGAGGGCTCGGCGGTCAAGGACTTCATGCATCCCGACCGCGTTGTGATTGGCGACGTGGGTGACTGGGCCGGCGACGCCGTCGCCCAGCTGTACGCACCGCTTGACGCGCCGCTCGTGCGGACGGACATCGCCAGCGCCGAGATGGTCAAGCTCGCATCCAACGCGTTCCTTGCGACGAAGATCTCGTTCATCAACGAGATCGCGAACGTCTGCGAGGAGACGGGCGCGGATGTCGTCGAGGTCGCACGGGGGATGGGCTTGGATGACCGGATCGGTCCGAAGTTCCTGCAGGCGGGCATCGGCTTCGGCGGCTCGTGCTTTCCCAAGGATGTCGACGCGCTCAAGCAGCTCGCGGGTAACTCGGGCTACCACTTTCAGCTGCTCACGGCCGTGATCGAGGTCAATGAGCTGCAGAAGCGGCGCGTGATCGGCAAGCTGCACAAGCACCTCGGTGGCCTCGTCGGCAAGCGGATCGCGTTGTTCGGCCTCGCATTCAAGCCGAACACCGACGACATGCGCGAGGCGTCGTCGCTTGTCCTGTCGGCCCGGCTGAACGCCGACGGCGCCGACGTCATCGCGTATGACCCCGTCGCGGAGGAGCAGGCGCGCGCGCTCGTCAGCGGGATCTCGTTCGCCGACTCCCCGATCGACGCCGCCGATGGCGCCGATGCCGTCGTGCTCGTCACCGAGTGGCCTGAGTTCCTCGCGCTCGACTGGCGCGACGTCGCGGCGACGATGAGGGGCAACCTCGTCGTCGATGGGCGCAACGCGCTCGACCAGGCGGCCGTCCGCGCCGCCGGTCTGGCATACGAGGGCGTCGGTCGCGGCGTGCCCGTGCTCGTCGGAGAGCCCGACTAGATGCAGGCCGTGATCCTCGTCGGCGGCGAGGGCACGCGGCTGCGCCCGCTCACGTCGACCGTGCCCAAGCCGGTCGTCCCGCTCGTCGATCGCCCGTTCATCTCGTTCATGCTCGACTGGCTCGTTCGGCACGGAATCGACGACGTGATCATGTCGTGCGGCTTTCTTGCGTCGGGCGTTCGCAACGTGCTCGGCGACGGCTCCGATGCCGGCGTGCGCCTGCGCTTCGTCGAGGAGCCCAACCCGCGCGGCACGGCGGGCGCGCTGAAGTACGCCGAGCCGATGCTCGACGAGCGCTTCCTGATGCTCAACGGCGACGTGCTGACCGACCTCGACCTGACCGCGCAGATCGCCCAGCACGAGCAAACCGGCGCCACGGCGACGCTCGCGCTCGTGCCGGTCGCCGACCCGAGCGCGTATGGCCTGGTCCATCTCAACGAGGACCGCTCGGTACGCGACTTCGTCGAGAAGCCGAGCTCCGACGCGATCGACACCAACCTGATCAGCGCCGGCGCGTATGTGCTCGAGCGCGGGGTGCTGGAGCTGATACCCCCGGACCGCAACGTCTCGATCGAGCGCGAGGTCTGGCCGCGACTGATCGGCGACGGGCTGTACGGCTTCCCAGCGGAGAGCTACTGGCTGGACATCGGCTCGCCAGAACGCTACCTGCAGGGCACGTTCGACATCATCGAGGGCAACGTCGACACTCCCGTCGCCGCCCGCCTCGGCGACGATTGGCTTGCGGTCGACGATGGCGCTCGCGTCGACGGGCGCGTCGTGCCGCCGGCAGTGATCGAGCGCGGCGCGCACGTCGCCGCCGGCGCGCACGTCGGCAGTCTGGTCGTGCTCGGACAGGGGGTCTCGGTCGGGGCGGGCACGACCGTCGAGCGCTCGGTGATCCTGCGCGGCGCGGAGATCGGCGAGGACTGCACGCTGCGCGACTGCATCGTCGCCGGCGGGTGCCGTGTCGGCGCGAGGACCGCGATCACCGGCGGCGCGGTGCTTGGCGAGGGAGTGACGGTGGGAGCCGACAACGTGATCTCGCGTGGGGCGCGGATCTTCCCCGGCGTCGTGCTGGGCGACGGAGCGATCAAGTTCCAGTCGTGACCGGCGAGCGCGGCGCCGCTCGAGCTTGGGACACTCTAGGCTTCCGTCGACCCGGCGCGCCACAGGGGCGCGATCCCCGAGAATGCAGACGTCGACAGGAGGCGAGCAGCAGATGAGCGAAGGCGCCCCAAGCGCCACTTCCACAGCAGCCGAGCTGTCGCGCGAGGCGATCGCTCGCGTCGACCTCTCGGGACAGCTCGACGACGTGCTCGCGCAGCCCGAGCATCTGCGCGACGCGTTGTGGCGGGTCGAGTCGGCGATCATGCAGGACTGGGACACGTCCGCCGGGCTCGTCGTCGCCGGAATGGGCGGCTCGGCGATCGGCGGCGCGCTCGCGCGCGCCGCGCTGTCCGATCACGCGACGCGCCCGATCTTCGTCACGCGTGCGTATGGGCTGCCGCCATGGACGACGCCCGACACGATGGTTCTGTGCGCCAGCTATTCAGGCGACACCGAGGAGACGCTCGCGTGCTACGAGTCGGCCGGCGCGCTCGGCGCGAGGCGGACGGTCGTCACCACAGGCGGCCGCCTGGCCGAGATGGCCCGGGCCGACGGCGTCCCCGTGATCCCGCTGCCCGGCGGGTTCCAGCCGCGTGCGGCCGTCGCGTATATGACCGTCGCCGCGCTCGAGGTTGCGGCGCTGTGCGGTGCCGGCCCGCGGATGACCTCTGAGATCGACGTCGCCGCGTCGCACACCGAGCAGCTCGTCGCCGAGTGGGGCCCTGACGCGCCCGAAGACTCGCTCGCGAAGGAGGTCGCGCGGGGCCTGCTCGGGACGGCGCCCGTGATCGCCGGTGCCGGCCTGACCACGCCGATCGCCTATCGCTGGAAGACGCAGGTCAACGAGAACGCCAAGCAGCCGGCGTTCGCGCACGAACTGCCCGAGCTCGACCACAACGAGATCGTCGGATGGGAGGGGGCACAGGACGTCGGTCGCTTCTCGGCCGTGTTCCTCGACGACTCCGACGCGCACCCTCGCGTGAAGGCGCGGATGGACCTGACCGAGCGCTCGATCGCCGCCAACGCGGTCGCGAGCTTCCGCCTGGAGACGCGCGGGCAGACGACGATCGAGCGCGTCATCTCGCTGGTGCTGCTCGGCGACCTCGTGTCGATCTATCTCGCGACGCTGCGCGGCGTGGACCCCGGTCCGGTCAAGGTGATCGACGAGCTGAAGGCCGCGCTCGAGCAGCGCTGAGCCCGCTGTGGCTCTGTGATACGGTCGAGACGGGTCGAGGAGCGCTGCGACGGGCCTGATCCGCCACGCTCGACCTTCCTCTGCAGCAAGGGCGCTCACCTGACCGGACAGGAGGCTTCGTCATGTCAGCAGTGACCCCAACCGCCGTCGCAACGATCAACGACTTCAAGGTGGCCGACCTCGCGCTCGCCGACTTCGGCCGCAAGGAGATCGTGCTCGCCGAGCACGAGATGCCCGGGCTGATGTCGATCCGCGCCGAGTACGCCGCGGCGCAGCCGCTGAAGGGCGCACGGATCACCGGCTCGTTGCACATGACGATCCAGACGGCGGTGCTGATCGAGACGCTGACCGCGCTCGGCGCGGAGGTGCGGTGGTGCAGCTGCAACATCTTCTCCACCCAGGATCACGCGGCAGCCGCGGTCGCCGTCGGACCGGACGGCACGCCGAACGACCCCCACGGCGTGCCGGTGTTCGCCTGGAAGGGCGAGACGCTCGAGGAGTACTGGTGGTGCACCGAGCAGGTCCTGCGCTGGCCCGAGCCCGGACCCGACGGCGAACCGGGACCGAACATGATCCTCGACGATGGGGGCGACGCGACGCTGCTCGTGCACAAGGGGACCGAGTACGAGCAGGCCGGCGCAGTGCCCGATCCTGCGAGCGCCGACTCACACGAGCTGCAGGTCATCCTCACGACGCTTACGCGATCGCTCGCCGAGGACCAGCAGCGGTGGACGCAAATCGGTCAGGGGATCAAAGGCGTTACCGAGGAGACGACGACCGGCGTGCACCGTCTCTACGAGATGGTCGAGCGCGGCGAGCTGCTGTTTCCGGCGATCAACGTCAACGACTCGGTGACCAAGTCGAAGTTCGACAACCTCTACGGCTGCCGCCACTCGTTGATCGACGGCATCAATCGCGCGACCGACGTGATGATCGGCGGCAAGCTCGCCGTCGTGTGCGGCTTCGGCGACGTCGGCAAGGGTTGCGCCGAATCGCTGCGCGGGCAGGGCGCGCGCGTGATCGTCACCGAGATCGATCCGATCTGCGCGCTGCAGGCAGCGATGCAGGGCTATGAGGTCAAGACGCTCGACGAAGTCGTCGAGATCGCCGACATCTTCATCACGACGACCGGCAACAAGGACATCATCAACGCGTCAGACATGGCCCGGATGAAGCATCAGGCGATCGTCGGCAACATCGGCCACTTCGACAACGAGATCGACATCGCCGGCCTCGCTCGCGTCGAGGGGATCGAGCGCGTCAACATCAAGCCACAGGTCGACAAGTGGGTCTTCGCAGATGGCCACGCGATCATCATGCTGTCCGAGGGGCGCCTGCTGAACCTCGGCAATGCGACCGGCCATCCGAGCTTCGTGATGAGCAACTCGTTCTCCAACCAGACGATCGCGCAGATCGAGTTGTTCACGAAGAACGACGAGTACGAGAAGAAGGTCTACGTGCTGCCCAAGCATCTCGACGAGAAGGTTGCTCGGCTGCACCTCGACGCGCTCGGCGTCAGGCTGACGCGGCTGACCGACGAGCAGGCCGCCTACATCGGCGTGCCCGTCGACGGGCCGTACAAGCCCGATCACTACAGGTACTAGATGAAGGCAATGGTCTTGGCAGCCGGGCTCGGCACCCGGCTGCGCCCGCTGACGTACGAGATCACCAAGCCGATGGTGCCGGTCCTCGACCGGCCGGTGATGGAGCACATCCTCGATCTGGTCGATCGGTTCGAGTTCGACGGGGTGATCGCCAACCTGCACTACTTCCCCGACTCGATTCGCGAGTACTTCGGCGAGCGGATCTCATACCGCTACGAGGAGGAGCTGCTCGGCACCGCCGGCGGCGTGCGTGCGTGCGCGGAGTTCTTCGGTGACGAGGCGTTCCTCGTGATCTCCGGCGACGCGCTGACCGACATCGATCTCGGCGCGTTCGTAGCGCGCCACCGCGAGAGTGGCGGGATCGCGACGCTGTCGGTCAAGAAGGTCGCCGACACTCGCGAGTACGGCGTAGTGCTCCACGACCGGGCGGGACGAATCACCGGCTTTCAGGAGAAGCCGTCCCCGGCCGAGGCGCTGTCGGACCTCGGCAACTGCGGGATCTACATCTTCGAGCCGGAGATCTTCGACTACTTCCCAGACCGCCCGTTCGTCGACTGGGCCAAAGACGTCTTCCCGACACTGCTAGAGAACGACGTGCCGTTTCACATCCACGAGATCCGCGAGTACTGGAACGACATCGGCTCGCTCGGCGAGCTGCGCCAGGGCACGTTCGATGCGCTGCGCGGGGCGCTGCGCCTGGAGATGGAGGGCGAGGAGGTCAGGCCGGGCCTCACGATCGTCGGCGACTCACCACTGCGCGAGGACACCGACGTGGATGGCGACGCGTGGATCGGGCGTGGCGTCGAGATCGGCTCGGGGGTGCGCCTGATGGGCCCGGTCGTGCTCGGCGACGGCACTCGGATCGGCGACGGCGCGCAACTGCGCGAGAGCATCGTGTTTCCCGGCACCGACGTCGCCTCCGGCGCGATCTTGATCGGCGCGATCACCGGGCACGGCGGAATCCTCCAGAGCATCCGCCGTGGGCGCTCTTAGCTAACGGGCCGTCGACCAATCGGAGCAACGACGCAGGGAGCGTCGGGTGCGAGAGAACGCGAGCGACCGAGGACGCCGCTCCGCGCCGCGTCGAGGTCCCGCTCAGGCGATCTCGTAGCGCTCGCGGCGCTGCTGCTCGCGCTCTGACTCCGCGAGCGCCCGAACGAACAGCACGACGAGCGCAATGCCCATCACCACAGACTGCTCGACGGCCATCACCAGGCCGGCGATCGACTGGTCGTCGTGCGCCGACAGACCCCAAACGCGAGCGTGGTGGACGTAGTACGGGTACAGCGCGGTAGGCGCGAACGCGAGCCCCATCCCGAGCGCGCCGACGAACAGCTTGGTCGCGCCCATGTAGACGATCGGCCCGAGCCCGTCGAGGCGCAGGCGCGCACGGATCGGCGACAGCAGGTGCCACCAGTACAGCGAGCCGGCGAGCAGGAACGTCACGTGCTCGAGCACGTGCACGAACGGGTGGCGCAGCGCGAGGTCATACGCGGCCGGGACGTGCCACGCCCAGATCACCCCGACGTACAGCACCACCGCGAACGCCGGGCTTGCCAATGCGCCGGCGCGGCGCTCGACGTCGTGCACCGCGCGCGTCACCGGGCGCAGGATCACCTTCGTGAACCCGAGGATCGCGAGGATCGGGACGACGTCCAGCAGCAGCGTGTGCTGGACCATGTGGATCAGGAACAACTGGTCGGCGAGCGCGTCGACCGGCGAGATCAGCGCGATGCCGCTGACCAGCAGCGATCCGAGAAAGCAGCACAGGCGCCAGACCGGCGCGTCGGCCGCGGCGCGTGGCGAGGCGTTTCCGCGCACCGTCCGCCAACGCCTGACGTACACGCCGCCGGCGACGGCGAGGATCACGAAGAGCTCGGGTTCGACCGCCCACGAAAGGTTCGCCTTCGCGGCGATCAAGTTCGCGAAGCTCGCGCCAGCCGCGCCCACGCGCCCAATTCTCCCACCCGTCGGCCAACCGCGTTGCCGGCGCGCTCGCCCGCTGCACTGGACGAACGATCCAAAGCACGCCAGCGCGTGGACATCCGCCAGGCGCGGGCGTAGCATCAAGGGCCGAGCCAGACAACAGCCGACCAAAGGAGCCTGTGATGCAGATCGACATCAAGGGTCGAAATGTTCCGGTGAGCGACGAGATCCGCAATCAAGCGGTCCGT